>JAEOSL010000014.1 GCA_016840385.1 Candidatus Thorarchaeota archaeon | reverse complement strand
GGAGAGCTGAGTACAGGCAATCGTCAAAGACTTGCATTGTGTAGGGCAATACTGCATAGACCCAAAGTGCTCTTGTTAGATGAACCAACGAGTGCTCTTGATCCGATAGCGGCGAAACGAGTTAGAGAATTAATACTTGAACTCTCAAAGAAGTACAAACAAACATTCTTGATCAATTCGCATAATTTACCAGAGGTCCAGAGAGTCTGTGACAGAATTGCTATAATCGATGAGGGGAAGATTCTCCTTCAAGGAAGGACACAGGAATTACGTTCTAAGCTTCTTGCAAAACAAGAGTTTAGAATTCGTGTAGTTGGAGATGTCGAGAAGGCAGCTTCAATCGCTGGGTCCATGGGTTTTGTCGAAGACGTCAAACAAGAAGTTGACTCGATAATTGTTACAATCGAAGATCCAATGGAGAATAATTCGTCACTGATGCAGACCTTGATAATGCAAGGCATCAAAATCATTGAATTTTCTGAAGAGGCAGCAACATTAGAAGATCTCTACCTAGAGGTCGTAAAAGGAGGAATCTAAAAATGATGAAAAAATCTCTAACCGTTGCAAAGACGGATTTCAAGAATGCATTAGACTTGAGATTCGTGAAAATGGGATTGATTATGTCTGTAGCATTTGGTCCTGTGATGTTAATCTTCATGTATGTATCTCTTATGGCTTTAATACCCCCTTCAGAATTTGGTATTATTCTGGCGGTTCTCGGACCAATAGGTCCTTCATTACTAGGAATATTCGCAATAATTCCAACAACAATGATTTCAGCGAATGCGCTTGTAGGGGAGAGAGAGATGAATACACTGGAACCTCTTCTATGCACCCCCCTTTCAGACCGAGAACTTCTGTGGGGAAAAACACTGTCGGGTGCCATTCCAAGTTTGATTATTCTTGTAAGTAGCACAATTGCATCGGTTGTAGGTGTCGCAGTTCTTACTGTAGCCATGGGATATCCCATGTTGATAATATTAGACCTTCCAGGAATCTTCCTTTTGTCTACTGCTGTTCCAATAATGATCTTTGCTGTAATTGCGGTCACAATAATAATCAGTAGTCGTGTGACAAGAGTGTATGAAGCATATCAAATGACAACTATGGTAATATTGGTATTCATGATTCCTATGATTTTGCCAATGACGGGAATAGAAACTGGAGGTTCTGCTGATTTAGTTTGGTTTTCTAACATTACAACATTGATAATCGCTATATTGGTATTTGTTATCGGTTGGGCAATTGCACTGAAGTTATTCAACAGAGACAAACTTGTATCAATGGTATAAGAGAGAAAGGGGCTTAACGCCCTTTTCTTTTCACTCTATTTTCTTCAATCCCTTTGGATATCGTTTTGCTAAGTCTCTGTAGACTTCCTTGAATTTCACCAATTCCTCTTTGTGATGATCTTTCACATCGCTGATTATTTTGGCTGGAATTCCAACTGCAATTTTTCCATCTGGTACCTCGAATCGAGCTCGTACTACCGCACCTTCTCCTACGATCGACCAGCTTCCAACAATTGCGTAGTCCGACACAATAGCTCCCATCCCGATGACTGCATCATCTCGAATAGTAGCATTGTGGACAATACATCCATGACCGAGAGTGACGTTGTGCCCGATCATAGTATTCTCACCGGGTCGGGCGTGGATAATTACATTATCCTGAACGCTGACTCCATCTCCGATTTCAATCTCTCCATAATCGCCCTTGATAACGGCTCCTGGCGCAACATAACATTGCTCTCCAAGAGTAACCTTTCCGATTACAGAAGCTGTGGAACTGATGTATGTATTCTTTCCAATGACGGGAATCCGCTCTTCAAACTCATAAACACCCATCTTGAAACCTCGCATATACTATAACAACCGTTCGTTATTAGGTTGAAGGTTCGTATAAATCGTCTAAAGCTTATGCCCGAAACGCATAAGTCCTCGATTTCCAAACGATTTGACAGCATACACATTCATGCGAGGGAGTATACTCTTGTCAAAGAACGATGATATACCTCAATTCCCCATTTTACGTGGAGAATCTGTCAGTGAAAGTGGAGAATTCTCAGGAACTGCCAGATTAGTTTGCACACGAGAGGATTTAAACCGTGAATGGGCCGCAGATGATATTGCTGTTCTTGAATTAGATCTTGAATCCTTCTTCGAAGAAAATCCAAAAGCACTAGCAGATCTATTCAATACAGTACGTGTTGTTATCGCGGAATTTGGTGAATCTCTAGGTAATTTTGCTACAACCGCAACTGAACACACAGCGATTGGTGTTGTTGGGGTAATAGATGCGACACATGTTCTTGAGGATGGAATGCATATCCGACTTGAAGCAACTGAGAATCAGTGTGATATCTTTTTCATTGATTAGAGCAAAAATCAGCTCGTCTCTTTAATCATCAAGGCTTTATGCTGCATTATATTTTCTAAATTAGAGGTTTCACAATGGGAGATATAGAGGAAGTCATCAGTCGCAATTTTCTTCTTATTGACACATGGGATGTTAGACATGAACACCTCCTCAATACTGCATTTGGTGCCCTGCTGTTCGTAACCTATGGTGCATACATGTGGCTGCTATGTTCAATGACACCTAGCATCACTTCATCTCTCCTACTACTTGGTTCTCAAATTGGTCTTGGTTTACCAGTAACTCGAGCGTTCTATGACTTTGGAGTAGTAGCACGAAGACAGCTAAAATTCTATGATGCTGGTGTGCTTGGGAATGATTTTGAGTCCGAAGATCTAGGTATCAGTATTGGTGATGTTCCTCTGCTCTTTGAGAGGTTGGAATTCCAAATTAGGAAATATGATTCTGGAGCTCTAGATGACCTCAATGATCTTGTATGGTTCGCAATAGTTGTTTGGGCAGTGATATCCTCAGCTGGAATATTCAGCGATTATACAGGGCTCCCTTTGTGCCTCTTGGGAACTGTTGTGTTAGGAATAATGGGTCTTGTAAGCTATACAAGTGGCTACAAAACGGTTCAAGGAGATTCTTTTGAAGAAGATCTTCATCATCTGGAATACTATATCGAAAGATGCATCAAAGAAATCGATGACACAATACCCAAAGTAAATGGAAAGGTAATTCTACAGATTACAAAACGTGGCAAACAATCGGTCCTAATAGATATAATTGTTGAATTTGCATTACCATCGGAATCAGTCATTGAATATCATCTCGGATTATCGTCGCATAAGCCGGAGCGGGTCATCATCGTTGCTCCTCCTAAATCTCTTGATAGAGCGTATAGTAAATTCAAGAAACTTCCACTTGTGAAATCTTCCGAATGGACGCTTGAACAAGTTACAACTCAATCAGGTCTAATTATACGGATAGTGAATTCGAAAACTAAACTCTGTATTTGTGATCATTCAACTTTCGTAGTTAATCCAGAAAATGTTGAGAAGAATGTTCTCGCTTCAAAAGAAATCTTCTCAGATATCATCTCAATTCTGAAAACTTCTCTAGATGTCAATTGAAGAATGAAAATGACTTGATAACATCGATATTCATAATAACCTATGATTCCGAAGAACCATTGAAGATAACACATGGAGGACAAAATTGTTGAAGGTCAAGCTAAAAGTGGAAAGCAAATGGCTTGATCTTGAACGTAAAAGCATGTCCAAGATGAGACGTAACTATGAAGATTGGGAACGTGAAACGCTTCAGAAGGCAAAGGATGCCAGTGATCTACGAGACCTTAGAAAAGTATTCTATGAACTCGGTGATCGCTGGGAATTTGACCAAGCCACTGGAGCTTGGCTAGCTGGTAGCGAGCCTCTGGATACTATCGGTCTTATTTTACGAATGCCTGGACTCAAGCCTAACAAGGAGCGCTATGTTATCTATGCTGTCATGGCATATTCCAAGGGGTTGACAAACCAATTCGATCATCTCGGTGACAAAGAACGAATCATCGTCGAGAAAGATGTGGAAACTGGTCAAATTCAATGTTGGTCCACTACTGGACATGGATCGATGGATCTTTTCCCAACCGATCTTAGTTCCTTTGAAACTCTGGAAAATGCATTGGACTCATCATATCTTATTGCTCAACCCGGGGACCATGCGCTTCGGATTGAAGTTCCCGGATCAACTGGTCTTGTCAACGCATTCATCAAGCGACTCTGGGAGATTGCTGGTGGAACAAAATCGTTTCATACCAAAACTATCGATGTGCTTACCGCAGATGATATTGAGAACTCGTTAGACTTCAAGTTCCATAGATATGCCGCTGCTGTTATTGAGCTTGATAAGATGTGGCGACATCTTACTGGTAGCACAGTTGAATGGGCAAAAGAGCGAGTCCTTGACAAAATACCTGATCATATCGAAGAACGAGATCGATTATCCCTAAGGAAAATCGAGGGCCTCTTGCATGCGCTTTGGTTTACACCACCATTCGATCAATTACAATTTGTTGAGTCGTTATATGAAGAACTCCAGTCCGAACCAACACCAACAGACACCCAAAGGACTTTGGTTCCAATATTGGGTGAGTTGGTTTATTCACTCACTGATTTAGTGGAGAAAGCAAAGTATCTCAAATGGAAGAGTGTTATCGATAGAAAGAGCTTTAGCAAGAGTGATGTCTTTAAAGGACTTGATCTTTCAACCCTTGAACGAGAGGCTTTCGCTGCTGCGTTAGAGGATATTTTGAAAGAACACACTTTGGCTTACATTGGCTATCCTGAACGAGCTACTATGAAGAACAAAGTCATGAGAGTGGTTCTTGGCTCAGCAATCTTACCATTACGGTTACTTTCATCTTTCTTAGAAACTGTTCGTCGACCGTTTTGGAAATTGTTGGAGAAAAAGGAAGAAGTTGAAACACCTGAAACCGAGGATGAAGCAGGACCAGATGAATCAGAAGTAACAACTGATTCTACTTAGGTGGCCCTTCGAATATATCAATTAACTCTGTGATTTTGTCGATAATGATTATGCCATCTGGAGCTAGTTCCTTCTCCTTGGGATCTGACCAAACCGTGAGAACTGGTAGCATCTCTGCTGATTGTGACGCACCAACATCTGCATCAACATAGTTTCCTACATAAGCACACAAGTGTGGATTGATTCCAATATCTTCTGCAGCCTTAAGTAAAGTGAATGGACTTGGTTTTGCATAGCCAGGAACTGCTGTGTAGTGAATAGTGGATTGTAAGTGATGTATATTCCACTCTTTGAGAAGAATCTCCGGATTGTCTGGTCTTCGAGTGCATATACCAAGGATGTATCCTCTACGATAAAGTTCTTCGAGAGTTTCTTTTGCTCCTTCAACCAATGATTCCCAATTTGATGCCATACTCTCTTTCCAATGCACTTCCATACGATGCAGTTGATCATCTGAAATATTTTTGATACCCAAATTATCTATGAAGAACCGATTGAATTCAAGCCATTGTTCTGTTTTTTCACCCCAATGAATATCTACTCCATTCTCGATCTGAAACTCTTTGATAAACTTGTCAGTTTTTTGAAGTACTTCCTCTAATTGTTCATCTGTGAACTTTGAGATATCTATCTCTACAGCCTCTGCAGCCTCTCGTGTTAGACCGATGAACCCTATCCTTGTTTTTGTTATTGTGTGATGAAGATCCAAAAGGATTGCACGGATTTTAGAAGTGTCCATTCCTGACATGATTTCAAGAAAAACTCTATAGGATAAAAAGAGAGCTGTAAATTTTCTGTAGAAATACCATGTCGGCATACTCAATAGGGATAATCTGAAACTCGAATCCATACCTACTTTCTCTAGGAGGTCACTTACGATTTCACGAATTGGTATCATTGGAAACGGCGTTGCTGCAACGACCGCGGTTCGAGAGATTCGAAATAGAGACAAGAAAATTGAGATTGATGTTTTTACTGATGAGAGACATCCTTACTATCCGCGGCCTAGTCTTATTGACCTAGTAGCAACCAGGAAGACAATCAAGGAAACAATCAGGTATGATCTGGAATGGTATGAGAAGAATGATGTTGACCTCATGCTTTCCACTCCAGTCTTTCAAATTGATACCGATACCAAGACGGTCATTTCAACCTCACAGGACTATGGTAGATATGATTCATTATTGATTGCTGTTGGTAGTCGACCTTTTGTTCCTCCATTTGAGGGGCTCCACAAGAACAATGTCCATGTGATTAGAACACTTGATGACGCACTTGACATCCGTGATGCTGTAAAAGGAGCAGGACGGGAGATAGTTGTAGGTGGTGGAATTTTGGGAATTGAGCTTGCCGCTGCAATGAAGGAAGTTGGTGGTGAACCTATCGTTGTCGATAATGATGACCGTCTCCTCCCTGAGCAACTGGATGCTCAAGGTAGTAGCGTACTTGCCAAACAATTAGAGAATAAGGGAATCCAAGTACTCTTTGGTTTTGAGGGTAAAGAAATAACTGGAGAAGAAGATGCAACTGGCTTTGTTTCCAAACAAGGTGATCAGATAGTAGGAGACCTCGTTGTGATTGCAACTGGCGTTCGGTCGAATACAATCATAGCCAAGAATTCTGGAATTAAATTCAACAAAGCAATTGAAGTTGACGAACATATGCAGACATCGGTGGAAGGAATCTTTGCTGCTGGAGATTGTATGGAATACAACAATCAGTGGCATGGGATTATCCCTTGGGCAACTGCCACTGCTAGAATCGCTGCTCAGAATATGCTTGATTTTGGTAGTGCGAAGTTCGAAAGCATAACGCCCTCAAACCAATTGAAGGTTGCTGGAATTGATTTGACAAGCATCGGAGTCATCCATCCTGATTCTCCAGATTATGAAATCTTGGTGTCCGTTGATACTGAGAATGGGAAATACTTCAAAGCAGTCCTAAAAGATGATGTACTAGTTGGTGGAATCTCTCTCGGTAGTAGGAAGATTGCTCTGAAACTTCGAAGTCTGATTATGAAAGGTGAGAATATTTCTGATATCAAACAAACATTATTCGAAGATGTCTAACATCTCATCTACATCTACTAACGGTTGTCTACCCTTTCCTTGAGGCGTTAGAGAAATCATGTGATTAGTTGTACCCTTCAACTCTTCCATATGTGTCACCACAATAACCTGATCCACAACTTCCAAACCTGCTATAGCTTCTGGTAACCATCTACGTCTCTGTTCATCTAATCCTGAACCTGGTTCATCCAAAATGATTAATCCTGGGGGTGTTGTTGAAGTGGAGTATTTTTGCAGAGCTGTATTGATTGCTACACGTAATGCGAAATTGACACATACATCTTCTCCACCTGATGCAGACTTCAAGGGCACTCTATTTCCTTGAAGATCGAATAATGATATATCGAAATCATCATCAATTACCAGATCATCATATCTATCTCCAAAAATCTCTCTGAATATAGTTCGAGCTTCTGTTCTAATATGAGGTCTCAATTGATTTTCAGCTACTTGTGGTATTGTTTGAAGAAGTGCTTTCAGGTGCTCAGCTATCTCCGTTTCCTCTTCGATTTCCTTTGGTCGTTTCGCCAATTTGGGTGATGATAATTCATCATCGACTGCCTTCAGTGAGTGAGTGACTTTCTTTACAATAACTCTGAATTGATCAAACTCTTTTCTAGTTCCAATATCTTTCTCTATATTGTCTATAGCTCCTATAGCAGAATCAAGTTCTTCTCGTCTTGGAAGATGTTCACGAATACTTTCTAATCTAGTCTTTGTTAATTCTATATTTTCAATTTCATCTTCCATAGTCTTGACTTCTTTGTGCACCACTTTCCTTTGCTTGTCATAGATATCCAAACCCATCATGGAGTACAAACCAGACCTCCTCTTAGCTGGTGTATCCCGTGATAGTTTGAATATTTCTCCTTGTCTTACATAGGTCAAGGCTGAGAAAGCGTGCTTATTCATCCCAAGCAATTTTACGATTTCCTTATCGACTCTAAGAGGTTCTGTAGCCACAGGCTCTCGATCCTTTTCCAGAAATAAGTCCGCATCTGATCCTTTCTTGTGAATAGTCCGCTCTACCCTGTACTCTCTTCTGTTGACAGGTGCTGTAAACTCTAAGTGAATCTTTGCGTTCTTTGCTGAGTGACGGATAAGTCCCTCGAATTTTTTGATAGCCTTTTCCTTTCTTGTAACACTCCTGAAAAGAGCAAACTCGATTGCCTCTAGAATTGTTGTTTTTCCTGAACCATTTGGTCCTACTATCGCAGTTGTACCTTGATTGAATTCAAACTCCTGATCATGAAAAACTTTGAAATTCTTCATCTTAAGCTTGCGAATCATTTTTTGGAATCCCCCAGAAATTTACTCATTATCGTTTTTACCTGGTCTTTCAAATCATCCTTGGTATGATCCATATATTCCTCCACAGATGTTTCAACATCCAGTGGTTGTGAGAATTTAATATCCTCTGGAACACTGCATCGCCAATTTGCTGCAATATGCAAGAACAACGGATTGTGTTGCCTCTCACCGTATTGCAGGACCTTGGCCCTCTCCATTTTCCTCTCAGTTTCAGGATCTATGGTGCCATTAACCTGTAGGATTATAATCGACTTCTCTTTTGGAGAGAGATTGTCTAAACTGTCTTTGATTGACTTGTCTGCTTGCTCAGGACCCATTTTGCTGATATTTATGGGTGGGACAAACTTGAATCCCCTCACATCATTTAGGGTCTCTACGTCATATTCACAACCTGATGCATCCACGTCTACCACAATGAGTTTCTTTGATCCCTTGTGCTCCGTTTCCCATTTGACATAGCAGGTTGATCCAGGCCTCCCCACATTGTTCTCTTTATCGAGTCTGAATGTATGTTTATGTCCACATCCATAATAGTCGAAAGTTACTGGAAGGTCTTCACCTCTTCGCGGAAGATCGTGTGCGAAAAAGAGCGCTATGTCCTCTTTTGGCTGAAGTGTATGAAGCGCACGATCTAGCATCTTTTCGGAAGTCCATGAAAGGAGATGTATCTCGACCGGTTTTCCATCATATGTTTTCTTGACTCCTCTGTAGGCTTTCTCCCCTGTACCATGAATGAGCCCCATTGTTTCCAACCCAATCAATGGACTATGGTTGTATCTGAATCCGTATGGATGATCATGATTTCCTTGGAGAACAAATACATCTACCTTGTCCTTCAGTTTCTTGAATGTTTTAATTACAAAATTTCTGTCGTCATTCTGCGGTAGTGCTTCATGAAAGAGGTCACCTGTGTGAACGATGATGTCCGGAGATTTTCTCATAGCCATATCTATGGCTTTTTCGAAGCACCGTCTTGCATCCTCTCTTCTTTCTGTTAACTGAAACATTGAACTACCAAGATGTGAATCAGAAATATGGGCGATCCGAACCATGCACTTCTCACCACCCTACTACTTGTTCAGTACGAAGTGTGCTATATGAAGTATCTTATTCATTGAGATAAAGCGTAATTATATGCTATTTTGAGAGCTTGTGGCCCTTAAATTCATTGAAGCGGAGCAAATTGTAGTCTAACCTTTTTAGGAGACACTATCTATGGTAACTACTGTGACTCAGAAAAGTAGTGATTCTGTTCAAGAAGAACAGTCCGTTTGGACCACGATGAGTATTCTAACCATCAGTGGGATCATGTTAACGATTGGAATAGTATGGAGAATTGTAGACCAGTTTGTACTTGGTCTCGGTGATACTTGGATGAATATTTTGCCATCCAAGTTATTTCCGTTTCTTATCATTTTTGGATTTTTCTGGAAATATCGAAAAGCAGAGATTGCCTCTGTCTTAGGTCTCTCAAAGGACCAGTTGAAAGCGCAGCTTGTTGCTGGCTTGATTATTGGTTTCTTAATCTCCGCAATCATTGACCTTGGTGGGACAATAGTCTACGGTGTAGTGATTGATCCTACTTATCCGTTGGAGCTTCATATTATAAATCAAGAATTGCTTGGATACCTGTTTTTGTTCTTTGTAACAAATGCATTTTTGGAAGAAGTCCTTTTCCGAGGATTACTTCAGAACGCGCTAAAAACTAAATATACTCCTAACATAGCCATAGTGGTTTCAGCTATTATTTTCGGTGTCTGGCATGCTGGTTGGCCACTTCTAAACGCATCTCCAGGTGAATCAGTAATCTCAACAGTATTACTGATGGTCATCCTCACAACTGTTGTTGGTCTCCTCTTCGGTGTTTACTATGAGAAATTTAGTTCAGGTAAATCTCTGACGGGCCCAATTATAGCACACACTATATTCAACTTCGTAAATGAGTGCTTCAAGATTGGTCCTGAACCAGTAATGCAAGGCCCCGATCTTGGCTTTGCTACTTCTGGAGCAATGGCTGTTTCTATGCTCTTCTTCGTAATAGTATTCTCAGGACTATTCATTATATTTTCGAAATATAAGATTGAACAGTTTTCAGAATTCTGGAATAGAATCACTGAGAGAGCAACTGGTCGATCCAAGAAGGTAACGACTGAACAAGACAATATCTTTGAGGTATGATAATTATGCAAACAGGAATGGAATTGGTAATTATCTCAACAGTTACCACTCTTCTAATCTCCGCACTAGTTGGAGTATATTTGTTGAGGCTCTGGTTAAAACAGAGTAATCGGTTGATAACGGACCTGCCACTAGTCTTTGCAGTCACAACAATTTGTTCTGCATGTCAAGTTCTAATTTTGGCACTTATGAGCTCGGGTATCATCGAAACATCGCTTCTTAACTTCAGGGTTCGTTCGATGATCATTAGTGGTTCTATAATTCCCGTTGTGGGTGCTGTTCTTCAAATATGGGCACCAAGGATTCAGAAATATCACATGAAGATGATTGGTGCAGTTGCTGTCTATTGGTGGATAATGGCTCTATTCGGTACTTCGGAGGCATTTATCATGACTGCTACGATTCCTCTTGTTCTGATTTCTGCATTAATGCTGATGGTGACTTTCTCTGTTACATGGAGAACTGGAAGATTGAAAGAGATTCGAAGTGAGTGGATGGTTGTTGGAATTCTCCCCGCATTAGCAAGCCAATTACTACGAGTATCTCTCATGAATACACCATTCTTCTATGTCCCAGATGTACTACTAACATTATCTTTCATCTGCGTCGGTCTGACTTTCTTGAAACCAAAACCGAAGGATGAATCTTCGATAAGCGAAGAAGACACATCTCCGAAAGAAATCGAAATGTCAGTTGAATACTGAAGAAAAAAAAGGTGGAAGTCTTCGCTCTCTTTTCAAAGGGCGAAGACTGAATCCATTATGCTTCAGCCATTGCAAGTGGCTCTGATTTAGCTTGAATGTGTTTATTTCTGATGATGCTTTCTGTGTGAGAGGTTGCCATTTGAATAGCAATTGAAGGATCTAGAGCACCAAACTCCAATGAGTGTTTGAACTCTCCGTTTGCTGCTGAAACTGCGTCATCAAATGCCGTAGCAAAATCACCTAGATCGACATTATTCTGAAGCATCACCGATATCGTATAGTGTGCTTTGCTTCCATCGATTGTTCCAAGCACGGTAAAATCTGCTAGTTGTGCATGAGTTTCTTTGCATGCTGCAGATATTCCAGCACTAACATGGGCATCAGTCAATTTCTCCCCAGTTAGATTTACTACTCTTCCCTTCCTTCCAATTCTGTGGACTGAGAAGGGTTCCGTATCTTTAACGGTGAGCATATCTCCAATTCTGTATCGTGAATATCCCATCATGTTAGTGAGAACCATCTCATATCGATGTCCTTTCTTCACTTCAGATAGTGGAATAACATCAGGTACTTCCTTATGGATATCTTTCTCACGAATGAATTCGAAGTAGTTCAAATTAGGTAGCAATTGAATTCCATTGTTTGCTCCTGGTTGCAGTTCAGTTCCATAAAATCCTTCAGAACCTGCATAGGTGTCCATGAAGAATGCCTTCGGCAGAGTATCTTTGATCCATGGTTTGTAGGGATCTGAGTCGATACCTGAACCTATCAGTAGAACGAGATTCGGCCAAAGAGTATTGAGATCTAATGTGCCATCATCATTCAGTGCTTCTCGGATTCTACTCTCATGCTTAGTGTCCTTGAAGTGTTCAAGCAATCTAAACCCATACTCATTCTGCATTTTTCGCACAAATGAGAGTGATAGAGTTGTGATCCCGGCCAAACCAGTGATATCTTCTGCCACTGCATATTTGGCATATGCCCATAGCTTTTCATTAATGTCCATGAGATTGAAGACATCTTCACCTGGTTTGATGAGCATCTGCAACAGTTTACTAGTAACCCTTCTTGAGATTCCCGTCATGTAACCCAAAGGCACACCGTTGATTTCTCTAAGTACAGCAGGAGCTGCAAACGTGAGGAGAGTACCATCCATCAATTTTGCGTGTTCTTTTGCAGCGTTGATAAATGACATCATGATAAGGGAAGTTCCTTCTTTAACATCCGCCATTCCAGCTTTGGATATTGGTAGTGCTTTTGGATTTCCAGTAGTTCCACTCGACTGAACATACCAGATAACTGGATCTTTAGTTAAAATTGGTAGTTCAGGATTTTGTATTATCCGCTCGAAATATGGAGTCATAGATTGATAGTCACTGAGAGGGACCTGTTCGCTGAATTGCTCAGGTGTCTTTATTGACTCGAATCCATGATCTTTTCCGAATGCGGTATTTCCGTGTTGCTCAAGTACTTGCTTGAGCTTAAGCTCCGTCAGGCCAATCGGATTGTTCAGGATTTCCGCAATCACCTTCGCCTTTCTTTTAGCCATGATCGGAACAAGTTTACTCATTATCGCCATTGTGTCTTGCCTCCATCAGTCCAGACGAAATCGCCCGTTACTGATAGGAGAAGCATGGGTTAGGATACTAACATATGTACCCTAATTGATAGAAGTTCAACATGAGCACTGTTCCTGCTCTTTCTGTTCACAGAAGATTATCGTGTAGCCAAGTGAGCAATATGAGGTGTTTTTTTCTGTGAATCTCTCCTATTGGTGGACTTCTGCAATAGGTGAAAGCCTCACATTGCAGTTTCTGGAGCATGTATTGAACAAATTTGAGCGAGTCCCTAGTTGTGGAAAAAATCCAAGTACCATTTGATGATCACTTACTAGACATACAGGTATCTGTTGTCTTCAATGTACACTCTTACTTGGTTGTCTCTTTTGATGTACAACACACTCACAACCGTTAGCTAATCTATTGGAAATGTATGAAAATGTGGAAGAAAAACCCGTGATTCCTGCAAAGTGCGACCTTGGCATATTGCAGAAGTCAAACATGAGGTACGTTGGAGAGAAAAGAAGGCTCCATATTCCTTCTTTAACTCCTTAGCTATGATACAATCACCCACGCTTGAATTCCAATTGTGGTGTTTGACTTCTCGCATTCTGGAAAACATCATCTATGGTTGTGATACAGTTGAACGTAAGATGATATCACAACTCGAAGAACAACTAGAAGCAGCAAGTAAGGGAGGAACGGCTCATGGCACCGTTGATGTCACCCTTCCGCTTCAGGTTATGTTCAGCAACACAGATCGAACGGTGATCAAGGCAAACATGCGCTACAAAGGACCGGATCGAGACGCTAGTCTTGTGATGATAGTCGGTCTGAGGAGCGATATCCTTTCACCATTTCAGAAATTTGAATCGGACTCTAAGGGTCGGTATTCACCGTGCGATATTCCAGGACTTGTACCCGGTATTGCATTACTTGCATCATCACACAACAGAGGGCTTTCACTCAGTGCGATCTCTCGTGAGGATGCAACACGATTCATACTTGTCTTTGAAGGTCTTGCTGACCGTAAGGGCGGCAGCCTCAAGGCTCTCTCCAGCTCAATTCGAATTTTTATGAAACGTTGGACAGAGTGGACCGATGTTCTACTTGGTACTTTGAAACGTGATCCTGTCATTGGACATTGGAGCACAGACTGGCGTGAAGTGTTAGCTGGCGAGTCTGGTTTTGTTACCATGCCATGGCATTCTCCACTTCCCTACTCTGAACGTGAAGTGGGATTACAACGAGTTGTGATAGCATCGCGGGCTTTGCTCGCATCAGTTCTCAACAGCAATCAGTTGAAAGTTCCGTTGATTGCAGGACTCAGGGATTGGCTCGATAATCTGAGACCCTTACCTGAGGTCATTGCTAGCACACAAATTAGCGAGGAGGTAGAAATCTAAATGATGATTGACGATATAATTCTCGGTATACCCCGAGACCCCTACAGTCTTCCCCAAGCTTCATGGTTAGCTGGGGCCGCAGCAGGTCTCCAGATCCTCAAGCCCCGGACGCCAAAGTGGCAATGGGAAGGATTCATCTCTGATGTCTACGATATGATGAGTCAACTTGGCGATGTGGAACCTGCTGAACCCGGGACCGCTCCACAATATGGAGACGGTAGAATCGGGTCTGCGTACGATACCTTGGGGGGCTACGTGAGTGTTGCAGGTGAAATCTGTCCGGAAGGACTCTTCTTCCGAGTGCCAATTGCTCGTCAGGAGCAAGTACTCGAGCTGTTGAAGGATATCACTCTGTTTCGTTCTCACGGTGAAATTTTGGTTCCCACTTACGACCTACCGGCTTTTACTAGGTTAGTGCCGTTGGAGGGACCAGTTGCAGAACAAGTAGAATTGGAGGTTATTCTGTGACTGAATTAGAAGCAGTTCCTGGCGTTGGTCCCGCAGCAGCCAAGAGATTGAGAGAGGTATTCATTACTACTGCAGAGATTCTCAGTGTTCAGAATCCCTCCGAATTGCAGGCACAAACTAAACTTGGTGAGGCCACTGTTGCCAAAATCATTCGGAATGCACGAGAAGTTTCGGGAAAGTTTGGATTCAAATCGGGCATTGAATTAGAAAAGCACCAGGCACTGACCCCACGACTCAAGTTCGGAATAGATTCCTTGGACAAAAAGCTCTATGGGGGTTTGGAAGTCGGATCAATCGTTGAACTTTATGGGAGCGCGAGAGGCGGTAAGACCTTCCTCAGTCACCAACTTGCGGTCAGGTGTCAGTTGCCCTATGACCAGGGTGGACTCGAGGGACGCGTTCTCTGGTTAGACACAGAGAGTTCCTTCAAGACTACGCACATCCGAGCAAACGCAGTACGCTGGGGTTTGGACCCGGATATTGCACTTGCCAACATCAGCGTAGCTCCGATTGCACTCAGCAGTCAGATAGAGGAATACGCTCAGCAGATTCAGCTCATGCTAGCTGAAGGCGAGTACAAGATGCTGATAATCGATTCATTCACAGGTCTCTTTAGAGCTGAGTATACTGGAATTGGCAACCTTGCATCAAGACAGTACAGCATCAATGCCTTACTGAATTGGATGCGTCGACTCGGTTTGGCCACAGACGCGATGTTTGTGTACACGAATCAGGTAACTACTCAGATTACAAGCTACGGAGGCAATCCTTCTGCGCCTGTAGGTGGTCATGTCGTTGCTCATGCATCTGATTATAGGTTCTTCACACGTGTTGGAGCTCAGGGTAAACGTAAGATATCTCTGAAGGACAACAGCGGCGTTCCTGAGTTCGACGTTGAGGTTGAGATCGGGTGGGGAGGGATCTACCAAGATAAGACTGAGAAGAAAAACACCGAGAAAATGATCTTCGAAAAACTTGGTTCTCTTAATGCATCAGATGAGGACGAAGCTGAGAAAGAAAGTACTGAGAAGAAAGTGAGTAAGAAAACCAAAGAGAGTCCCAAGGAAGAAGTGATTACTGAGGAAACAGAAACTAAGACTGAGGAAGAGGATACTGAGGAGATAGTGAGTCCTGAGGTCAAGGTGAGTAAGAAGAAGAAAGTGAGTAAGGAGGCTACTGCATAGTGACCTCTAAGGAGCAGACACTGCGAGTATTCCGATGTCCACACTGTGGTTATACTGGCTACAGGCAAGTTAGAGATCAGGAAGACGATTCTAGGTGTAACCTCTGCTCCAAGATTCTATCACACACTTCTGAAATGAGATACGTTACGAGTGCAGAAGACGCACGAAAGGCAATGCAGGAGATAGTCTTCAGCTCACCGAAGCCCGCAATGACAAAGACCAGACATGGACTTGGCGTCAAGAAACGTTTGCTCTACATGGTTTCAGACCTAAGTGACCTCAACCATGGAAGGGGTGTGAGCAGAAGGAGAGTCCTTGAAGAGTGCCAAGAAGTTGACATAGACCTCGACAAGGCAAAGCGTTTCCTAAACCAGTTGCAGGAGGAAGGTCAGATCATTGAGATTGATGACAAGCTCCAAGTAGTACCGGAGGTATAAAAAAATGGCAAGTTCAGAAAATATAGCAGAAGATCCAATGTGGGTGCAAAAGACACCCCCTAATATTCCTCGAAGTTCGATGATTAATTTGGTCAATCTCCTTCTTAGAGAAACCAATCATCGTATCACAGTGCTTGAACGGGGTGATGGTCCCGACCCTCAACTCTACGTTGTCACGAGAGTCAGCTGGAGAGATTCGGATGTAACTAAACCAGTTCTTCCACAGCTTCCTCGCATTCTCTCATTGCTCGAAACCTTACGTGGTTCAAAGGGTGTTCCTCGCGAAGTGTACTTAGATAGTGCAGAAGGAATCGCAGTCTATCTGCCAAGTGGAATGAAGGTTTCAGAATTACCGGATGATGCAAAGAAGACCGTAAAGCTCCTGATGTCCATTGTTGAAGATTCCCTAGAGCATCTCCATTCCACCATGTCTGAGGTTGAGCAATGGTTTTGGAAGGCCGCTAGGCAGAAAGGATTCAGTCCTGAGATAGTCGAGAAGATGGGCAACAAAGACCCTCACTTCAACTCGAGTGAATTGATGTGGCGTTATCAGCGAATCCTTCACAAATATTTCTCCTTACGATTCACGATACATAGGAGTGAAGACATTCTACGAGTGGAGGAGTAATGAGTGACCACTGCTACGATTGACGCGCTTGCATATTTCCCCTATACTCCTAGGTTACACCAGGTACGAGCAGTGAATCTGGCAGTTGAAGCATTCTCATCCAAGACCGTTGGTCTCTTGTCCGCAGATTGCGGAATTGGAAAAACCGTGGCAGTTCTGTCAGGGTATCTCACATCTCGAGCAAATGACCCATCCTCCCGCTTGTTCGCCTTGACTCGAACCCACTCGCAGTCCAAGGTCTTTGAATCTGAGCTTGAGGTCTTGCGTGGTGTCGATTCGAATCTCGCTGCTACAACAATGGTGTCTCGAATTCATGTGTGCCCAATTCGACATGAGATGGAATCCCTTAGTTCCACCGGCTTCATGCGAGCTTGTGCTGGAATGATTCGTACGGGTCAATGCACTCACTACTGGAATCTATACAAGAAAGCTTCCTCCGAAGGTGGAAGGATATCTGTTCGCGAAGAGGCTCATGCTGTTATTGATGACATGGTTGGAACTGGTGTTGTTACACGGGAACGAGCTGAAGAACGAGCCGAGATGGAAGGATATTGCCCATATGAAATTATGAGACTCAGTGCTCGTCGTAGTCGCGTCATTATTGGTCCGTATAGTTACATGTTCCAGACAAGGGTCAGAGAAGCTCTCTTGGGTTCTATGGGTATCCAGCTACAAGATGTTGATCTTTTGGTGGATGAGGCCCATAATCTGTCTGGTCATGTGCTTGATGCAGAGACCTCGAAACTGAGCAATGAGGATCTTAAGTGGCTGAGAGAGAATAACCAACTCGTAGTTAGAGAAACTGGTATCACATGGATTCGGGAAGCTATTGACTTTCTGTGGGAGACCTTGATGATACATTTAGATTCTATGAACAAGAATAGTGAGCGAGTATTAGACAAATGGGATGTTGCTCCAAGATTCATCAAGGATGGAGACCTCGATCTTCTTCATGATGCTGGCCGTCCGGGAATGAAAGATCCTGAAAATGCTAGTCTGGCAGAGACCCCTCTTGATAGATTGATAGAATTTCTCTATACTGCTCAAAGGGCTGCTAGAAGTGACGGATGGCATGTCACGGTTCAAGTGAAGAAGTTGTGGCAAGACGGTGGTCCACAATCGACCTCATCATTAATGATTCAACCGTTAAATTCTGCAGGATTGACTGCTCCCATTCTAAGAGGAGCTCGCTCTGCAGTTCTCATGTCTGGAACTCTTCGACCACTCGATCACTACGCTCGATTGCTTGGAGTTCCAAGTGCAATCTCTGATGACTTGACAAGTCCATATCCACGCGGAACTCGTTTAGTTATGATAGACAAGAAAATTAACACACGCTACAAAATGAGAAGTCCAGAGCTTTGGAGAGAAGTTGCAAGTCGCATCTCCACGATACTGACATCAATGCCTGCAAACAAGAGCGCTTTGATTGCTTTCCCCAGTTACAAGATGATGACTGAAATTAGAAGCTACTCTATCGACACAGGATTTCGAGAATCACTCGTGGAAACAAGAGGAGCTCAGCTTGACGATGTTGCTGAAGCTATCACCTCAGGACCCCATGCGATGTTCTGTGTGTACGGAGGAAAGTTCAGTGAAGGAATCGATCTTGTCAAAGATAGATCTAGCATGATTGACCTCATCATTGGAGTTGGCATCCCCTTTAGTCCCCCGACTTCGTATCAGAGAGCACTGCAGGATTGGTACAACTCAAAGTTCGGGATGGACTCTGGTTACTATTATGCTGCTGTTGTTCCTTCAATCCGACAGGTCGCCCAACTCGCTGGACGCCTTAGACGGTCTCCTCGAGATTCAGGGATAGTCGTTCTCTTGGATAATAGATTCCTACGTCATCTACATGTCTTTGGTGACGAGATCGTTTCTGATGTATGGCCTTACGAAGACGTTTCTGAAATTAGACAAGCCATTACACAATTCAATCAGATGAGGGAGGATTTACCTGAATGAGATTACACGATACTCCAGAACTGAAATGGATGGCCCTGTCTGTTCTTCTAATTGTACCGATGCTCAAATACTATATTGACCCAACAGATGTGTTTGGTTTCGCAATCTCTGGAGCTGCAGCTGGTGTCTTTGGTATTGTTTTGATGCTGTTGCGGTTCAATATTCCAAGACCCACTATATTCTGGGATACTGAACGCCGTCTAGCTGCTATTCTGCGACCTTGGACTGTTGAGGTCTGCTCTGCAAGACTTCTCTCAAGCGTACCAATAGGTATTGACCTTAGTCACTCTGGGATTAGAGTTCTTAGAGCGATGTATACAAGATACTTGGACAAAGCTGGAGGTACAGTTGTTTTCTTCATTTCACGACCAATAGGTAACCAGTCAACAAGGATTGGTTTTCTTGTTCGTCGACGAGGATTGCGTTTATGGAATGGATGGCAACAGATTGACCGATTAACGAAGAAAGTTACAGCTGATATTATGATTCTTGAAAGGTCCATGAGAGCTGCATACCCTCACTTACCCGTCAAGGAGGCTGAATTCGAAGATATTCTCAAAGTTACTACTGGAGGTTTAGAGACCCATGCAATCGCATGAACAACGTGCTGGTGTTGAGATTCCTGCAGGAGTCAAGGTTGATGATATCATGAGGTCTCTAGCAATTGGTCATGGTTACAAATGGACCGTTCTCACCAGAAAACCGCTCCTTATTGCACATGGTGCTCCAACGATTGGAAACATGCCAGAGCTGCTACTGACCGGTACAAAGCCGATGGTAGTTGCACGTGGAGAAGCAGTCTATGTCGAAAGAATTCGTAATATCCTCGAGATGTTGCAACGTCAATCTCACAGGGTTCAATTCACCAAGGAGGCATAGGAATGGCAAGAGGCAATATCCTTGGGACTCGACCAGAAACAGATCCGTTCGAAGAAACTCCTGGAAAATCATGGTCTGTTACATCCGATACTGAATTACGGTGGGATGACAGGAAGAAGCGATTAGCTTTAGCTCAACCGTTATTCTTGATTGCCATCAGCCTTTTCATTGGATATTATTCTCCCATCCTCTTGTTAGCATTCAGCATCATGATGCTACTGAGGATTCTACTAGTTCCTAGTTTAAGGAAAGAATTTGAAACTCGTTCCTCGAAGGGGAGCAACTGGAAAGAAGTGCAGATAGCAGACACATCATGCACAATCTCTGACGATAGGAAACAGATTCAATGCAAGACGCCAACAGGCCAACGTCATTTGGTCAACATGACCCTTGCTAATGCGGGGTCTCTCCTTATTGGTGGCGTAAGCTCACTGGTTCGTGCAATCGACGATTCGATTGGTTTCACGCTAACCGTGACAATGCGACCAGAGAAGCTGCAGCGAGCTCTCGATGAAGAACGCGTTCCTGATGGATTGGAGAAATTCTTCAACTATTTGAAAAAGGGGCAGATGGAAGGTTACGTACACAAACGAGGCGGTATCTGGCTTTCTCATATCAACGCAGTCGGTCATGTTCATGACGAATCGGGTGTTGTGAATTTTGATAGTGCTGTTCGTGCTTCCATTCCTATGGAAAAATGGAAACGAGCAAAACCGAAGGATCTTCAATCACGTCTAGATCAATTGAATATAGATGGTCAATCTGCATGGTTTTATGGATCAGGAGAAGACCTTTCTAATTGGCTAGTTGAGCTCAGATCAGAACTGGCATCAGAAGTTGGTAGTAATATCCCAGGTCAATTCCTATCTCCGATTCGTGGTCGACCAAGTGACTACCGCTTAGGAGTTACAATCAATCCTGATACTCTGCAAACAGGTCCTGCAGTTGGTGTTGCCCACTCAGACCTTGAAACTGGGACATTGCTGTGTGGAGGAACTTCAATCTCTCGAACAAGAGTGCTAGCATTGTTGACCTCAGAACTACTTCGCTCTGGAAAACGAGTGGTCATTGTTACGAATAATCCTGACTCGATAGGACTGACTCGATTGTCTGAAGGTTCAGTCCATCTTGAACTAGGTAGGGACCTTGTGTTGAATCCTGTTGATGCTGAAGGAATTCATCGAAGTGATTTTGTCCCTCTCATCATGTCATCACTGGAAGCAGTTGCTGCAACTGACCTACGTGGAGCTGCTGACCTTGAGGCTGCAATCGGTCGTGCGGTCACACTTGGAAATGCAACTCTTGCAGATGTTCACATATCAAATAGTCACGATGATGCAATGGCTGGTCCAATGGATAGTCAGAGTCCACCTGAGCAGATGCCCTCTAAAAAGTCAATGACTGGAGCTGAAGCAGTAAGATCTCTCTATGAAGGTTCTGCAGCTAAGAGCTTCTATGGTACACAGACTGTACCTACATCACGACTTGTTGAACCAGATCTTAGTGTTGTGAAGATATCACTTGGTTCAACATCACTTGAGCACTTTGCATGGAATCTCATCAGCATCAAGATTTCAGGACTTCGACCCGACCCCAACCTTGTGGTTATTCTTGATGGTGCTGAGAACTTTCGTGTACGAAATCGAAGATACATGAAACACGATTCATTCACTGAGCGAGTTCTCAAGAGACTCAAGCAACGAGGTCCACTTGTTGTGGCTCTCGAACACCCAGTCGATATGGCTCCTGGCGCACTTGCTACATTGGAATCATGCATCTCTCTCAGATTACGCGAGTCCGTTGACATCAAGATAGCAGCTGACATTCTCGGACTCAACGTGATTACGACTGGTATGCATACCAAAGCTCGTATTTCCCCTCGTGAGTCTTCTTTCTTACGAATAATGGATAATGATACAGCCCTTCTCGTACATGATGGGACTGAAACCTGTCAACCTGTAAGACTTGACCCTGCACCAGATCTGAGTCCAGAATCTGTCACCAGTGAAGAAATTCGAAGGGTTTCTACTACGATTGACTCTGGAGCTTCGAGTATCTCTGACAATGAGGGGTCTCTACTGGATAGAGTTTCTGCAGGTAGCACGAACTTGGCAATTCGAGTTCTGAAATTGCTAGAACGTTACGAACCTCTTACAGAAGAGGCAGTCCGCCGTTTCATAGTTTCAAGTGGTTCCGACAATAACCCTGATGTAGAAGCTATCCTTGCAAGACTTGAACATGCAAGTATGATATTGAAGGGTCATGAAGTTCACAGTGGGGTTTCTTACACAAATTATCGAATTACCATGAAGGGAAGCATGGCTCTGAGACAAACTGAAGGTATGGAGGGTGCCACTGCGTGACCATGACTTCAGATGTATCAACTCAAGTGACAAAATTACTCAGCCAGGCTGGGATGAAGCCTCGAGGAGTACAGAGTGATTCTATCACCAAGGGTATCTTGGAAGGACAAAACATAATGGTTTCATCACCTACAGGATCCGGTAAGACCTTAGTTGGTGAGATGGCTCTCCTACGAGCTGTGACCTGTGACAAGAAAGGTCTCTTTCTAGTTCCTTTGAGAGCACTGGCAGTTCAGATATACAAGACGATGAAAGAGCGTTATGAGCATCTTGGAGTTGCTGTCGGACTGAGTACTGGGGACTACCAAAGTAGTGGTGAAGAATTAGCAGAGTTTGATATTGTTGTTACTACCTACGAGCGTGCAGATTCATTACTCCGACGAAGAAGTGCTTGGCTCGATGACCTTGGAGCTGTAGTCATTGATGAGATTCAGACATTGTCAGAACTGGGTCGAGGAGCTCGGCTCGAAAGTCTAATCATCCGATTGAAGAACTCGATTGAAGATTTACAGATCGTTGCGCTTTCAGCAACAACAGGAGACCCTGATGAGCTTGCAGAGTGGCTCGGTTGTAAGCTTGTGCTATCCGAAGAACGACCGGTTCCATTGGTCCACAGAGTTGTAACTACCAATAACCGAAACCGAAGTCTCAAGAAACTCGTGATGACCACGGTTCAAGGTAATGGGCAAGCAATAGTTTTCTATAGAACCAGACGCGAAGCTGAAGCTCACGCAAGGCGTCTATCTGAGGATGTTGGAAGACAGTTCACTTCTGAAGAAAAGAAACAACTCGACCAAGACCTCGGATCTGTTGAGCACTGGAATGTTACACTATCTCAGGATATGAGATCTCTACTGCACAATGGTATTGCTTTCCATCATGCAGGATTGGATTACAATGCACGACGCACAGTTGAGCGATTATTCAGGCAGGGTGATATCAGAGTCATCTGTGCTACAACAACACTTGCCGCTGGAATGGACCTTCCTGCACGAACCGTCATAATATCCAGCTTCAAATCTCCAGCAGATTATCGAAGGCTCCTCTCCGCAAATACAGTTCACCAGATGTTGGGGAGGGCAGGGAGACCTGGACACGACAAAATTGGTTTTGGAGTGATACTCGCGGGTAGTACTGGAGAAACCGAGGAGGCAAAGCGAAGGTATTTCGATGTCATCCTTGACGAGTCAAATGAAAAGGAGATCCTCATCCCCCATTATGACCGTATCAAAAGCACTCTTGGTCATGCATCCTCACTCTCAGAGCAGCTTCTTGTTGTTCTTGATATGTTAGGTTCAGCTACCATCGAGGATATTGAGAATGGAATCTTTGGCAATTCCTATTTGGTTCATTGTGCGATACGAGATGCAAAGTCTCCCATGAGAGTTTTACAATTAGGAGAGATCTCTGCCATTATTGTATTGGAGCGTCACGCCCTTCCTGAAACCATTCAGTCTGCACGCAAGAACGTGCTTGGAAAGACTGTATTGCGAGAAAAGAATGAGACTGTCATTGGAGGTATAGTAACAAGCCTCGATGGTGGGCAATTTACATGCAGGTTCTCTGCTCGATTATCAGCCAGTGGAGCAGTTGAGGGTCCAATGTGTTCATGTGGAACACCCGTCGATGAAGACGGGATTCTTTGTCACCATCTTGTGATATTGGGAATGGCCGCAGCGAATGAACTAGGAAATATGGCTGATTATGTTATACCACTTTCACTTTCAGAGTCAAGTCCACTTGGCCTACTGATTCGATTAGGACTCGTTGAGGGTGCTAATGACGGAAAATTAAAGCCGACCAAATTAGGTCGAGCTACAAACCGATTATACCTGAGTATTCCCACCGTGAGAGAGATACTAGCTCTCTTGCCGATGACAAATAACACCACGGAATTACTCTGGCTGTTACGGCATGTTGTATCAATTGAAACTGGAATGTCACTTGATGAATCATTTGACAATCTCACAAGTTTTCTAGTCACAACGCAGATTCCGATACGGGACCTTGCAGAGCAGTTTGGTATGAATATTGGTGATGTTTACGGATTACTTGACACATCAAGATGGCTTCTTCATGCAATCTCGGTGTTGTCCGATCTGGGAGGCTTAGCAAGAACCCTCGAATTGTCGCAGGGACTTGCTGATGCATTGGATAATAGACTAAGTAGTAAATTCGAGGAGGATGACTAACTATGGAGTCTGAAACAATCAGAACAAACGAAGAAGACAAGGAAATCAAGACTGAACCCAGTGAAGAAAAACAGAAGGAGTATGATATTGAGTCAGCTCTGAAGCTCACAGAACACTTTACGTTCAGGTATCCAAATGGATTAACCCTTGGAGTAAGGATGGAATCCGTTCCAGGAACTAGAGGCGTCCATGTTGATGTCGTCTTTGTTCTTGACCTAAGAAAAGCTGAATTCGGAAAAGGAGGTCTCGCCATGCGGGCTGCAGTCTTAGAAACTGTGAACAGACCGCTTGAGAGAGTCCTCAGCGATGTAGGTCTAGATGATTTCCTAAGTGAACACAATGTCATTACACCATTCGGTCGTGTTCGTCTTCCACTGATGCGTGGGATGGCGAATGGATCAATTTCACTGATGCATGAAACCCGAACAGTCTATGTTATCACTGAAAATGCAAAACCGTCAGCTGACCTGACTTGGTTGACTGAAACCGGGCGCATTGTCACTGCAGATCAATTTGCCCTTATCCGTCAGAGTGATGCACGATCAAAACTGCCTGATCTGAAGAAGAGTGTTGTTGGAAACAAATGGAATCTTTTGGAATCCGGACTTTCAAGAGGATGGTTTGGGATTCTGTCCCTGATTGCATTAGCCATAGGTCTCACTTCAGTAATCGCTGTTGTGCTAGCCGGCTCTGGTTCCTTGTTGATTCCAATTATTGCGAGCGCTGCTTCAGGTATTGTTGGAGGTTGGCTCTTGAATTCCTCCCGTAGTTCAGTATCATCATTTGTTGAAACTCTATCAAAAGAGCAAGAGCAACTGAGAACAATCGGAGATGCAACAAGGATCTTAAAATCAATTGAAGAGAATGAAGAGAAGCTTGAACTTATCGGACATGTCAACTTCGTTGTTTCACCTCTCGTCGCTGAAGCTGCTGCCGCGATGAAGAACAACAATCTCGAAAAGACAGTAAATCTTTCTTGCTCAGTTCTGGATGAGTGTGTCAGGCTATCTCTAATGGAATCAACATCTAATGCACTTCTAACGGGTGATAGTGGACTGCGCCGATTCACAGGTCTCTTCGAATATCTAGGAGGTAATATCGAGGAGGAAAAACTTTCTCTTGGTTATGTTGGACTCACAGGCCATCTGCTCAAACCCATCACGTTCGGAGAAGCAGTTGGTTACTTGACTGAGCTCGTTAATGCACTGTACAATATCGGAGCTATTAGACCTGATATCAAGGAAGGTATTGATAATCATCTCAATTTCAGCTCGGCTATGGAAACTCTGGAGATATTTGATAGGGAACTAGCAAAACCTGGACCAACCTTTGATGATCCTCCTGAAGCACCACAAACCATTGAAGTGGAGCATGAGGAGGAAAGCCCTCCGATTGTTGAAAGTAGTGAAGAGGAATCTGATGGTGTGGATGAGGTTGTTGAAATGATGCGAGATTCATCGGCAATTGAAGAACCCACCGTGTCTATCGAAGAGGAAATTGATGATTCACTTGATGATATCGAAATAGTTGGATCTGATATTGCCAAAGCTTGCGAAATGAAGAAGAAGAAGAAGAAAAAGAAAGTAAAATCCAAGGATATAGATCAACTTTCTTTGACGAAGGATTTCGAATATATTCGAGCACCGAGTGAAGCCACAGGGGAGAGTGGCTCAACTGGTGCATAGAGATAATCTGATGACCTCCATGGGTCTAGGAGGTCTCATACATCTTTGGGGAATAGCTGGTAGTGGAAAGACGTTGCTAGCTGTTGCACTTGCGGCTGATGTTTCGAAACATGCTAGAGTTGAGTGGATTAATACTGATGGAAAGAAGAGCTTTGTAAGCTATCTGAAGAGGAACATCGTAGCATCGGGTGGTCATTTGGACAATGTATCAATCACTATGACTGATGACCAATCTGAGTTACTAGAACTGATTCAAGCACTTCCGAAGACTGACCTACCTTCTCTGATAGTGATTGATCCTATCACCAGAGTTCTCGATCTTGCTCGTGATGATCCAACCCTTTGGGGGAGAGAGATCGTTGAAGATGTTCTCCCAACACTTGCGGGGATGGTTACAACAAATGACTTGGCAATCGTAATTACAAGCGAGAGTAGAATGCTAGAAGATTCTGGGAATCGTGCAGTATATCATAATACCATTGCCAAATGGATTGGTCATGACCTCTGTCTCAATAGGGACTTGTCCGGGTCTCTAACTCATATCGTTAGAAAAATTGAGGATGTAGAACAAGAAACCGCACAGCTACGGGTAGATCAAACAGGGATCCTTGAGATTATACTTAGTATCTTCCCACCTCGAGTTTCTGAAGGAGCTTGACAATATGATTGGAAAAGGTATAACGAAATTGATAGGGTACGCAATCGCTGGTGCGATAGCTCTTGTAGCAGGAACTCAGATTCTAGTTTCTGTTGTATCGGTTGTGCTAGCTTTTAGATTAGGTGATATCTCACCTCTTTTTACGGTCATTATTATTACAGTGGGTTTACTGCTAATTACAAAGCGTGTGCCAGAAGAATCACCAACCCGGCTAATACTCAACATACTGGCCTATGCAGCAACTGGGTACCTAGCTGTAGTCGCCTTTGTGATAGTCTTACCATACGGTCTTGTCTTCGCCGGAATTGCAGCTGGAGCAACAGCAGGAATGTGCTCTTTCATCAAAGAACCTCACAATGTTACAAGTCACCTTCAAAAATTCATATCCCAAATTCAGACAAACGGATCACTGAACAACGTAGCTAAACGAATAGTTCCTGTTGGTGATAGTGATTCATTCTCTTTGAACGCTTTTCACAATATATTGATTTTAGAGAATGGATCTAGGGATACGGTAATCCAATTGATGCGCGACCGACCACTCTTACCAATATCGCTTACACACTTTGTAGATTGTGATGTTCTGTTTGTTACT
Organism: Candidatus Thorarchaeota archaeon; assembly: GCA_016840385.1. The sequence goes on along the minus strand of JAEOSL010000014.1, from coordinate 16,766 downwards.
GAAAATAACAATCCTGCAAAGTTTGACCAGATTATCAAATTACTGAATGACCTCTCTATTGGAATAGAGAAGCATACTTCCCAACTACTTGCTGAAGCAATACAGATGGTTCCAATCATTGATTCTCAAAATGGACTTGGAATGGAAAACTATCGTATTGCTAAAAACGAGAATTCAATCAATGACTTGCTTAGACTTACTCCTGTTCGTATGACCGTGTTCCCAACAACATCGGGTCTTAGGATTTTGGTCCCTGACATGGAGGCTCCCGGACTCATTGTTGATCAATTGGAACAGGGTAAGGAAATTGATGTCTTACTACACCGCGATTATACTTTGTTTGAGGAGGTTGAAAAACCAGTTGAGACAGCCGCTTGAATCGATAGATGTAGTCACTGAACCAAATATTCGTCTACGACCCCGATTATTGGATGATACAATTGGAGACCTATTTGTTCCTCAACAAATCAGTCTATTCCATGGACCAGAAAGAGCCCCGTTGAGTATCTTGGCTCATTCAATCATAGTGTCTGCAGCAAGAATGAAAACTGCATCTTGCGTCTTCCTAGACTCGGGAACAAATTACAGTTCTACACTTGTGAAATCAATTTGCCAATCACAGGAAGACTCGTTTCAAGTACTTGAGAAGATTGTTGTCGGACAATTGCTAGGGCTTGATGATGTTGTTGAGAAAATAAAGTTGCTTCGTGATTTCGACGATGTTTCTCTTGTTGTGCTCGATAATCTAACTGGTACTCTCAATCTAACCGGAGCTCCGGGGAGTCGTGGTCGTCAGAGAACATTGTTTGGAGCGCTTGACTCCATTAGACGTGTGATCAATGACATTGGCGCTCATGTGATGATTACAGACCACTCTTCTAGAAATTGGACATCAGGACAACCTACACCAATTGGTGGCAATGTACTATCCCATGCGGTTGATAGTGTCATCCGTGTAGATAGACTTCGTAAAGGAGAAGATGTAGTTCGAATCTTGGTAGAACGTTGTACACTTCCAACCTGTCCTCCTGGTGTTATCCTAAGAGTTGGATCAAAAGGTGTCCGAAGTATAAGGTGATGAAAAGTGGGTGTAAAGAACTGGGGTGATGTCATTCCTTGGAAATGGGAATCTTCCTCAGAAATAGCACCAGGTACTATTGCAATTGATGTTCCAAATTATCTATCTCGTCGAATATCTGTAATCAAGCAAGATAGTGGTCAGGGAGGAAGACTTCCTCTAACTCACGTTGGATTATTTGTTAGCATTGTTAAGGTGACTCTTAGCAATCATGTTCTACCTGTGTTCGTTTTCGATGGTCCTCCTGAAACAAGAAAGCGAAATCCAAATCCTGAACTTATTCAGAGAGCCTCGGAGGTTTACAAAAAATTCCAACAAGATGGTGACCCATATGACGAGGAACTTGCATCGGAATTGTGGAAAAGTCCTGCTCTTCGGATGTACTTTGCAGCAGAACATATGAGAGACCTCGGTCGAGTTGTAGGTGTTCCAGTACTTACAGCTCCATCAGAAGCTGAAATGTTTGCAGCTGTGCTTTGCAGAGATGGTGTAGTTAACACTGTGGTTTCGAACGATGCTGATGCTTTGTTGTTTGGTTCTCCCCATGTTACCAAGCAAATGCAGCTATCTAATGGCAAGATTCTGAGAACAACCTTGAGTGAATTTGAAGAAAATCTGCAACTTGACGTTGAACTCCTAAGAGACCTCGCGATTGTCTGTGGTTGTGATTTTCACAAAGAAGGTGTAAAAGGAATAGGCCCCCGACGCGGTTCTGTTCTTCTCCAAAAACATGGAGGTCTAGAGGGATTGCTCAAGGCTAGAGGATTCGTGGCTAGTGAACGTGTAGACTATATTGAAGCTCGCGAAGTTTTTGATGAGGCATCTTATCTGTCTGCTGAAAAAATGGAGTTCAAGCTGAATCCACCACTAATACCTAAAGTTCTTCGTACTCTTGAAGCTGTTATGCCTGCGGAACGTGCTGAAACTACTACACAGAAGATAACGAGTTTATGGCGTTCTTTTGGAAATCGACAATCAACTCTGGAGCAATGGCTCTAGGTTAGAACGAATCTTTCCAAGGATCTATCCATTCCCCTGTTTTTGGTTGTCTAAGCTTGTGAATAGTAGCAATCTTGTAAGTTTTAGCTGAACGCATTCTTGCAGTAAAGAAAGAATCAGAGAATTCTGGTAACTTTTCTTTGAGATCTCCAGCTACCGAATCACTGTTCTTTAAGGGTGCTCGAATACGTGCTATAACATCATTTGAATCACCAATGAGGGTACGGGCGAAGGGCTGTGACTCCACAATATGATTGACAAACCTATCTCTCGATTTTCTGTCGATACAATTTGCGTAAACAATAAGACCATCTGGTAACCCACTGAACTCAAGTGCGGGTAGGTAGAGCAATCGCAACGCTTGATTCTTCAACATAGCTCTGAGCATCCGATTTCCTGTTTGTTGTGGATAGCCAACAGAATCAAGGAGCCATTTTCGTTGACTCCGAGGACCCTGCAAACTCCAGAGCAGCCCAATGAGTTCGGCTTGTCTAGCCGAGAGTGGGAATGGTTTCTTATCTTCGCTGATTGTTGATCTTTGAAGTAGAAGATTATCCTTCTGCTTTCCTTGTGATCTTTCGTGCATTTCAGTAAACCACTCTCCTTTTTCCAAATCAAAGTGGTTCAGATTCATTGACACGATTTCATCTTCAACTACGGCTTCATACGTTCCTTTCTGGAATTTACGTGGATCCGGTCCTCGTGACCAATTCGGTTCAAGGTGAATTGTACAACCACGAATATCTTGCTCGATAAGAATCATCCTTTCTATGAGTGCATCAGAGAGAACTCCTGGCCGTTGGCGAGGTGTGAAAATATATCGATATCGTAAACCAATCTTCCTTAGAGTTGGAATGTAGCATTCATTGAAAAGTGGCTCAAGTCTCTGCATTTCATAGTATGCAGTTCTACCTGTCAGGTTAGACACTTGTTTAAGGTCAATCAATGTAGGATGTCCTGGTTCTTCCATGGGTGAAAAATTAATGCACATTTGTCGAATTGCATTGTACCTGAGAATATTGATTTCACCACGTATCAGTTGCAATAGTGGTTCGTGAGCATAGGCTGCTGGTCCATCTGACCTTAGTGCAAGAATATCCCAATTTGTAATCGAAGTACCATGAACATCAATCATGGTTTCCAATGTTGAAGTGTACCCCTTAAGGTCTGCAATGTTCTCTGTGACTTTTTTCCTCAGTTCGGTCTTGGTTTGTTGTAGGTCTGAGGATTTTATTGAAACTAGTAAAATCCAATCGGCTATCTTTTTAGAAAGTGGGTCTTGGGAAAGAGTGATGTCAAACTCCGAATCTTGTCCGTGTGCGATATTGATATCGCTATCAGCTTTCTTCATTACATCCTCTATATAGCTCCTTTCTGCATCTCTGGTTAACGATTCATAGATTGACTCTAGAGCTGCAATCTTAACCTCCTTAGTCTTCAATTTCCATAATGTCAATAACCAAGGAACTTTTTGTTGCACCGTACTAGAGATGATATACAGATTTAGGAGGGCAGCTGTCAGTGTATCCAAGCCTTTTGGTACAAATGGCCATCTTGTTTCTTTTGGAATTCGTTCTGTTACAATTCTACTGAATGTATAGGTTAGTGATTCGACTTCATTCTCTGATAGATTAGGAAGAAGCGACTTGATTTGATCAACTAGAGTCTTTCCTCTGGGTTGGACCTTTCCCATACTAATTTTGATTTCATCTCGTACTTTCTCATGACCCAATGCTCGGTTGAGCATATCAGTTGATACTGCTGTCTTTGGGATTGATTTCAAACCATAGGTCTTCTCAAATAAAGCTGCATCGAGTTGACTTCCTTCAATTTGCCAATGGGAAGTTTTTGAAATCAGTTCCCTCAAAATATTGGCATCATGATTCCTTCGGCTCTCTCTTAACCACTCTGAAGTGGTAGATTTACTAGAACCTTTTTTCTCCTTCTTCTTTGGCATCGTCACAATTCAGTAGTCATGCTTGTACTTAATATTATAGCCTCATTCAATCAATAGGGGCTTATTAGTGTCAGCACACACTGACTTGTATGAGGCCCAATCAGCTGACCCTAGTTTCAATTGATGTTGCTTTTGACAACTCAAGCACAGCATTTGGTGAAACTCTGACAGAGAGCCTCTGGGATACAGTGAAGAATGATTCACTAAACATCATTCTCAGGGAGCCTGCTCTACTTGAACTTGCATCTCGTCAGGATCCTGGCGTGATAGCATACTGTGATAATCTACTCCGAGCACACGATCAAGAATCATGGTTCTCAGCTTTGAAAACTCTCGAAACTCTAAACACCTACGATGCCGCTCAACGCCTGCTTGTACTCTGTGGGACTGCGAGTACAGGTGATAGAAAGATTGTCCTCAACGTTCTTGCTAGAGTACTCAGTTCTTCACAGCGTGAAGGTTTTCGACGACTCATTCGATCTGTTGTTACTCCGGGAGAGCTTGATGTGTCTAACTGGACCCCGACCGCCCTTCGTGTTCTTGAAGGTGTGTGTGCAGAAAAAGGAATTCAGACTGTAGACACTACTGGTCTTCCACTTTCCAATCTAGATCGATTTCTCTTATCACGTGCTTATTCTCAACAAAAATAGCTCGCACAAACACACAATTCCTGCAAAGTGCGACCTTGGTATATTGCAGAACTCCACCATGAGATGTGTTGGAGAGAAAAGAAGCCCCCATAATCGTTCTTTACCTACTCGACAATACAACCAACGAGTTCTCTAGTTGATAGGCTCCCATGTTGAGTTTCTTACTTCTTCGGAAAGATTAGGTGCCTTTTGTGCTACGTTATCGTGTGAGAGAACAATGGACTTGATGCTCTATGTCCGAGACCCTACATGGGTAATTCATTGGAGGTCTGACAATGCAGTTTGATATAGTGACGATGCTCGCTACAAACCTAGTGTTTTCTATACAAGCCGCACCACTTGTTGTCGTGGGTGCTACCCTTGTACGTTCCGTGTTGTTGTTATCAGGGAACAAACGAGCGTTCAGATCCTGGACTCGAAATGCGTTGTTGTCCGCAATAACCATAATCTTCCTTCCAGGGATGATTATCAATACAGGAGTCAGATGGGCAGTCTGCTCGCTTTTCCGTATTGACCTCGAAGGTGTTGCCGCTGGGAGTACCTACGCAGAACTAAACCTCTTCCTGAAAGTGGATTCACCACCTCGGGTTTCAGTGTTAGTTGCTGCTCTATTTGTTAGTACAATTGCATCAATCTTCATCGGTTTCTCTCTGCTCTTTCTTCCTATCGTGCTACTCGCAGGTGCGCCAGTAATCCTACTTTGCTGGTACCTCTCCCTCTCTGTTCTCTTCAACAGTTCATTACGAGGAGGAGATGTTTCACTATTAGGAGCTGCACTGCAGAAGCACCCAGGGAAAGGAATTGCTGAACTAGTACTTGCACTATCTGTCTTGATAGTATTCTACAGCTTCGTAATCATGGGGGTTGGAGTATGAAAATACATCAAGGTGGGCTAGAATGCATGTCCCGGGTCGAGAATGGTCGACCCGTTGGACACCGTTGCCTGAAACTTATACAATCTTGGATATCACATTCTATGATCGATGTTCAGTTCCTGATTCATCGAAGCGGCATAGTGATACCCGAGGGATCACAACGTCTTACAGCCTCTCCACAGGCATTTACTGTCCCCGGCCAACTGACGGTGACGATAGAATGGTCCTTAGATTTGGTTCTCATCATAGGATTCATGCTACATTCCATTAATCCCTCTGCGAGGTATAAAAGGACCTACAGGAAGAAAGCCCTTTTGATTCAATATCCATCTAATAGATGTCTAATTTTATTCAGATATTCAGCAACTATACTCGACTCTACTATGAAAAAAGGAGGCGTTGTTACCGAATGAGACGAATAGTTCTATCTCTACTCTTGGTCTGCATGCTGTTTGGAAGTATTCCATTTACAACTAGTCCTAACCAGTTAGGGTTAGATGATACAGGTACCCAGAATGATCTGGATGACCTTGGAGTCATATCTACAGATCCTGGAGTTTCAATTTCCCCCAATTCATACATTGTGTTGGAGTTAGTTGGAGGAGATATTTCAAATCGCGGTTCAAGCTGGGCTGCAATTTTAGATGGAATGGGAATTTCCAATCTAGTATTCCAGACCAGTGATATTCTTGCAGACCCATCATTGCTACATGGGGCTCCTGCGATACTGATTGATGGTAGTCTTGGGTCATCTAGTGGGAATCAAGTTTCACAGATTCTATTGGATCTCCTCATTCGGGAAGACGTCACACTGATACTTGCTGGACGGTCGGTTTGGTTGCTTCATCGGCTCTCAGGTCGCGGTCCACCCTCCATGACTGCTCCTGTTGCGACTACTCTTGCCACTGAGCCGGAGTATGCAGGGGCAGTCTTCCTTTCACAACCAGTTCCTCTTGCAATTGGTGCAACTCTGAGTACAGAGGTTGGCCTGGTTCTTCCTGTGGACACAATACATACAGAGAAGTCCCTGTTGGTTAACCTGACAGGTAGTTCAACACCAACTATTTCCCCGTTAAGATTTGATGCTTGGCCATTGGACATCTTTCTCTTTGCTTTTGAGAATCCCTCACTCCTTACTACCACAGGTCAAGGTCTCTTAGAAAATACGGTGGCATTTTGTAATGCAATACGGGAAACTAACACTGCTACTGAACTGGCAACACACCAAACTTCAGAAGGGAACATACTTGCTGGTGGATTCAATTATCCCCACACACCTCTTCTGGTTTCAGCATATTACACAGCTCACTCTGCGGAAGATCTTCTCGAGGGGACAAGCTGGACAAACTGGATTACGGACAACACTCCATTGATTCGTGACATTCTAAATACACTCATGATTGATTATGGGTCTGAAACAGGTTTCATGACAGCTGCAGCTGGTGGTACTGTGAGCTGTCAAAGCACTGCTCAGGGACTTTGGCTCCTGACAACAATGGGACTCACCGGAGAATTTCCTGTAACTGAGATTGTTCAATATCTTAGTTCACGGCAGGAAGCAGCAGGTGGGTTTGATAATTACATCACGACTACTCTCTATGTGACAGAAGCCTTAGCTGTTTCAGGACAACTTGGTGAAATCTTAACTTATGACCTGGAGCTATGGTTGAGGTCTCTCGTAATAGATGGATCAAAGACAAGTGACCCTGACCTTTGGGGTTCAATCGGTTCCAATCCGACAAGCATTTCTCCTTGTACAAACTATGCACTTGAATATCTGAGGTCTCTTGCTTTCATTGGAAAGGCTCATCCTGACCCCGTAAAATTAACAAGCTGGATTTTAACACGAACTGCAGTTGGAAACGGTTCCTTCAGAAATACAAATAGTCTCGATGAAGAGGTTGTCACGGGCACTGCGTCAGCTCTGGCTACTATGCAATTACTTGGTACTCTTAGTTCAGAGAATAGGACAACTAGTCTTCAATGGTTCTCTAACAACCAGCTATTATCCGGTGGATTTGGAATGAAAGATGCAGCCAATGATTTGGTTGCTAAAACCAGAGAAACCTCTCGCGTTGCTTTTTGTCTAGAATCTCTTAGTGAAACTTCTGGTCTGATTGCTTCCGGAATTATGACCTACCTTGATTCAATTACAACTGATATTGGATTTGAAGCAATGGACAATCTTCCCTCACTTATGTGGACAAGCTGGTTGCTCGAAACAAGTCGTCTAGTACATGCTTCACCAACAGTCGACTTAGATCTTGTACTCGCATACCTCAATGGATTTGATACTCTACGAGTGTATCCATTCTGGTCAAACCTAACCACCACTAGTTCACCCGAATATGGGCTTAGTCAATATCGTACAAAAAGTGTCTGGATACAATATTTCGGAGCTTCAGTTGCAGACACTCTTGGAGTTGATCTCGACTCTACACTGATCTCTGATATCACACTCTATCTATCTCAAAGTCAGTATATGACTGGTCATTATCGACCAACTTCATTCATGGGAACTGCACATATGCAGCACTCTGTAGCAGCAGTTGAGACCTTATTCCTAATCGACGAATTGGATACTATCCCATATCGTGCGGCCCTGGAAACTGCAATCCTATCCGAATACAGCTCTGGAAGTTGGGATTCCACAGGGTGGACGCTTGAACCCTTTGCTGGTTTCCAAGAAGCTATCGATTTTCTTTCGACTCAAGCTGCACTTAGACTAGGAATTGTCACCACAACTATGGCAGCAGAAATTACAGCTTCAATTGAATCTCGTGTTCAATACACCGACCTCGCGGCACTGAGCATGGATGTAGCTACGCTATCTCTTCTCCGCTCAGCTTTCTCTGCAAATCTTGATTCAGTAGATACTACCATTGTACTCAGTGCCCTGAGGTCCACTCACTTCACAAACGGATGGTTCAACAGTTCCATTCAGTGGCAACCTGTATTCACTGCAAGTGTTCTCAAGATGGTATCAATTCTTGGGCTTCGCTGTCAACTCTATGATCCTCTGGGACTCAGTCTTAGCGCAAGTACAGGTGCAACCACTGAACTTGGTTCAACACTTGATATAGCAATAAGTATCTCATCTTCTCAACCAAGTCATTCAGTCATTGTAGATGCATTCGGTGAGAGCACTTTCTACACGAATGTTGGGAATTCGGATACTCTATCACTGGCAGTTCCTTCAGCTTTGGAGTCATTAGGTTCATGGGACATTTTCATCATGGTCGCAGACTGGGGCTCATCTCGAGCATTCGACAAACTCACTGTTGATGTCACTGGAACTCTACAAGGGTCTCTCGATCTTGAAACTCCAATTGTCAAGATGGGTGAAAACATCAATGCCACAGCTTCTTGGACCCTCACAGGTGGTGGGGATGCTGGCGTTGGTCACGTCACAATACGTCTTGGTGATCCTCCAAGCTATCAACAATATAGCTATGACGAGGCTTCTCCGTTTTGGTTCTCAATTCCCAGTACAGACTTTGATGCAGGAGTTCACAATCTTACAATCACAATCGATGTCCCTAATTGTTCTCCACTAGTACTCAGAGATGATGTTACAATCGCAGAACCTAATCTGACCTATCTGACAATCATATCTGAGACTGATGGACTTGTCGACTCTGAGTTGGTTATCGACTGGTCCTTACACTTTCAAGAAAATGATTCGCTAATTGCTAATCAAGAAGTTTCATTGGAAATCAAAGATGACCTCGATGTTGTAGTCTATTCTACTGTTCTAATCTCGGAATCCAGTGTCGGTTCATTTTCGTGGACACCATCATATAGAGGTGATTTCACATTCATTCTATCATTCAATGGGAATGGTACGTTAGATGATAGTCAAGCTCAGGGAACTATACACGTCTATGAATCAACCGTAGTCGCTTGGATTGGTACTGGGACATTCGATCAACATTCAACCGTAACACTAACACTGCAACTCACAACCCAAGGTGCTGAAATTTTAAGTGGGCAAAGTGTGCATGTCACTATCACTTCACCCTCACTGGTAACAATTGTTGACACTATTCTCACTACCAATTCAACAGGTCATGCTACAGTGACAATTACACTTTCCGAGAACGGCAACTATCTGGCACAAGTTGATTTCTCTGGTGTTGGATTCCTTCTTAGTTCGTCTGATTCTGATGTGGTGGTTTCATGGTCATCAAGCCAGCTAGACCTAGGTGGTGTAGTCTCAGAGGAAACCATTGGTGGCGTCCGAACCCTTTGGGCTCAATTGAAGGACTTGATATCCAATCCTGTTCCAGGGCAATCGATAACACTTCGAGTTATCCTTCTTCCTTCAACTATTTTGATGGAGCAGACTCTTACTTCGAACTCTAGTGGTCATGTATCGATGCAGTGGAGTGCTTCTTCTGCAGGTTCATTCAGATTCGAAGCTGACTATGCAGGTACATCATCTCGAAGCTCAGCCTTTGAACTCTTTGACTTTGACATCCTGATTCCTGTTACACTCTCTATAAGTTACAACCCCTCTCCGGAGGTTGGTGTGCCTGGATGGATTCAGGTTCTTGCTACTGACCATCTTTCAAATCCAATATCTGGTCTCATTGTAACAATATCTGTTGAACGGCCGGGTGGTGGTGTTGATTATACAAATATCTCCACGACGTCTGGTGGACTTGTGTTCTTTTCATGGACTCCTTCTTCAAGGGGAATTAATGATATCACTGTCACTTCAGTGCGACAGTCATGGTACTTTGCAGGATACTCGAACATTGGAGTCGGAGTATACGAGACCCCCATAGTTTCAATCATCATTCCATCAGGTCTTGTTGCTCCTGCTAGTGATACAATTGAGATTGATCTGTCTGATGGCAATTCAAATCCAATCATCGGTGCTACAGTTCATACTATTGTATCATTGAATGGCTCTATTCTCTATGATACAGATGATATCACAAATGCTGCAGGTTTAGTTACCATTACTCTGAACTTTGATACTCCTGGTCAATTGATTGTACAAGTACAGGTTGCATCACAGGGTTGGCTTCTCGAAGCCATTGATAGTGAAACAAGTTTCGTAACAGCTGATACAACTCTTACCGTATCGATTCCTGGACAACCTGTCGAACAAGGTTCTACAGTGGGTGTTCTTGTGTTGCTTCTTGACTTCAGCGGCGCTCCTATGGTGGGTGCAACAATAGACATCACAGTGACTTGGAGTAATGGAACGATATTGAACGTGTACTCTCGAACTTCTGATGCATCGGGACAATGTACTCTGGCTCAACCGTTCAACCATGTTGGAGATTTTGTGATCACTGCGACCTATGCTGGTTACGGATTCAATTCCTCTGCAAGTGACTCAGCGGCGCAACGAGTCTATACTACCCCAATAATCCAACTATTTCACGATCCCAGTTGTATTGTGGGAGATCCTCTAGAGTTACAAGTAGCGCTCCTAGATTCTCTTGGTGATTTCATCATCGGACGTACAATTCATCTCAGTATTGAACAGGAGGGTGTTGAGGTCTTTGTTGCTCAAGTACCATCTGAAAATGGATTGGTCACTATTACTTGGTATCCATCACAGGGTGGGCTAGCTGATATTACGATTCTTCATGTAGGAAACATTCTGTTCCTTACAAACTCAACAACTTCAACAAGCTCCGTCCTTGAACTTGTTGATGGAACACTCTGGATTGCTCCCGCACAAATCGATCTGTTTGACTCGACTACTTTGGTCTATAACCTGACAACAGCAATCCCACAAGCTGGCGTATCTATTCACTTTGAAGTGCTAGGAATGGATCTTGTTCCATTGTGGACTGCAGATGTGTTAACTAATTCATCTGGAATGGCAAGTGTCACGTACTTCGCTGATGATGCTCATGGTGTCTTGATTGTCAATGCAGGACCTGTCGCAGAAGAGTTCCTCATTGGTGGAGATGTTCAAGACCAATTGATTGTTATGACCAACTGTAGTGTTATAGTTTCATTAGACCCATCTCCTCCTGCTGTCAATACACTGACTAACATATCCTTCTCAGTGACTGATGATCTTGGTGGACTCGTTGACGGGATATCCATTACTGTGACTGTATATGACCCGTATAGTCAACAGGTCAAGCTTGGACTTTGGACAAACTCAATCACAGTATCGGTTGTTCAAGGTCTTGCCATTGTGGAATTTACTCCGGGGATGGTAGGTCTCTATGCCGTGTCCTTCACATCAACTGGTTCAGTATCCGCCCATGGCTTCATTGATTCTACAATTCATACAATTTACGCAACTACAGAAATCAATCTCTTAATTTCAAAACTGGAGATTGAGGTTGGAGAGACCTTGGATATATTTGCTCAACTCTTAGATCATGTTGGAGACCCCATGGTGGGACGTAACATCACTTTGTATCTTGATGGTCCCGGTGCTAGCTCGTTTGGTCCAGTTGAGTTGATAACAGACGCAACTGGGTTCGTAGTTTGGTCTGTTTCAATAGATGAAGAGGGACTCTGGACGCTTGACACATCTTTCGCAGGATTAGGCGTCTATCTTCCTTCAAGTTCTTCTGATGAGATCAATGTGAAGTACGGAACTGTGATCCTACTTGATCTACTCAATCCCGTCGATGTCATTGCAGGTATCAATGATGCATCATTCTCTATCCTTCTCGAAGATTCTGGTGGAACTCCCTTGGAAGGATTCACTGTGCATTTTGAGGCAAGACATCACATCTATGGACTCGTCGTCGAAGGAGATTTGATTCAGACAGGAACATCACCAATGATTCTTGATATCACTCTGGACCGCATGGGCAATATCACGTTCATCGTTTCCTTCACAAGTACTAGTCATTACTATGCATCTAATGCAGCTCTGGAATTTTGGGTTCGAGGGACAACAGAGGTATTAGCATCGATTCCATCCACTGTGGATCGTGTGTCTGAGGATGGATTCATGATATCCATAACAGATGAGATATCTGTTCCAATCACTCTCAGTGAACTTGGCATCACTATCGAGCTTACTGGACCACAAGGACTTGTAGACCTGACCAGTCGATTGCTGTGGAACGAAACCTCGGTGGATCTGTTCATCAACTGTCTCCCAGTAGGACATTACACACTGTCAGTCAGTGTTGAACCTGACACTGAACGATTGGGCTGTATATCTACTATTGACTTCACTATCACAAGTATCACATCACTGAATGTCGATGAAGAAGGTCTTACAGGTTTTATTTCAACTCCTCACTCTCTGACATTCTTCCTCAATGATTCGTTGATGGATGCTATCGATAGCGTTGACGTCTGGGTCAGTATCTATGATCCTCTTGGTCGTGAGATCTATGGTAATCCTCTAAGTACACGAACACTCCTCGCTTCCTCATTTACGGGTACTGAGGTTTCTTGGACTCCTATTCTTACAGGTGAGTACAGGGTCGTGATTTTGTTTGAGGGTGATGATTTCTACAATCAATCAACTTCTGAGATTGTAGTTCTTGTGAGGCATGAAAGTTCGGTAAGTCTTGATGTTCCTCAGTCATCTGAGTTCGGGGCTATTGTTCCACTCACTATTACTCTTGAGGGAGCAATTGGTGGGCAAAGTGGAGAAACTATCACTTTAACGATTTTCAATGGAGGTGTCTTTGAGATGAATGAGACCCTTGTAACTGGAAGTCGTGGTGTAATTAGTCACAATCTTGTCGGACTCCTAGCTGGTTCTCATACTGTCATCATCACATTCGATGGGTCTGACTCACAGGCTCCTTGTTCTAGTGAGATGGTCATCGAGATAACTCCTGTCTTGGTCCTTTCTATCACAAATGAAGGGAGCCTCTTTACTGGTCGTGAGAATACGGTGAGCATCTCTGTGAGTGTGTTGGGAACTAGGGGAGATTGGATTGGTTCACTAGATGCAGTATTGTTCAGTCCGAGTCAGGAAGAACTCGATTCATGGACCTTTGAAATAGATCCTTACTCTATCTTAGACATTGACTTTCTACCAATTATTGAAGGGACTTATTCACTCAATGTGACTGTGTTCGGACTTCCTATAACAATCGAGCGTACTTATCCCTTGGCAATAGCAGTTGTACGTGAGTCATTACAGCTAGAGTTGGACGCAGGAAATACATCTCTGCTTGGTGGATTTGGAATCATCTCAGTTATCGGAATTGTCATGAGGAAAAAGATGAAGGGTGTTGCTGGTTCCATGCCCGGTGAGTGGACTGGGTAAGTGCTAAGTGTGGATTTGACTCAGGAGTCCTGAAATATCATCATCCCAGGTTCCATCATCTCTGAGAAGTCGTTGATAGAGATTATGCGTATAAGCTGCGTATGCATTAGCTTTGAACACCTTAACCTCCATATCAATTTCCTTTGCTTTTTCTGGAAGTTGTGTAGCAATATCATAAACCGATTCTTCCGGCATTCTGGATATAATATAACATCGTTCTCCATTTTCAGTTATCATTCCAGTTGTACTTGGTGCATGTTTCAGAAGTGCTCTTGAAAGGGATCGTATCTTTTGCGATGGTCCATTGCATACAAAACAGATTGATGCAAGGCCTGCAATAGGTAAATAGTACTGTAGACGAAGAATATTGTTGTCCCTCAAATTGGTAAGGATTTCCCTAAATCGGTCTGTCGTAATGTTCAGAAATTTGCTATAATCTCCCAGTTCCAATAAACTTACGTACATACTCCAAGTAATGAGACCCAATACTTTAGATTCGTCAAAACTCGGAGTGTGTATTTTTCTAGTAGGATTAGCATGGAATTCTCGTTCCAGCTGTTTCAAACTTCTGTTCCCCTCGAGCGATTTCAAGATACGTGTAGTATTGGCCTTCCATTTTTGCTTTGAATCAATGAATAGATCGTAATTGATATTGCTCACAGACCATGATATTTCTGAGATATTTGTTCGCAATCTCTTGATTCTTTCAGCGGCAGACGGTGGCATAACCATCACTTGAATGTAAGGAGGTTTCTCCGTATGACTTCCCAATCTTGCAGTCCATGAAAGGTGCTTGTGAGGCCACCTATGAGCTCCTCCAAGATAGATCATAGTTCTTAGACCGATACTCTGATTCTGGACATGACCTCTAATTTGGAGCGCATTCAAAATCATAGCAAATCTATCAATCCATATCTTCTTTGAACGAGTTGCTTGCTCTTTTGAAATTGGAATACCAGTAATGATTTCTTGATTTTGATTAAGTTCCTTTACAATGGGCACTATGCGACTACGTCTATCTCGGAACATACTTGTAAGTTGATACCATGCGTTATCCCACGGATTATTCTCAATAGCTGTTGTTGATGGTTCAATCGCAATTGGAAGAAGCCCCCTATCTGCCATTGTGAAAACCTTGACATATTCTGGAGTTGCATCACCTTCAATCAAACATTGGATATGGTGAAAGAATAAATTGTGAATGAGAGGAGTTGGTCTATACTTGACGCTAATGTCCAATGGATCTTCGTCAGGAATTGTTGTTTTTGTGACTAAAGATAGAAACGCCATCAACTCTTCCCGCACATTGTCAGGAAACGATTCTGGGACCAATTGATCCATTGTATCCCTCATTGTTTTACCAATCTTCAGATTCGGTACATTCACACTTCCAGCAAGTGCTGCTAATTCATTCCATTTTGGTGGCTGGGAATTGAGAAGTCCATCAAGAAGTGATTTTCTAATTTCAACATCTGATCCTCCATACAATTTCCAATACTCATCCATGTCTGTTTGCATGAAAAGAACCATTCTCTCATATGGATTCACTAGTTGTACATTTAGTATGTCCTGGTTGGCTAAATCAAGTATCAATAGCAAGTACTTATCGTGATTTACAATTGGGTGAGTAATGAGTAATGCTTCATCTCCTGTTTCACTTAAGCCAGTAATCCATCCCCCAGTGCTTTTAGGATACATCTCAGCCTTTGAAATTTCAGTTGTAGAATAATTTCTCATTGTTGAGGTAGATCTAAACCAAATTTTTTCATCAGACAATATTTGAAGTTTTTCAGTTTGATTTTGGAAAGTAAACGATAGATCTCCTTGAGGGTCTGAATCACGAATAATATCTCCCTTATCAAGAGTAATTATGGGTCCATCTACCGAATATGAAATGATTCCTGCTTCTACTAAACCTGATGGTAAATAGACAGTAATACGCATATCCATAGAATCTGCATCCAAACTCATTATTCGCATGAAAACTAATGAAATTGGACTATATGTATAATATGCTAGTTGAGAAATAACTGATTACAAAAGAAAATGGTTTTGTGTGAGATGGAAGCTTAATGGAAGCTTCACATGCTCACAGATTCTATACCCTACCAAGGAGCAGAGAATTGATTCTTTGTATCAAGTCTGATCATCCATGGCTCAGTGGGTGGCTTGGTCGGGGGTGCTTTGCGTTCGTTCCATGGCTCGGTTGGGGGTTTTGTGGGTGGGAGTTCGTGTCTATTCATTGTGTATTACCGAATATCTATACCCGATTGCTGTCGGAATCCTACTCGCAAAATCATGTGCTCACTTTTGCTCATTATTCACTCCCAAACGAGCATTTTCTCTCAAAATCAATGAAGAAATCCGCACGAGTATAAATAGGAAAGAACGAACTAATATTTCCAGTTACATTTGTACTATCAGCACATCATAGCTACTATTATCTCACTCATTCCACGCATCAATGATAGTACGTCCTCTCTCTAATTATGGTGGTTTGTAAAAGAAAATGAAGTGGCCGCAGTTTCCCGCGGCCCGTAGCTAGTACTATGCTGCTGATACAGTGGAAGGAGTTGCCATGGTCAAGCCTAGCTTGGACACGAGCTCCTTGTACCGGTTGCGAATGGTCACTTCGGTCACTCCACTCACTCTGGAGATGGCCCTCTGTGTCACTCGGCAGTCATTGATTATCGATGCGACGTAGATAGCGGCGGCAGCCAGACCTCTAGGGTCTCTACCAGTCACAAGACCGCGGACTTCTTTAGCCCTCGTAAGAATCTCCATGGTCGTTCGTTGTACCTCTCTAGGCAGATTCAGTTCTGAGATGAATCTCGGAACATAGTTTCCTGGTGATGAGATTGGCATTCGTATCTTTAGCTTCGTCACTAGCATTCTGTAGTGTGCAGAGATCTTCTTCTTGCCTTCGCGTGAGTGCTCAGCAATCTCTTCCACTGAACGTGGAGAGCCTCTATGCCTGCATGCC
>JAEOSL010000101.1 GCA_016840385.1 Candidatus Thorarchaeota archaeon | reverse complement strand
ATCATTGGGAGACCTTGATGGTTTAGAAGATCTGGTGTGTTGGATTGTCGACCAGGATATTGCTGTTTCAGTACCATCACTACGTGCAGATTCTGTGACTGCCAAAATTCTCGATTGTCTTGTAAAGGGAGGTCAACGAACCCTAACCATTGCTCCTGAAACAGGTTCATCAAGACTGAGGAAAGTAATGGGTAAAGGTCTGAATGATGATGCAATTGAGAATGCTGTGAAGTTAGCTGAGGTTGCGGGATATAACTCACTGAAATTGTATTTTATTATCGGACTACCTGGTGAAACACCATCCGATGTGGAAGATACAGCGACGATGGTGCGAACAATCGCACAAAAGACGAAATTGAGAGTCACCGCAAGTGTCAATCCCTTTATACCAAAGGCTCAAACTAGATGGCAACAAGAACTCCAACCAGATATTGAGATACTCCGACAGAAAATCAAACAGATCGACGAGATTATCAAAAATGTTCCACGAGTCACTTTTGAAACTCTTGACATCAGAGGTGCGAGAGTCCAGGCAGCATTATCGATTGGAGATAGGTCTCTTGGTAAAGTGATACAAATTGCAGCGACATATGGTGGATATGGGGGTTGGAGAAGAGCGGAAAAGGAATCTGGTGTGAAGTTCCTTACCCTAGCTAATAGTGTAGACCATCTTTCAAAGGGAATTCCTTGGGCATTCTTAAGTGGATAACACATCAATGGCGTCTTGGTAAACCTCTTAAGTCGAATAATGGAATTGACTCTTGGATAAGCCATGGTTTCTTTTGACCAAGGCATTCTGGTGAAAATCAATGTCCGAAGACGAGGAATTTCGTCGGAACTTTCCGACTCTAAACAAAGAACTAGAAGAAGGAAATACACAGGCCTTCCCAATAGATGGTGTTCGAACGATGTCTGAAGAATCCGAATCCAAAAAAGAGGAGAAAATTGCATACACTCCAGATGTCATAGATTACATACGACGCTGTGATACCTTGACTCAGGCAAATGAGATTGTCGACTTCCTGACGAAACAGGGTGAGCTTACACCAGGTCAGGGAAGAGCACTCAAGGCCCAGCTGAAATCTGATGGTATTCGAAGTTTTGGCGCTAAAAAGGAAAAGGACCATTACTTGCATCACGGTACCGATGAATGATAGCCAATACTCAGATAGCTACAAAGGTAATCACCACAATGTCACAATCCAGAGTGTATTTTCTAGTACTTTAATACTAATTTTGAATCATTAGAACTTAGACCATTCATTGGTCTAGCATCTTCGGGGGTAGGAGTAAGATGGTTACAAAGAAGAGTCCAACTAAGAAACAACTCAGATACATTGAGGATTATGTAGTTAGTAGATTAGAGAAGATCAATCTGGAACCGTGGCAAGGGGTATGCAAATCATTGGCACCACCACATTATGATAATACAACTCGTTCCAAATGGTTTGGTGAGAACAAGTTTCGAGCTGATATTGGAAGAGATGTTGTTGAGTTTGTTGATGAAATGACTTCAGTTCTGCAAGAAGATAGCTTTCTAGCAAAGATTCGGGTGTCTGATATCAGGTCCGCGGTTGTAAAAGGAGTAAGGAGAGCAGAGAAAGACCAGGGTATCACGAAATACTTGCTGAATGATGTAAAGTTTGCAACTCTACGAACAATTATTGGATGGGTAGATTATCCGGAGAGACTAAAGGGAGAGAGGTCAGAAGGAAAGAAGAAGACACGCAGAGGACGAAAGAAGGAGAAAGGCAAACACACACCTCCGCAAATTGATATTGTTAGAGAATGGGAGATTGTCAGTAATGATTCAATTCGTATCACATCTGCAATCCTGAACAACTATTTGCATCCATACCAAAATGTCGAGCTAGAAATTGACTTTGGATCAAATCTAGTTGTCACAAGTGTTTCACCATTTAGTTGGTTACCTGATGAAAAGAGAATAAGAATTGGATATCTCAAAGCAGGTCTTGGAGTTGAACATCTTGAAACAGAGTTCAGTATTGATCTGACCATTCGAGAACGCGTAGAAAAATACACCATCTCATGTAAGGTTCACTTTGATAACTGCGATAAAGGAGTGCGGGATGTTTCAAAGGTGAGTAAGACTTCCATTAGTCTAGTCTAATGCCAAGTATCAAGATTTCCCAGTTTCATTACCAAATCACGTAGATATACAGGATGTGTCCATGCAAGCAGTTCTCTATAGGGATTCTTTTGTTTCAATATATGATTTGCAAGAATCCTCAGTAAATCCCCCTTGAATCCAGTAATCCCATGGATTTTGTGACCATTTTGACTGAATGAGGATACAATCTCATGTGCAGAGGGAATGCAAAGCATCTGTTCTTCAGATACGCTACGATCAAATCCGATTATTGTTGTGTTATTCTTGGTCTTCCATTCTTCACCCAAGGTCAGAAAATACTTCTTACCTAGAGCAAGATAGACCAAATCAAAACCCGATGTGAGTAATTTCTGAAAGTTCAATGGAATCCCTAACCACTCAGCACGCTCTTGAATCTGAGATTTTCTCATTCCTGAAAAACTACAATCGTATGATGGGAGGAGAATATTCTCTTCGACAAGACCAAAGCCAGCAGATATGATGTGGAATTTCACCTCAGTCTTCTCTATCTGTCGTAGATAATCAACCCCCTTTACCAGCTCGCGATTCTGATTTCCTGTATACATATCACGAACTCTACTTGTTGTACAAGCATGTTCCTTCCGCCATGCTCTAACGGCATCAATCGAAGCTAAATCATCACATGTAGGAGATTCGATTGATTGATTCAATTTCTTCTTACCACAACTCCCAACCACTAAGATACGCAAAGATAAACCTCTACTACAAGGTTATACTCCTCTGCATTGATTAAGACAACGAAAGTTCTATGTTGGCTTGTAGAGGTTATGGCTCTTTGCCCAAGTAATTGTCTCGGGATCACAACGTTTGAGTTCTCGCTCTGGAAAGTCACTAAGCAAGTCCCAGCCAATATCTAGGGTCTGCTCAAAGGAACGATCTT
The DNA here is from genome assembly GCA_016840385.1 of Candidatus Thorarchaeota archaeon. Next base: position 9,754 of record JAEOSL010000101.1, on the reverse strand, counting down.
CGAACTCACCTTGGTTGATGAATTCATTCTCAAATCTATCAGCAAACTTCAGGTACTTTTGATCTCTCTCTGTCAGCGCCTCAGAACCAACAACAGCTACTAGGTCTCGTAGATCACGGCCCTCCGAATATCCATAGTAGAGCTGTGCCTGAACCTCTTTGTGATCAAATCTTGTCATTCCTTCACCAATACCTTCCTTCATCAGTCGACTTAGTGAAGGACCAGGATCGATTGGTGGATAGATACCTCTTCGGTGTACACCACGCCCAACAATGATTTGCCCTTCAGTAATATATCCAGTAAGGTCTGGAATAGGATGGGTCATGTCATCTTGGGGCATCGAAAGAATTGGCATCTGTGTAATGGTACCTTTTCGACCTTTAATACGACCTGCACGTTCGTAGATGAGACTCAGATCTGTGTACAGATAACCAGGATAACCACGTCTTCCTGGAACTTCTGATCTTGCAGCACTAATCTCACGTAGTGCCTCAGCATAATTGGTCATGTCAGTTAGAATAACTAGAACGTGCATATCTGATTCGTAAGCCAGATACTCTGCAGCAGTAAGAGCTGCTCGAGGAGTGATAATTCGTTCAATTGCTGGGTCATTTGCTAGATTCAGGAACAATGTTGTATGTTCAAGAGCTCCAGTTTCTTCAAATGAGTCCATAAAGTATTGCGCCTCTGTCGCAGTAATACCCATGGCTCCAAACACTATCGCAAAATCACCCTCTTCTCCTGGAATCTTTGCCTGACGCACAATCTGTGCAGCAATGCGATTATGGGGAAGACCAGAACCAGAGAAAATAGGTAGTTTCTGACCACGTACAAGAGTATTCAGACCATCGATAGAAGAAAGTCCAGTCTGAATTGGTTGACGAGGATATTGTCTGGCATAGGGATTGATAGGGGAACCATAGATGTCCCAGTGATCTTCAGCAGTGAGTGGTGGACCCTTATCGAGTGGTTGTCCAGCTCCGTCAAGAACTCTTCCGAGAATCTCTGTTGACACTGGTAGATGCATTGTTTCTCCAGTAAATCTAACTGCAGTGACATCAGCGTCAAGACCGGCAGTTCCCTCGAATACTTGGATAACTGCTCTACCTCGACCAGTTTCAAGAACGGTCCCTGTTAGTAATTCACCATTTGGTGCGCGGACCTTGACTACTTCGTTGTATGCCACATTATGTGTATTTTCTACAACGAGCAATGGACCACTTACATCTGAAACAGATCGATAGATAATAGAGTCATTTGACATCTGTTAAACCGCCTATGGTAAACTACCATTCAGTATAAACTCGTAATAGTTGCTGAGTTTTAAGAGTTACGAAGTGCAATTCAGATAACAAAAGGAGCAATAAGAAAATAGGAAAGTATTGCAAACAGAATAAGAGACCTGATTATCAGTGATTTTCCTTTTGTTTCTAAATCACCAGCTGCTTTAGTAAAATATAGAATTGCACCAGTAAGCAAGCATATAGCTCCTACAAGATCACCAATCCATACCATTGTATAGATTAAATCAGCATCTGGCATTCCAACTAGATTTGCCCAAGCCATTGTGGCAGCTTCGAATGAAACAATCTCCAGAGTAGCAAGTTGTGCGAGCGCATTGACGATTATTGGTCCACCAAAGTAGAGGAAAACCCCTGCTCCAACCATGAATTTTCCTAATCCATCAGCATATGTTGTTGTGTATACTATGAAACCAATCAGCAGGAAAATCAAGTATCCACGAATTGCTACCGCATAGAGCACCGTGAGTATATTCTCCAATGTAGGAAGCCAGAATTCAGGTAGCTCAAATCCGAAAGGAGCTTGTGCCATCAATAGTGATACTGATTCTGGAAGCATTAACCTCACGTTATGACGTAGTTATTATGTAATATAACGACCACTCAAAGCAGTTCTGATTGAAGAATTTTGAAATCTGCTCTCATGAGTTCTTTTACCCCAGTAGAACGAAGCGCTGCAGCTGGATGAAATGTCATGAAGTATGTTCTTCCTTGAGCTTCAAAGAAAGTCCCATGAGATTCTGTTACTTTCCATGGTCCAACCATTGAGGATATTGCTGTACCACCTAAGAGAACAACAACTCGAGGATTGATCAGTTCTATCTGTTTCTCGATATACGGTCTGCATATCTCCTTCTCAGATCGTGTTGGAGTCCTATTGTTAGGTGGTCTACAATGCAAAATAGAGGTGATAAAGACATCTTCCCTTGAGAAACCTATTTCCTCAATCATGGCTGTAAGAAGCTTACCAGATCTACCAACAAAGGGTCGTCCTGTTTCATCTTCTTTTGCACCTGGTGCTTCTCCAACAAAGAACAACTTTGCATTCGGTGAGCCCTCACCAGGAACTGTATTTGTTCGTGTTTCATGTAGAGGACAAAGAGTACAACTACGGATTGATTGGTGAATCTCCATCAATTCCTTATCGTCTATCATTTCATTATCCTACTACGTAGTTGAAGGGATAAAGTGCACGCTGCTCATTCAACTGGGTCGGCCAGTAAACCAGATTCTGACAATTCTTGGAATAGGGATTGAAATTCACGTTCCATTTTCTTTTCAACGTCATCTATCTGTGTTTCATACGAGTCCCAAGGTGTGAGTTTCATCCGTGCAATATTGTCGAGAACACTCATTTCCAAGATCCTTCTCACTTGTACTCCCATTTTGACTGCTTCAGCCATCTTTTGGGTAAATCCGATGATGACTCTAAGCATTTTATAGGTTTTACCAACAGGTGAGTATGTATCTATCTCATGGATAGCGCTTTGTGTGAGAAAATCTTCTTTGATCATCCTTGCAGCTTCAAGAGTTGCTCGTTCAGATTCGGGAAGAGCGTCAGGTCCTACGAGCTGAACAATCTCACGTAGTTCTTGGTCTTTCTGCAAGAGCGCAAGTGCTTCCTTGACTAGCTCTGGCCAATCTTCACCGAGATTTTCCATGTGCCATTTTTTTAGAGTAGTATGATATAATGAATAACTAGTGAGTGTGTTTATTGCTGGGAAGAATCGTCTTGCTGCTAAATCTTTGTCCAAAGCCCAGAATACTTTTACAATTCGCAATGTAGCTTGAGTTACAGGTTCTGAAAAGTCTCCACCCGGAGGGGATACTGCTCCACACATAGTGATTGAACCAAGTCTTTCATCAGCGGTTAGTGTTTTGACTCTACCCCCACGTTCATAGAATTGAGCTAGACGTGAACCGAGGTATGCGGGATAACCTTCTTCTGAAGGTAGTTGACCAAGTCTTCCAGAAATTTCACGAAGTGCCTCAGCCCACCGTGATGTGGAATCCGCCATGAGTGCAACATCGTATCCTTGATCCCTGAAATATTCCGCTATTGTCGCCGCAACGTATATCGATGCTTCTCGAGCAGCTACAGGCATATTGGATGTATTAGCTATCAGAACAGTACGTTCCATTAGAGGTCTTCCCGATTTTGGATCCTTTAGGTGAGGCCATTCCTCAAGAGCCTCAGTCATCTCATTTCCACGTTCACCACAACCAACATACACGACAACTTGAGCATCAGCCCATTTTGCAAACTGATGGAGAGTAACTGTCTTCCCAGTACCGAAACCTCCAGGGATTGCACCAGTACCACCTTTTGCCTGAGGCATGAAAGTATCAATAACGCGTTGTCCCGTAATAAGAGGGGTATCCATTGATACTCGGTCCTTGAATCCCCTACCCACTCTAACAGGAGTGCGCTGCATCATAATGACATCATGAATATCACCGTGGTCATCTTTGACCTTGCAAATTGTTTCGATAACCGTAAATTCACCTTCAGAAACAATTTCCACAACTTCGCCTTGTACGCCGACAGGAATCATGATCTTTGATGTGATAATACCTGTTTCAGGTACTTCTCCAATAATATCGCCGGGAACAACCTTAGCTCCAACTGAAATTGTAGGTTTGAAAGTCCATTTCTTCTCCTTGTCAAGTCCCTCGACATTGAGACCTCTTGAGATGAAATCACCAGACATCTCCTGTAGTTTAGGGAGTGGGCGCTGAATACCATCATAAATAGCTCCAAGAAGTCCAGGACCTAATTCCACAGAGAGAGAGTCTCCAGTGGATTCTACTGGTTCTCCGGGGGCAATACCAGATGTTTCCTCGTACACTTGAGCGGTGAACTCTTCATCACCTACCTCGATAACCTCACCAATCAGTTGCTGGTTCCCAACTCGTACTACTTCGTACATTCGAACAGAGGGTAATCCTGAACATTTTACAACTGGGCCCGCAATGGTTTCGATTCTTCCTGTCGATTCAGTCATGGTTTATAGCTCCATCATGTTGATGTTAGATATTGATTTCAATGCCCACAGCACGTCGGATGAGTTCCTTCAGTACTGCTTCGTAAGCACCGGTAGATCCAGTTCTATCAGAAATCAATAAGATAACTGGAACTGGTGATGCTGACAGTTCAACAATTGCGTCTTCCACCTCTCCAGCAAGGGGTTCTGTGATAATGATTAACCCCATACTTGGGTCTCGAAAGAAGTCGTATAGCAACTGTCTTGTTTCATCAGGGGACTTAGGAACTGCACATTCACTGACTCCGACTAATCGAAATCCTGTAACTGTATCCCTGTCACCAATGACAGCAATTTTATCGCTAGACATACAATCATCCAACTAATGTTGACTTGCAATGACTCTTTGGTCCACTAAAAAGCATTTGGAAATTGATGAAGGAGCAATTTTTTTTTGTATCAACTTGTAAATTCGGAGATTATATGGCGCTCCTCAACAATTGTCCAACAATAGAGGCATTTGAGCTGAATCGGTTTGTGTGATATTACTTGGTACTTGCTGTGGATAGGTTCTCTCTCTTTGTTTGTCACGCATCGTTGATTGGGGCATCTCATGATATCTGTAATCATTTCAGGTAGCTCAACACAGTACTTGTGGATGAGTTTATTATCCTCAATATGATTGATTGTTGCTTCTGGTGCTACAAGAGCAATTCGAGCTACTTCTTCGTCTTTGAGAAATCGATGTTCAATCTTGACAAGGTCTTTCTTCTCAATCTTTCCACTTGTAATGTTCATTGCGAGACTTACTACATTACCATCTTCACCGGTAATTCCCAAGATCTTAAGCACTTCCAGAGCTTTTCCTGCTCTTATGTGGTCAATCACTGTTCCATCGTGAATCTTCACGATTCTAAGTTTGTCATCACCAATTTCATCAGACATTACCAATCACACGCAGGTCCGTCCTACAAGTCACTCTTTTTTAGACTTTCCTCTTTTTGTTGAAAATACAAAGGCGAAGGTTGATATGGATTACAGATGGAACACCCCCAGAAGACGGTGATATGGTCTTGGTTCTAGAAGGTCTTGGTAAATCCCTAAACTCTGCTCTGAAGAAGCTCTTTGGTGCAAGTGTTATTGATGAGGAACTTGTAAAGGAACTTGTAAAAGACATTCAGAGAGCGCTGTTAATGGCGGACGTTGATGTCAATCTTGTGATGGCAATTACAGAAAGAGTACAAGAGGAAGCATTAGACGAGAATCTACCTAGAGGTATTTCTCGAAGGGACCATATCATTCGTGTAGTCTGGGATACTCTTGCATTCTTCCTAGGAGAAAAACCCGTACCACTCACTATCAATCCAGGAAAACCGAATCTTGTGATGATGGTGGGTATCCAGGGATCAGGAAAGACCACCACAATCGGTAAACTGGCTAGATATTATCAGAAGAGAGGTATCAAAACTGGTGTCATTTGTGCAGATAATTTCAGACCTGGTGCATACAGTCAATTGAAGCAGTTAGCTGAGAAATCGAACGTACCTTTCTGGGGCGATGAGGAAGAGAAGGATGCTGTCAAACTTGCAAAGAAAGGGTTCAAAGAACTGAAGAACAAGGGCGTAGAATTGATTCTCTTAGACACCTCGGGACGACATAGAGAAGAAACGAGCCTTATCAAAGAGATGCGTGATATTTCCAAATCTGTCAAACCCCAGGAGATTATCCTTGTTATTGATGGTACTCTTGGACAGCAGGCAGGGGTTCAAGCAGGAGCATTTCAAAAAGCTACTGAAATTGGCTCAATCATAGTCACGAAACTAGATGGTAGTGCAAAAGGTGGTGGAGCCCTATCAGCAGTAGCAGCAACAAAGGCACCAATCAAGTTCATTGGTCTGGGAGAAGGAATGGATGCAATAGAGCCATTCAATCCTACAAAATTCGCTGGTCGTTTACTGGGAATGTCTGACATTCGAGGGCTAGTTGACAAGGTCAGAGAGGCTCAAATCGAAGTAGAGGACGATGCTGTAAAGCGTATCATGAAGGGCCAATTCTCGCTAAAGGATATGATGGCACAATTAAAGCAATTGAAGAAGATGGGCCCCATTGGAAAGGTCATGGAAATGCTTGGTCTTCAGTATAAATTACCTGAAGGTGTTGCTGAGGTTCAGGAAGAAAACATGAAGAAATGGGAAGTCATCATGAATTCCATGACAAAAGAAGAGCTAGAAGAACCTAAACTCATCAAAGCATCACGTGTAAAACGTATTGCACAAGGTTCTGGTACATCATTGAAAGATGTAAGAGACCTATTGAAACAACATGACCAAATGAAGAAAATGATGAAGCAGATGGGTAAGCAACGTCGAGGGAGAAAAGGCGGTATTCCAGGTCTTGAAGGATTGCCGGGAATATAATCTGGAATTGAGGTTATAATGAAACATTTCTTGATACTCTTCGACGATATTCCAATTGACAAAGCATCAGTGAAATCAGGTAATAATTCTCCCGAGGTTATCACAGCAGCAAGATGTGTGAATGTAGGCCTCTTCATTTCTGGAAATCTTCGTAGAGATGTTGTGATTTCTCTAGCAAAAGGATCTCTTGATGATTTGAAAATCATCTCATTTCCAGGAGCTAATCTTAGACGAGTTTCACCAGATGAGCGGTCAATCTCTTTCTTTCTCATGAAAGCCTTGTCAATTGTTGAAGAGCTAGGGATGGATTTCCTTGAAATAATGGATAATGGAATTGAAGTGAGACGGAATAGTTTGAAGAAGTTCTTAAACTCACATGCTCCAGCGAGAGTCTATCTATCCACTCCTAAGAACACTTCGGGCACTGTTGATGATGCCGAGTATGAAAATTCTTTGCTAATCTATTCTACTGGAAAACAATTCGATTTAATTCAAGAAAATGCTACGTGGACGCAGGAAGAACTACCTTATTTTCCACACCCGGAGAGATTCATTTTGGATGTCAATATGATAACGGATATGAAGAAAGCTTCATAATGTCATCTTTTCCAGAGTATACTTGACTCCCATTGCCTACTAATGTTACTCCAGAATTCGACAAACAACGGTTAATCTATGAAGAAACAGAAGACTTAGCGAAGCGAATAGTAGAGTTAACGAAACTTCTCTCTTTTGCTCCCCGTCATAAAGGTGGGGAACGAATGGTTGGGGACTATCGAAAGAAACTTGCGATACTCAAGGCTCAACTGGAGAAGAAACAAGAAATTGACAGGGCTAGAAAGAGCGGAGGAACAGAAGAGGGAGTCGTTCGGAAAGAGGGTGCAGGACAGGTTTGTTTGGTTGGAGTAACAAATTGCGGTAAATCTACCATCATCAACGCGGTAACAAATGCAACTTTTGATATTGCAGACTATCCATTTACTACACCCATACCAACACCAGCGATGCTTACATTGGAAGATATCAACATCCAGCTTGTAGAACTACCTGGAGTATTTGAAGGAAGTCACGAAGCGGGAATTGGGAGACAAGCACTGTCTGTGGCTAGAAATACTGATTGCATCGCATTGATTATTGATTTGTCACACGATATTGATACTCAGATGAACATAATTCTGGGAGAATTGGATGCTGCGAGAATTAGACTGAACAAGGAAAAAACAGCTGTTAGAATTGAAAGGGTTGGTCTAGGCGGACTCATGATCTATGGTGCTCAAAACTATGAAGGTGATATTGAAGAAGTAATGGAATATCTTAGAGCACGTAGAGTGTCAAATATCATTGTCAGATTCCAGAAACCGGCAACCTTCGAACAGCTCACTGATGCAATGGATGCGAGTGTCGCTTATGTTCGTGCAATGGTTGTTGCTACTAAAGGAGACGCAACAGGTTCTGAAGCTAGATTCCAAGAATTAGAATCGAAATATAGTGAGCGGTTTGATATTGTCCCAGTATCTGCGGAGAAAAATGAGAATCTTGATGGTATGAGTTGGGCGCTCTATGAACATCTCGATATCTTGAGAGTATACACCAAGATACCTGGAAAAAAGAGGGAAAATAAACCAATAGTCCTACCAGCGGGTTCAGTAGTTCAGGATGCAGCAGGTAAAGTTCACAAGGAACTTTTTGTGGAACGCTTCAGATCAGCTGTGATTCTTAGAGCAAATGATAAGATCAAGCGAAGAGTTGTGGGCTTGCATTATCCCTTACAAGATGGCGACATTCTTCAACTATCACATAGCTAGTTGTATAGGGAGCCTGATATCCATGGAATTCCCAAATCTTGTTATCATTCTAGTTGAACCAGAACAACCAGGTAATGTCGGATTTGTCACACGTGTCTTAGCAAATTTTGGTGTTCAAGAACTGAGAATTGTTGGATGGGATCCACGTGAGGATATGATTGCACAAATCTACTCTGTGCGGGCACATGAAATCCTGGATGCTGCAGGGATTTATGACGATTTACCATCAGCATTGGAAGATATTGAAGCAGCTTGGGCAACCTCAGCACGAGCAGGTAGAAATCACAGTGTAACCAGAGCTTTGGTACCCTTGGAAAATCTACCAAATCCAAAATCACTTGAAGGCAAAGTTGCTCTTGTCTTTGGAAGGGAGAGTTCAGGACTCACAAATGAGGAACTGGGTCTCTGTGAATTTGCTTTCACTATTTCTACTTCAGAAGGATATCCAAGTCTCAATCTCAGTCATGCAGTAGCAATTGTGCTTCATCATCTATACACAAATTATGCCCCTGAGGAACCAAGTGAGATTGTACTTCCCAGAGCAGCCACTCGTACAGAACGGGACCAAGTAATGGTCTTTCTAGACGAGGTGATTGATGCACTCGTTCTGAAGGAGTATAGAAAACCAATTGCAAAACAGGTCTTCAGAAATTTACTCGGAAGGTCATACATGACTGGACGTGAAGTGACTACTATGACTGGTGTCGCTCGAAAATTGTACGACCTCGTCAAAGAAAGCGAGAAAGATGACGATTAGATACCGTACCCCATCTTACGTTTGAGTGCGGGATCAATCTTGTCAAACACAATCTTGCAGGGAGTTGGCATCTTAGGTGCGGCCTTCTTGAGTGCAGCCCTTGCTTCTTTGACATGTGCACGGTTACAACGGATTGTGATGAGAGCCTGATTTGGCCTAACTCTAGCTGCAACGCCTATTACCTTGCCCCATGCCTTTCTCATTCCATCCTGTACACGATCCGCACCAGCACCAGAGATCATTTTGTTCTCTCGAAGGTAGTGGTATGGTTTGACACGAACTCGAAGGTGGTAGTTACTTCTACCAGCATTCTTGGTCATATCACGGTTAGATGCAATACGAGCAGCCTCAAGAGCCTGATGTCTAATCTGACATCGCTCAAGACCAATCAGTGACAATTCAATCTCAAATTCGCCTTTGGTATTACCCATGTCAAAGCTAACAATACGGCTAGCTGGTCTACGATGGATATACTTCTTTCTCACGAATG
>JAEOSL010000100.1 GCA_016840385.1 Candidatus Thorarchaeota archaeon | reverse complement strand
CACTGTGATGAATGAAGAGTGAATCAACCCTCTTAATCGCAAAAAGAAAGGTGATTTCCCAATATTACTGGGAAATCGTTATCATAAGTTAACTATAGTTCACCACGGCTCGTCTGATGGATTTCCCAAACCAGGATCAAATCTTAATAGCTCGGAAAACAGTCGAACGTAGTCATAATTTGTTGCTTTCATTATATAATCACTTAAACACTAAATCAAGTGATAGACTAATTCGAGAAACAGATTCCCATAATTTGGTAATGGACTGTAAAATTAAACGAGATTAGTGATTTAGAATTAGAGCTGATGTGTTTTTAGAATGAGTATAAATCCAAAAAAACTGACCAGAGAAATACACTTCATATTCAGTACGACATGATTCTGAATGGTTTTTGATTACTTCATTTCTCTAGAATACAGCACATTTTTTCACAGTGCTTCAATCATATTCTGCAAGAGTATGGATATGGCGGGCCCGCCCAGATTTGAACTGGGGATGACTAACTTAGGAGGCTAGCGCCTTATCCAGGCTAGGCCACGGGCCCTTTAGCAGTTTGCACCCGGTTTGGTATAAAGACTCTTCGTTAAACCTTGGCTCACTGAGCGACTTTTGCAGTGATTGTTGCACCCTCTTCCATGGCATCAACCAACATGCTCCCCTGTCTGGTCTTTATGCGAATAGCACTTTCGCCATTCCTTCCAACCATTGTAGTAAGGAGGTAGAAATCATTTGCAAAGATCTCAATCCTTTGTTTAGCGTACTTTCTTCCAGCAAGGATTGTTACCTTCTTTTTCGAATAGCTCGTTGAAACCTGCAAACTTTCTCCGGGAGCACCTCTTTTTACATCTCTCCTGTCCCTCCTGTCACCTCTCATTGTGGGTGCTGAGCCACCTCGGACTGGAACAACGACTTTTTCTCCACCGAATGTAAACATCTCATACTCCAACATACCACGTTCAAAGTCACGGACCTCGACGACCGGCCGTGCAAGGTCTCTTTGACCGCCAAATCCTGTAGGTAGTTTCACCTTGAGAGACATCGATGCGACCTTTGCAACTCGTCCAGCTTCGATATGAATCACAGTATCCACAGTACTTGGTAACTGTCCAAGTTCAACTCTTCCACGTAGAATCAATCTTTGAATCGCATCAATTGCAGACCCTGCATGGACTACACCTACCATTCCAACTCCTGCAGAGCGCAAATCCGAATACGCCTGAAAATCAGTATCTTTGCGTAACTCATCGTAAACTACGTAATCAGGACGAACAAGTAACAGTATATCCGCAGCTTTCTCCATGCTACCATCAAGAGGTGAATATTGAACAATTTCTTCGGATACTTGAAGGTCTCTGGGTTGTTCCAATGTTTTGACAACATTATCTTTCTTAGAATAATATTCGGCAAGTGCCGCGGCGAATGTGCTTTTTCCACTACCAGGAGACCCTGTTACCAGCATCCCCTCAGCTCGTGTTTCAAGTCTTTTCATTAGCTTGGGGCTGAGTTCATAATAATCCATTGAGAGTTTTGTAATTGGTCGTATTGCAGAAATCTCATATTTGTCTGCAAAGGGCGGCATAGCAATTGCAATCCTGAGATTACCAAGTTGTACTACTGCAGCTCCTTCTTCCTCAATTTCCATGAAAGAGCCTCTGTCATTATGAACACTTTCAATAATTGCATTTCCTAGAATTTCAAGTTCCTCATAAGTCAAGATACGATCTGAAAGTTCGACCAATGACCAATCACCTGGTGCACCTCTCTTTGCGCGCGGAGGATTATTCTCTACCAAGTGGACACTCATGGTTTGTTCATCAAAGAACATATCTAAATTCAACATTTCATCACTATAATCATCATCAGACATCAGTCATCGCTCCTAAGATCACGTAAAGTCGCTTGAGCAACTCGATAGTAGTTCACTTCACCATTCTGGTCAACTAATGCAAAAACAAGATTCATCCTTGCTGTGGACGCAGTTTCGGTGACCATATCCAAATCGTGAAGTGATATCGGAGTCCCTTCTTTCAGTACATACACTAACTGCTTTGCTGTTGCAGTACCTGGTCGATCGCCCCGTCCGTACACTCGAAAATCGATTCCACTTCCAAAACCTAATCGTACTGCATATCCTCGACTTCGCAAATCTCGAAATACCAGATATCTTAACCACAAATCTGGTTCGGTACTCAATAGTGTGTTAACGATATGTTTGGAATCGATGGGTTTTCCATCGGGAGATTGTACAGTAACTCTCTTTCTTTCAAGCAAGTGAAGAACCTCAACAGCTTCAAGCTCCAATCGGCCATCATCCATCCGTGTACCGTAGAATCCCTGTTGAGATATCCTATCAAAATCACCAGTTCCGACATATCCCTTAGTACCATCGAAGATTGTTTCAGAGGGATCTTCCTCTTCTTCAATCAACTCCTCTGGTTCATCCATCTCAGTTTTTTCCAGCTGAGGTTCTTGGGGATTGTCATCTTTTTCGGGCACTGCTATTCGCCTACTATAATATATCCAACATCGAACTTGTGAAAAACTCTTCGTCGCGACCAAACATAAGAACTAAAGGTAACACGCATCCGATTTGCGATGTGACCGACCAAGATATTTCCAACCAGCTTGAAGAATTCATATCCGGCGCAAAACGAATCGCTATACTTGGTATTGGGAATGATCTCCGAACAGATGATGGATTAGGACCTTTCATTATTGCAGGTCTCCAAACTAAGCATCCCGATGTATACATTGAGAATGTTGGTTCGGTGCCTGAAGCCTTTGCGAAACCATTAGCTGAATTCGGTGCAGAGCGGGTCATCATGATAGATGCTGCTGACATGAGAAAACCAGTTGGTCATATAGAATTGGTCACAAAAGATAGGATTGGTGGAATTGCTATCAGCACCCACAGTATGCCTCTCTCACTTTTGATGGACTATCTGGAGCAACAAACTGGCGGACAGACAATTCTTCTTGGAATTCAACCAAGGAGTATTCAGTTCGGAGAGGGGCTCACTCCGGAGATACATGAGGTATCTCAGAAGCTTATTATCACCCTTGATTCTATTCTAAGGACACACCTGCGAGGACAATAAGATGTTTCGGACAATCGAATGGTTAGATGACAAAAATGAAGTTAGACTCGTAGACCAGCTCAAACTTCCTCTTGTCAAAGCTCACATAATCACTGGAAGTCATGAACGAATGGCTCATGCAATCAAAGTTATGGAAATTCGAGGAGCTCCTGCAATTGGTGCAGCTGCTGGTATGGGAATGGCATTAGCAGCAATTGAGAGTAAGGCAACAAACAAGGAAGAACTGATTAAATTCCTCGAAAAAGCTGCTGTAACACTAAATACCCGTCCAACAGCAGTCAATCTAACATGGGCTACCGCAAGAATGCTAGGTGTCGCCAAAGCTGCGGAAGGAGATGCAGATTCGATAGTGCAAATCCTAATCGATGAAGCTAAGGAAATCGCGGAAGAGGATGTGCGAATGTGTCGGAGTATGGGGGAAAATGCACTTCAATTCATCAAACCCGGATTTACAATTCAAACCATTTGCAATGCTGGGTCTCTAGCCACAGTCCATCTAGGGACAATTGGTGCTGTTGTTCGTGTCGCGCATGAGAAGTATAATGGTGACATCAAAGTATATGCCGCTGAAACTCGCCCAAGGCTACAAGGAGCTCGACTTACAACCTTCGAGTTCATGGAAGATAATATTGATACAACGCTAATCACTGACGGGATGATTGGTACAGTGTTCAGAGAAGGCCGTGTGGATTGCTGTGTGGTTGGTTCTGATCGCATTCTGGGAAAAACTGGACATGTAACTAACAAAATTGGAACTTTAACGATGGCAATCACAGCGAAGTATTTTGGCATACCATTCTACGTGGCCGCACCGATGAGCACAATCGATTGGGAAACTGATCATGAAGATGTTGAGATTGAGGAACGTGATCCTAACGAAATTCGTATGATAAATGGCGAATATGTTTGTCCACCTGACGCTAAAGTTTACAATCCGGCTTTCGACACCACTCCTCCAGAGCTAATCACAGCAATAATCACCGATAAGGGAGTGGTTGAAGCACCTACTGAGGAGAAGATGCGTAGATTACTTGAAAAATAGAATCACATCCACAAGTTCCATATTCTAGTATCTATCTGACAACACTTATGCATTAACCAACCATACAACTTACTTTTTCCCGAGTTTCTTGCTCCACACATCTATGAAATACTCAAGAGACCTATCGAAAGTTTTCTCAGCCTCATCGGGGAACAGACACCCAGGTAGTTCCTTGTGCTTCCAGTGGTAATCCAGACAATCACAACAATACCCCTTTCTAGAACATCCGGGATATGAGCAAGTGCATTTTTTCAGATTCTTTTCAACATTACAAATTCTACCTGTCATCGTTATTCCCAACACAGACTTACTACTACGCGTTAAAATCTGTGCGGTCGATTCGTTAATAGCGGACATTCGATATCAACTAGTACATGGATTTACTGAAGGACTATCAGATGGACCTTACAGGTATCGATGGATTAAAGCTCCCAGAAGACCGTATACGCACACTCGAGAAACTCTTGAAAACAGTATACGGTGACTCTGTTCAAGTTGAGTATTTGGAACAGATGAAAAGTAAGAAGAATGTGGTCTTACTTCTGAACATTCATACAACCCCTCCCTCACATCTTGCTCCACTGATTGCAAAGCTGTTTATTTCTGAAACGTTTGAGATCGAAAAGCAAATCCTTGAATCATGTCAACAAAATGGGCTATCGGTTCCAGAAATCATCGGTGCAGAAAATGGTGTTATCCTGATGTATTTCCTTCGGGGTGAGCCATTGGTTGACCTGATTAATCGAACATTTGAACCAAGTTTGATTGATGAGTTGGCTATTTGGTATCATAAATTCCATGAATCTTTCAATTCCATCAAGGGCGACCCGAGATTACGTAATTTCTTGCTATGTGATGACACCCTCTACGGACTGGATTTCGAGGAAGCGAAACCAGGACACTGGATATTGGATATCGCCGGAGCAAGTGCCAGCTTACTTGACACGAACCCTATCAATGATTCGAGAAAAAGAGCAATGGTCTGGCAGCTTCTTGAGAAGTATCTTAGTCTAACAAACGAAGAACGTACAGTGGAAATAGATCTACTATTCGTGAAAACCATAGCCGACGTTCTTACGCAAACTGCAGAATGGAGAAAGGATGATCAGATTCGAATGCTTGCAGATAACATCCGGACTGATGGAATACAAATCTAGTACTCAGCTTTCGATTATCTTCCCTAAACTTCTTCTGACCTGTTTTTTATATTGAGAATAAATCTCAACAGTCGAAATCTCTGTGTTCCACCCTTCCCTTGCCAGTGTCACCACCTCTATGCATTCTCAAGAGAATACACAAATTAGCAAGGGCTTTGTCTGTACTCATCGGAACGATGTCCCTCCCACAGTCCTGGCTTCCTCCTCCTGTGCGATTGTTGATGTATCAATCCCAGCAACAGAGAGGGTTTCCACAGTTCTTACCACGGCGGGGTCATTATCACACTCCTCAATTTCGTCACCAAAGCTGAGAAGGTCCGTTTGGACATAGTGAACAGCCGCGGACTCTCTGGAACTTGATATCGTTCCCTTCTTAGAGAGTGAGGACTTCCCGTTAGAGTATAATTCCTTCGGGCTTTCGGTTGCGCGCTTCATATATTCATACTAGCCCACTCACCTAGTCCATTCACATTTTACTTGGAGCTTGGACCTTTTATTCTCATACAATTCTTGAAATTATCAATTAATCTCTGTAAGAAGGACCTAGGCTGAGTGCTGATGGAGTGCATTACTATGGCGAAAGGTACCAGAAAATCAGCAACTTCTTATTTGAAACAGTCAGTGATATGCTTGACCAAACATATCAGTCGATCAAAACCGGAGATAGTTGAATTGGACAGACGAATTCAAACTCTGATACTCACATCAATCATCCTAGTAGCTGGAATCATTGTTGTAGTGAACACAATCCCTCTTCTCCCTCCAACCCCGCCTCCTGATGATTCAATCAGTTTCTATGTTTTTGGCGATTCTCAAGGGTATCAAGGTGGAATCTCTCAGATTGTAACAGATGCAAATGAGAATGATCCTGATTTCATATTCCACTGTGGAGATCTTACACCCTTTGGGCAAGAAAATCAGTATCTTGATACGCTAGCCGCCTTTGAGGACTTAGAAGTACCACTGTATACTACCGTGGGAAACCATGACATTCGCCAAGGTGGTGGTGAGCGATACATACAACACTTCGGACCATCGACTTACTCCTTTGATTTAGATTCTGCCCACTTTACTGTATTCAACACTTCAGCCAATACTGTGTCCGAAGATGAATTCGACTGGTTAAAGAATGACCTTTCATCAGATAATTCAACATGGAAGTTCGTATTCTCACATATTCCACCATATGATCCCCGACCAGACGAAAATCACACGATGGAATCAAGCATCAATACTCGATTGATGAATCTTTACGAAGAATATGAGGTAGATGTGGTCTTTTCTGGACACATCCATATGTTCGACCATCGAACCATAAATGATGTTGAATACGTGATAACTGGCGGTGCTGGTGCCGGTCTATATGCCGAACCTGAAGATGGTGGTATCTATCATTATGTGAATGTCACTCTTACAGATTCTGAAGCCATAATCACTCCTGTACTTCTTGATGCACCTTCAATCCAAAATAATAGGGTAATTCTTAGAGGTGTAGAAACAACTGTGACCCTTACTATTGAAGATTTGACATTATTCGATTACAGCGAGGCATACTCTTCTGTTCAGAATCGATTTGATAATTGGAGAAATCAAGGTGTTTACCGTGGTGTTAACATTTCTACACTGATTGATTATGTTGGAGGAATGAATGAGAATGCTACAATACGAATTACCTCATCTGATGGATTCGTACAGGATTTCAGTTATTATAATGCATATCCGAATTCATCTTGGTACGATATTCAGGGTGAAATGATACTTGCTTACCAGTATAATGAAACCATTGTGCCAAGCTGGATTGACGGCCTTAGAATTGTGATGCTAGCACCCGATGGTGGATATAGTAACGCTGACTGTCTGGCAACTTCAGATCCAGGACAAGGTTATCATATTTACGAATCAGCAGGGGCAAGATGGGCAAAATACGTAGCAATGATTGAGATAATTGGGGGATAAACTCGTGTATAGAGATGCAATCAATACACGTGAGATTGCCACACTCGCGATATTGAGCTCTCTAGGCGGCGCACTAAGCACCTTTGTCGGATACCTTGGAAATATTATCAACCTAAGTCTTGGAGTCCCCTTTGGAGCAGGCCAATTCTTGGCAGGACTTCATGTTTTTTGGATAGTTCTGATACGTGTATTGGTCCCTAGAAATGGGGCTGGAACATTTGGAGGCCTACTAAAAGGAACGGTTGAGATGTTCACAGGAAGTACACATGGAATCGTCATCGTGATTGTATCTCTAATGCAGGGGATGCTAATTGACACTTTTGCTACTATTGGAGGAAAACCCGAGGAAGCAGGAACCGGATCCCGAATTATTTGGTGGAGCGGTGCCGGACTTGCAGCAGCATCAAATGTGATAGTTTTCCAGATATTCTACTTTGCTGGGGTTCCAAATCTCTACATTTTCATCATATCGCTACTTGCTTTCTGCTCTGGAGTGATATTCGCAGGTTATTTTGCTTGGGAAACCCTTGAGTTTCTGAACGATGCTGGAGTTATGCCCTATCATCTTTCGAGTATGAGGACAAGCCCTAGTCCAACTGACAAGAGGAATATGATCCGTCGGAATATTCCTGCAATTACAATAACGCTTTTTCTTGTCATTGGTTCGACTATCTATATGACATCAATTGTTCATTTGGGTACAGACCCAAACGCATGTGAAGTCGAAGGACTTGTTGAAACTCCTTACTCCTTCACACACTCGATGTTCGCAGACCAAATGGTGACAATTGAGGCCGAGCTAATCGGTGCATACACTCAACTCCCACTAGCAAACTATTCTGGGGTTCTTGTTAGTACAATACTAAATTATGCAGGTGTATTACCAAATGCAGAGTGGTTGATGGTGATTGCTGTTGATGGGTATTCAATTCCTTTCGAACTCGATACCGTAATGGACGACACTCAATTTCTCTTGACTAATGCTGATGACGGACTCTGGTTAATTGCAGCACAATACGATGGTTCACAATGGGTTCGACAAGTAACAACACTACAAGTCTACTAGGAGGGTGAAAATTGTTAGAGGCCACTGACATAAGTTTCTCATACGATGGCACTCAACAAATCTTAGATCACATCAACATTACACTGAAGCCTGGCGAACTTGTTGTAATCACGGGGCCAACTGGATCAGGCAAGTCAACTCTAGCGAAATACCTCTCTGGGTTCATCCCCCGGTCCATTCACGGTCATTTGTCAGGTTCGCTATCAATCGATGGAGCTGATGTATCTGACTTGCCAATATCTGAATATTCACGAAAAGTAGCCTTAGTTCAACAGGATGTCGAAAGTCAGCTAAACACGCTGTTAGTCAAAGATGAAATTGCTTTTGGGCCAGAGAATTATCTGGTTGAACGGGATGACATACGAAATCTTGTATCAACTTCGCTGGCATCCGTAGGTGCTGAACATCTCATCGAACGTCCAACATTTGCATTATCTGGAGGTGAAAAGCAACGTATTGTCATCGCATCGATGCTTGCCTGCAGACCAGAATATTTGATACTAGATGAACCGTCTGCGAGCCTTGACCCAAAGGGTGTTCAGATGCTCTGCCAAGTTCTTCTGACTATGAAAAAGATGGGTTTGGGAATAATATGTATCGAGCATCGATTAAATGCCATCTTGGCCATTGCCGATAGGGCTTTGAGAATATCCGACGGTAGTATCTCCCCCTATGACATCAACAGACCACGAACTAATCCATGGGTTGCTGGGTCATCCGAGCGACTGACCGCAGGCAAACCTGTTTTATCTGCTGACCAAGTAAGTTTTGCCTACGATGAAAACTGGGCTGTTAGTAACGCATCATTAACCCTTCATCAAGGTGAGATAGTAGCACTGATGGGTAATAATGGCTCAGGAAAGTCTACGCTTGTTAATTTACTAGGAGGAATATTAAAACCACACAAGGGGAGTATCTATCTTGATGGTACGCCACTCAATACATTTTCCAGAAGGCAAATCACATCAGACATTGCAATGGTCTTCCAGAACCCCAACCACCAAATTTTCGAGCGAACAGTTTGGAAAGAACAGAATCTGATCCATGATGTCCTTGATTCTGAAGATGAAGAAAGCATAATGCGATCTGAGAATAGTCTCAAAACTGCTAATCTTTTAGATTTCAAAGAGCGTAACCCATTTTCACTAAGCCATGGACAAAAAAGACGATTGAATATTAGTGCTGTATCAGTGCATGAACCGAGAATTCTCTTATTGGATGAGCCATTCCTTGGTCAAGATGCAAGAGGCCGTCGATTCATAACGCAAAAAATTGATAATATAGCACAAAATGATGGGTTGGTCGTTGTAGTGACCCACGATTCATCTTTTGCTATTAATCACAGTAACAGAATAATATTCATGAAAAAAGGGGAAGTCTTACTCGATGGAACCCCCCAATCAGTGCTTACCAGACTTGAAACGTTGGGTCATGATGAATACAACAATCTGGAGGGAAACTTGTAGGTGTCACGTTTTGGGTATACTCAAGGCAACTCCTTTATTCATAGGTTGAATCCATCTCTGAATCTATTAGTTTTGGTTCTGACGGTTTCTTCAGTAATTATTTTCCCTCATTGGACCTTAAGCACGATATTATTCCTCATCATACTAATCTCTTTCAAAGTTGCCAAAGTTCCAATTCAGTTGAAATCCGGTAGAACCAAGTTTCTTCTATTCTTCTCTCTTATGCTTCTCATTGTGCAAGTAATGCTTACTATCAACGGAAATCTTCTATTCTTCGCTATCCCACAAATAGGTGAAATCGGTCCTTTCTTTCCTGTCACTGATTTTGGAATCGAAAAAGGACTGGCAATGGCAACAAGGTTCCTACTTGTTGTTTTTTCAAGTATGCTTTTTGTATCAGTAACAGATCCTACTCTTCTTGTTCATTCCCTTACAAGGCTGAGGATTCCTTATCGTTACAGCTTTACTCTTGTAATAGCGTTGAGATTCCTTCCCCTATTTGACTTGGAAAATAATACTGTACGTATGGCACAAAAATCACGGGGTATTTCGATAGAACTTGGAGGTATTAAGAAAATCAAAAGGTCAATACGATACACATTCTTCCCTTTGTTAGTTTCAGCTCTTTCTAAAGTTGAATCATTATCCATGTCTATGGATGGACGAGGATTTGGCTATGAGGATAGCAGGACCTACCTACGCACTTCAAGTTGGCACAAATCCGATTCAATTGTTCTATTATTGACGATTTGTTTCTTATTTTTCACAATTTTACTATCCCTAGGGTATTTCCCAATCACTCTAGTGGCTTAAAGAAGAATCCAAATTTTCACTGATGAGACTTCTGATAGATTCAACAGCCTCTTTGATACCGATTTGCCTCTCACCATCGAGAACTTGTGGGTAGTGCTGGGAATATAGCTCCAAACACTTACCGAAAGCCATCATGTAGATATCAAGGGGATTAAGGGATTCGCCGGATTTTTCAAGGTCCTGAACAAGAGAAAGGGTCATTTGTTTTACTTTATGGCGTATATTGTTCCAGCCTTCAGATTTGACAGACTTGATACGTTTTCTACAAACCAATACGATATCCATGGTTATGTTGGACGCGTCATAAAGATGGGTGGATGCTTTCATCTCACTTCGAACCGGATAGATCGCAGAAACATATAGCCCTGAATCCAGGATGCATCTGAGAATTGTTCCCCATACCTCCCCGCTCTTATGATGAAAAGTGAAAACAAAGACCCCGTCATCCTTCAGAATGCGTGTGGATTCGGTAAAAACTTGTGTCAGACTCTCAAGAAACTCTTTTTCGCCCTTACCTTGAACTCGATTTTCAATTACTTCCTTTTCATCTTGTACCAATTCCGTGCGGAAATGGGGATATTTGTCCTTGAGTGCTATCCTTAACCACACATAGAAGAAATTCGACAGCTCGGAATACATGACATTTCCATAATATGGAGGGTCCGTGACCACGGCATCAACAGATTTGTTTGGGATATTGATCTTTTCAGATGATTCGCATCGGAGTAAGACGTTACTGTGGGTGGTCAAATCTTCAAAATTATCGGAAAACTTGCTAATTATGGGGATTTTCGTGTAGATTTTTGTCATTTTGGCCTTCTTGAACACTCTCTCAAAGGGCTGGCGACAGTATTCCTTTCCCTCAATCACTAGATTTACAAAAGCGGTGAATGATCCTCTTCCCTTGGCAGTGTCATAACAATTAGCCTCAACAGGAGACATTGATGGTGAGTAAGAATGAGTCCTGAAGATATCCGTGATGAACCCTTGAGTTGCATTATATTTTGCAAAAAGGTTGTTGTATTTCAGACTGTTCGAGAATGCCAGTATTAGGAATTCTTTGATTTTCCAATCCCCATGATTAAGAATCCAACGAAATATCTTTCCAAGGTTGAGTAGCTGTCTTGGACTGAACATATCTTTGAATTTTGTATAACCGTGGTTCAAGGCTCGTCGTGTTTCTACTCCATTCGGAATTCTTGTATCTGGAATTGGTAGATCATTACGAATTTTTTTGAATTCTTTCTCTGCATTTTCAAGAAGTTTGAGGTCTCTTTCGTCAGATTTCTTGTAACCTCTACCATTTTTCAGCCTAGGATTTTTCTCAATATCGCACGATTTACAATAGAACTCCACTGCATACTGACGATATTCAAGAGGATTAGTTGTTGTAGCTGAGATGATTTTCCTAGGTGTGCATCCATTAGAGCAGTGGTACATCCTTTTTCTTGCAGAGAAATCTTCCTTAGGTTGGAATTTTCTATCGCATTTTGGACAAATCGCACGACTTTTTGCTGATTTTGTTTCAAAAACGTCCCAACACTCAGGACAAATCACAACATCTCCATTTCCTGTGGGTGACTTTGCAAGGTAGAAATTCTTCATCAGCGATATTATTGTATCGCAATCCGGGCAATCCAGCTCCTTACAATGAAAATAGTAGATTGCCTCGGCATCATTATTGCATTCAGGGCAAGTAGTTTTGTAATATTTTCTTAATTCTTCGCCTAAATCCAGCTCAAGTTGGGATAAAGCAGTCTTCAACAAATCCGGGTCAATATCTTCGATTTGCTTCTTCACAACAAACCAGGAAACTGGGTTAAGATCTCCAGCCACTACTTTGCAACCAAGTCTTAGTGCTTCAACAACAGTTGTACCGCCCCCCATCATGGGATCAAGAACGATTTTTCCCTCTAGATTAGCATTTTTTGAGAAAAATTCCCATAGATTATGGGGGTTTTGGTCCCACTGGGAAAGTGTGTCGTCCGCTAATGAGTACAGTAGAATTGCTCTGAATATCGAGCCAAGTCTGCGTGCCCACCATTTATGCATCACATATACCGGTCTGTAGTGTCTTCGTCCAAATCCTGTAGATTCCTTCTCTGCAATCCTATTTATCTCTGCGATTGGAAAAGTGATTTCTATCGCTCGTTTTGACAGAGTGGAACCTCCAATGTTGTGCTAGGGATATGATACATCACACCCCTTTCAATATTGTGAGTGTTCAACTTCACCATTTTCTGAAATCAGATTTTTCTTGCCAAGTCTTTCTCCATGAAGAAACCTGACGCAGTATAGCCATGCGATTCAAGGAGTTCCTGAGTAATATCATCGTAAGAATGAAGAAG
>JAEOSL010000186.1 GCA_016840385.1 Candidatus Thorarchaeota archaeon | reverse complement strand
AGACTAAGATTTGTTAATTCATCATAAGGAGTTATTGGTAATGGTGTCCAGTCAACTGATGTAAGACGATAATTTGTGGATACTGTGATGAGGATGACCTGGTTCTCATAGTATGGAAGCTCGCCAGATGTCCAATTAAACCATATGAGTAGCTCAACGTCACCTAATCCACTCAGTAGTGATGTATCGAATTTTATTCTATATTCACCGGGTCTTGTACTGAAATTGATTTCAGTAATTACCATATCTAGTTGGGCAATAGTTTCTCCAGCAGTTAGTACTTCGATAATAATGTGAACATTTCCAGAATATATTCCGGTCCCATTTACAATTCCGTATTCAGCTCCAACATCATAGTAGATGATGGAGAATGTTACATTCTCCCCATAAGATACAACAATAGGATTCTCTCCAATGTAGAGATCTGTAGCTGCTGCAGTAGTCACTACTTGTGTAGAAAGTGTAAGATTAGAGAATTTGAAATTCACACCAATCCAATTCATTGTGATATCAAGCTCGATAGTGCCGACATCACTCCACTGATCAGCAGGAATATGGATTGTATACAGACCATCACTTGAAATGCTAACAACTGTGAATGATGGCGATGAAAGTGTCGGGCTTGATATAATCAGCTCAACATATCCTCCAAGCGTAGTACCGTTCACGATTCCAGAACCAACATCAACATCGAAATAGACAATGTTTACAGTGATGTTGTCGGTGTATGCAACTGATTCAATGGAATTGTTCAGATATAGTGAGGTCAAATGAGTGCGTAATTCAACAGTCACAATGAATGTATGATTTTGAGCACCGTATTTGTTAACATTGAAAACAACATCGTAGGAAGTTAGCTGGTCATCATCCATTGAGTAAATGACTACTTCATAGACTCCAGGGTTAGTTGATTCAGTCACAGTATAATTCATGTCACCAGTCTGGTGAATATCTGACCAGTTACACTGAATTGCATCTGCAGAATTAATTATTGGAATGTTGCTATCGGTATCAAGGTAAGTGATCTCGAAAGTTGTATTATAACCGACAGGTAAGGAAAGAAAGCTAGTTGATGGAATAGCTGAGGTATGTAACTCTCTGATATTCACTGTTAGAATTATATTTCTCGTTTGATAGAAATCACTTGTTGCGGCGATTTCCACATAATATAAGCCCAAGGTAAAGCCTGTTGTGTTGAGGCTTAGAAGATATTCGCCTGGAGAAGTTTCAATCACCGAGTAGGAGTTAGTCCAATTGCATGTAATTGATGCACCAACAATTGGATCTGCTAAAGTGTTCTCATAGAAAAGGTGGAAATCAGCAACATGATCAACAGGCACTGCAATTCCTGGCGAATCGCTTGAATACAAGTTTGTTTCATATGTTACAAAAATTGTGAAAGTCTGTAAGATCAAATCATAGTTATCCTTTGTCCAAGATAGATGGACCTGTGCAGCTCCATTTGATGGGAGTGTGCCCGTGTCAAGTGTAATGCTATATTCCCCTGTACCTAAATCATTTGCAGTCCCACTATAATTGCCTGAATATGTCATTATTCCGCCTGGGAGCAAATCGCCATTATCACTATCATTTACTCGAAGTTGTAGAAACACAATTTCGCCAAATGTAACATTGACACTCCAGATAAATCGTCCATCTATTGGATATTGGACTGACATTTGCGTGCCATGGTCGATACTGAAGGATCGTCTAAAGTATCCAACATTATGAACAACGCCGCCAGAAGCAGAATCTACAACAAAAGCTTGAACTTCCCAATCACCGACTGTTGCATTGAAAGCATCAAGCATTACGAAATCAGTAACAGCATATCCACTACCATCAACAACTGCACTCAATGTATGCCAAGTTGTGCCAAGAGAGTCATAGATTGTGAAAGTTACATTATCACCAGCGTACGAAGTATCTAGACTAGCACGAAATCTAGTGTTGTCATCAGCTCTAAAAGTTCTAGTTGGAACCCAAATGCCCAAATCATTATCCCAAACTTCGAGAGTGTCAATCATATTAGGGGAAACACTTCGCACCATCCAAAAACCATCGGTTTCCTCTGTTATGACATCATAGACTGAAACATTGACAACACCATCACTAGGGTCACCCAAATTCCACCAAGAGGTTAGATTCGTGTATCTATGAGTTGGTTCCGAAACAAAGGTCACATCTCTATTGAAAGGAATTGTGATATTAAAGAAGAATTGGTCATCATATCCATCGGGAATACCCACTAAGTAATTGGTTTCCCAGCTGATAGCCGTTGCATTACTTATGACATAATTGTCACCCAGAGTTAGTAGTTCTGTATCCTCTATAGTTGGTTGCTGTAATTTTCTAGCAAATACCCATACATCTGTATCAATACTAACAATGATGTCATGATTTGGCTCTGGTGGGAATGGAGAAGGCATCCATGAAAAGTTAGCGTAGGCAAATCCTTGAGTCCAAGGAGTCGGAGGAGTAAACCAAGCTGTACCCAAACCAATGATTGGTGTACCACCATCTAGAACGTTGCTGACATCAATCCCATTCATTTGGAGGTTGACATCATCAGGTATTGCTTTTGCAGTTAGATAGATTACAATATTGTCTAATTGACCTTCGGGCACGAGATCATTTTTCTCATGCGAATTAGCGGTTGAACGAATACCAGCCCAGACAGACATGTTGGGTAGAGTTATAGAAGGAGTTGGAATTTCAATATAACCAGTTGAATACCAAGTTTCATCGTCAAGAATTGCATCATAAGCAACTTGCCAAAGATAAGTACCACCGTTATCGGGATCGCCAATAGCTACGAACAGCTCAAAGGACCCAAATACTTGATTTGGTTTTGCTATATCTGCCCAATAGTCTAGTGAAATTCCAACCGATGTAACATCACCTCGATTGATAACTAAATCCTGAACAGTGTAAGCTTTATCGCCTTCTTCATACCAACTGTTCTGACCGAATACAGGGTGGTTGTATGCATAACCATCTATCATGAAATAGGAAGCACCATCGCCAATACCGGTTGGACCGATATCTGCTTGCCACGTGGATTCATAAACATTAACGTACGATCCATATGATGATGGGACATCATAATAATCGTAAGTCCAATTTGTTGTGTCATCAAATCCACTATTATCCAACCAGGTTCTATTCTCAGTAATGCTAGTGACATTTGTGAAAATCTGATAAGACTCCCAATCGCCTCCAAAAGGTACGGACACACTTGTATTCGTCACAGTGGAGCTATCTGAGTAGTATTTCATTCTCTCATTCGTGAAGGTATCAATACGGATACCTGACTCATCAGCTAGTAGTGAATCACCGGTACCTGAATAACTTGTAGGAACTTCAGATAGTGAATACTCATGAAGCATCTCATCAGGTGCAATTTCTAATTTCTCTCCATTGGAGAGATCGACAGCCCTGCTTTCTCCAGTTTCTTGTCCTCCAAAAATCATACCACCAGGAGTGATACATATCCCAAGGCATAGTGGTAGAAGCACAAGAAGCAAGCCAATCATTTTCTTTGTTTTCATTAGAAAGTCACCTAGAGAAACACCCTAGAATGTATCAATCAGATAGTGAGTAATTGTAGTTCTACTATATGAATAGATGGTGATTCTATAGATTGCATAATCATTCGAAAATTCGGAATAACTCTTAGAAAACCACTCCAAGATTCCGAAACGAAAATGGGGAGCTAGATTGGAGATCCATTTATCGTCTTCTTACCACTATCACGATAACCACTATGACAACTGCAGCCCCTGCGAATATTGCAATATAGAGATACAGAGTGAAATCAGGAACACCAGTGGTAGTTGACGTAGTGATGGCAAGGGTTTCATGGTTAGACTCAGCGTGATTCAAACCCCAGTCCCAAACTTCCACCCACACTTCAACATTGGAAGTAGCTGTGAACGAGGGGATAGATGTAACCCATGTTCCCGACGAATTTGTGCATGGATAGAAGACGGGTGTACCGTTGTCAATCTGCATATAGACTGTAACGTTGTCGATACCAGATAGGTCGTCAGTTACCTGAGCTGAAACGTAGAATCCATCTGTGTTTATACTG
>JAEOSL010000185.1 GCA_016840385.1 Candidatus Thorarchaeota archaeon | reverse complement strand
AGAAAAGGCAGATGAGAAGGCAGAGAACCTTTCACACGGAATGCGAATGAAGATCGTCTTTGCACGGTCGCTAATTCATGACCCACCCGTATTACTTTTGGACGAGCCGACTCAAGGTCTCGATCCAACATTCGCAACAGACCTTCGTAAGTATGTGCAGGAGGAGTTGAAGGATAAGACCATCCTACTAACCACTCATTACATGCACGAAGCAGATTTGCTCTGCGACAAGATAGCCCTCATCAACGAGGGAGAAATCAAGAGCTTTGGCTCACCTCATGAACTGAAGGAAGGAGTAAGGGATTACGACAGCCTTCACATGAAAGTAGTGGGCACTCCAGATATCGAGGTTATCAAGAAGATGGAGAATGTCATGTCAGCATCCATTAACACCAAGAACGGTCATTCAGACTTGGTCGTCACCGCGCAGAATGGATACGAGATGGCTCACACTCTACTCGATTACATGAGAGATACAAGTTCAGGCAAGGTTGAGCACTTCGAGGTGAAGGAGCCCTCCCTTGATGACGTATTCCTGCAACTCACTGGAAGGAGGATTAAGGATTGACAGAGCTGGCGCAGAAAGACAAGGAGAATAGTATTCACGAAACCAGTGAATACTTGGAAACCTTCAAGCCACGTGCAATGGACTGGACTGCAGCTCGAACCTTCGCTGTTAAGAATTTAAGAATCGCTCTGCGATACCCGACCAATATAATGGTTTGGGGATTCCTTCCGATACTGTGGTTTGCACCGTACATTCTCATGGCAACAGCTGTGGGCGGATTGGAAACCACTGCACACTTCACTGAGATATCGGGCTATGATGATTTCATTCAATTCGTAGTCATCGGGTGGTTTGTGTACATGTACTTGGACAACTCGATATGGGGTATAGGAAACAACTTCAGAGTTGAACAATTTAGTGGAACTCTTGAACCGCTGTTTTCCACACCAGTGCCACGAATCAGCATTCTCTTGGGAGCTGCATTCTCAGACACAGTTCAGGGAACAATCCAAGCACTGATACTCTTCCTCATCTCTACGACTATGTTTGGAGTATCATATGCAGTCACAGCGATTTTGCCGACAATCATCATCCTGATGATCATGGTAATCGGGCTGTACGGATTTGGGTTCATGATTGCAGGTCTGATACTAGTGTTCAAAGACCCAAGCGTCTTGACTCAATTAGTTTCAGAAACCTCATACATGGTTTCACCAGTGAACTATCCCATCAATGCCTTACCTCGACCAATGCAGTTTGTTGCATATCTACTTCCAACTACAATCGGAATCATTACGATTCGAGAAATTGCAATCACCGGAGCATGGACTTTACTGAACTTTGCTCAATCAGTGGGAGCACTAACCATCCTTGCTGTGCTCTTCTGGGGATTGGGCTTAGCCACCTTCAACTTCGCAGAACGCTGGACAAAGCAGCGAGGTTCAATGGGGGGATTCTAGATGGAGCAAGAGAAAGACAAAATCTTCCCGAAGATGTGGGAACGCGAAGGTGCACGAGCAGAGTTACGAGCTGCCAATGCACTTTCCCTCAAGCAGTGGCAAGTGGAGTTCAGCTATCCTTTGAGTGTGCTCTGGTTCATCGTGATGCCTTTCCTTTGGTTTATACCTTTGATACTGGCGGGTACCGCGGTTACTGGAGGTGCCGAATCCGCAGCTCTTGAAGGACTTGTTGGGACTTCAGATTGGATCACTTACATCGCACTTGGAAGTTCATACACTGGATTAGCAATTAGCCTCATGTGGGGAACTGGATTTGCTCTTCGACGAGAACAGAATGCAGGAACCTTGGAGACCCTGATGACAACTCCCATGCGTAGGGATACTCTAGTCTGGGGCTCAATGCTTCACAATCTACAACACGGGGGTCTCGGGGTCCTCTTGCAACTAACTGCCTCGGTACTCCTATTTGGTGTGACGCTGAACTGGTGGGGAATCATTCCCGCATTGATGATCGTAGGTCTCTCAGTTGTTGGTATGCAAGGGCTCATCTTCACCGTAGTCTGTATTGTGCTTGTCGCAAAACAAGGATGGATGATTGTAGAGTTACTGTCATCATCACTACTCTTGATTGCGCCCATCTCCTATCCTATCGCAGTGCTACCTACAATCCTGCAATACTTCTCGGTAGTTTCACCACTGACGTGGAGTGTGGAAGGATTCAGAGGGTTCCTCATGGAAGGTATAGCGTACTCAGGAGCATTCAACGCAGTGATGGCACTCATCATTCTCGATATAGTGTTCGTCATTGTTGGCGGATTGTTGTTCAGATACACTGAACGGTATGTCAGGTCAAGAGGTTCATTATCACAATTCTAGATTAAGGGGATTTTCGTGTCCCCTTTTTCTTATTTTCTGAAAGAAACTAACCCACCAATCGTGAGTATTGGTCATTGAGCTGGTTTCTATTGTCATGACTTCTTCCTTAGAAACACGACGACAACAACGATGACTGCTGCTCCTCCGATTCCGGTTCCTAAAACAAGTGTCATCACAGGGTTAACGCCTTCTGTGGTTGTGCTTGTATTTGTTGAAGTTGTAGTCGTGGTTGTTGCAGTCGTCGTAGTCGATGTTGTAGTCGTGGTTGTTATAGTAGTTGTTGGGGCTTCGAGCACTGTTACAACGAGTGTGGCTGAGCAGTAGTTGTCAAATGGGTCATAAACTCGTACCTCAAGTCTGTAAGTTCCAGGGTCGAGGGTTGTGGCATTCCTGATTACTCCTAATTCGTCCAGTGTGAAATGGATTGTGTCGTTGAGCCACCAGTGGTCGATACCTGATTCATCCCAGGCCTCAACCTGCACCTGCAGTGCTTCACCATAGTCGATGGTCTGGTAGATGCGGAGAGTCACCCAAGTTGGAGGAGTCGTGTCTTGTTCTGGTGGACTTACAGTGACAGTGAAGATTGCAGAGAGGCTGTTTTCAGAGGGATCGTAGACTGTGACATTCAGAGTGTAAACTCCTGATAGCAGCATAGTGTTGTTTCTTATCACACCGTACTCATCGATTACAAAGCGAACTGTGTCATTGAGCCACCAATAATCAATACCTGAGGCGTCCCAAGCTCCAAGTCGCTGGACATAAGGTTCTCCGTATTCTACCACCTCATCTATGGGAGCAAGAACCCAAACTGGTGCTGTTGTTTCTAGATCTACTGTCACAGCAAATACTGTTGATATCCCATTGTTGTAAATATCAAAACCAGTGACCATTAACCAATACATTCCGGGGTCTAGATTAGTAGAACTGGTTATCCGTGCAATGCTGGTGGTTTCAAAGTAAGTAGCCCTCAATCTGAAGTTGATTGTATCATTGAGTTCCCATCTACTAATCCCTGAAAGATCGACAATTGAAACTTCAATATCCATCTGTTCACCGTACAATAGACTCTGATTTGTAGGAAGAGAAACCCAACTTGGTGCAGTAATATCCGCAATGAAGATTTGGAAACTGTCTACTAGCTGATGTCCATAAGGACTACTTACTGTTACTTCCAAACCATAGGTGCCAATGGGTAAGTAGGAGTCCAGGGATATCACTCCATCTGAGTCAATCAGAAATAGTGTGGTGTTTAGTGCCCAATTCATTGGTGCAGGACTTGTGATATTCAAATCATATTGGAAGAGCATCATAGAGAAGTCATATTCTACTATTTGATCAACGAGTGGCTCTTGCCAGAGAGGTGGTATTGGATTGTACATCAAGGGATGCGGGTCGCTGTTTCCTGTGAAGGTGTATGGTATGTCCCCGAAACCATCGGAATTGTCATCAGGTCCGGTGTAGTCTGACCAATAGTTATAGTCGAAATCAAAAAAACTAGGTATGTACGCATCTTCAGCATTGGCAATATGATTATCGAAGAAGAGATTCCATTCAGCCCAGCCAAAGGTTGGAACTCCATCGAAATCTGTTAAATAAAATCCATAGGAATTTTGGCTGAATACATTTCTCTCAATAAAAACATCCTGGACTCCGAGGGCGTAAACACCATAATAGCTGTTGCTAAAGGTGTTATCTCGCACGTATGTCATTCCGTTATTAATGAGTATCAGACCTGCAGTGCAGCTACTGAGGTTCCGATGTTCAATATACATGTCATGGCAATTAACTAGAATGATCTGTCCTGCATCGGATGC
>JAEOSL010000184.1 GCA_016840385.1 Candidatus Thorarchaeota archaeon | reverse complement strand
TTCAATGTTATGGATTCTTTTCGACTATCAAGATTAGCTATAGTTCTATTTGGAAAAAAACTTACGATTGATTCATCAATACTATCAATATACCCCTTATCAATCGCAATTCCAACTAGAATAGAAATAATGCTCTTTGTGCATGAATAAGTATTGGTTAAAGAGCTTTCATTATATTCTGAATCTATGAAGTTTTCGAGAACCATGTAGCCATTTCGAATTATCAGGATACTTCTCAAATTCCAGTTATTATTGGAAAAGTCAATCATCTTACTAAGTAAAGTTGCATTCATTCCCTGTTCTTGTGGAGTTGATTGTTGCCAACCCTCAGTAGGCCAGTAGTCAGGAGCTTCAGCAGGTGAAACTGTGAATCTTGTATTCAATTGTTGTGTATCCGAAATCGGGATGAGTAAAGCAAGTAAAATAATCAAAATTGACAAACTAACAATCTTCTCTGTTACGCTGACCAATGCAAACTACCTCAAACTAACAATATCGGGCAACTAAGCCTGACCTTTCTTAAAAATCCTATTACCGAATAAGAATAATCTATACTGAATATGGACTGCCAATGTACTTGGAAAAACATTTCCAGAAACACTCAAAGCGACTTATTTCTAAGCTGCATTCTAGAAATCTGTCAGCTCGAAATAAGACTCAGGTCTCCTGTCGCGATAGAACTGCCATGTATCTCGAACTTTACGAATCAAATCTAGGTCGATATCAGCGACAATCAGTTCTTCATTATCGCGAGACCCTTGTTTAATGATTTGACCTCTAGGATCCACAACATACGAACTCCCATAAAATGTACCCGTCTTCCAAGGTTCATCTCCGACACGATTGATAGCTGCGACGTAATATCCGTTAGCCACCGCATGAGCTGGTTGCTCAATTGACCAAAGATGTTCAGAGAGACCTGCGACAGTTGCTGAGGGGTTGAAGACGATATCTGCGCCGTTCAAACCAAGAGCACGAGCTCCTTCTGGAAAGTGTCTATCATAGCAGATGTAAATCCCAACATTCCCATATGGTGTTTCAAAAACTGGATATCCAAGATTGCCTGGTCGGAAGTAGAACTTCTCCCAGAACCCAGGGTCAAGGTGAGGGATGTGATTCTTACGATACGTTCCCAAGATGCTTCCATCGTCATTAAAAATCACTGCAGTATTATAGTAGACTCCAGGCATTTCTTCTTCATACATGGGAGCAATTACTACCATCTTGTGTTTCTTTGCTAGTTTGCCCATTCGTTCTGTTAATGGTCCAGGGATTGGTTCAGCATATTTGTACCAGCGGCGGTCTTGCTCAGCACAAAAATATGGTCCAAAAAATAGTTCTTGAAAACAAAGAATTTGAACGTCTTGTTGATGAGCGATAGTTGCAAAACCCTCGTGCTTTCGAATCATGCGTTCTATATCTTCATTTATCATTTCTTCATCGGTGATGTTACCTTCCCATTTAGCCTGTACAAGACCAACACGTACATTTCGCATCGCAATATCTCCAAGAACTTGTATTGTACTACTCAGATATCGTGACTAATACGTTTTACTCTAGTTCTAGTAATTAAAAATAAAAATGGCGTGCGTTAACACATCACGTTATAATGGTGTTTTTACAATGTTCCATATCCGCTGTGAATGCTCAGTTGGACGAGGGATTGTCTGAACTTGAGGTTAGGAACTCCAATATATATCGTAAGTCTATTTGCAATTCTAATACTTGTAGCTCCAGCAATTCTGTTTGTTCAACAGATTCCATTTACAAGTTCAAACATATCAAAGAAACCGTTTGAAGTGTCAGGACCAAAAGATAGCTTCATCCCCTCATATGTCATTCACGACCCCATCTATATCACATCGAATGCCGATTTTGCATCTGAGGGTTTTCCTGGGAGCGGGACATCAGAAGATCCGTTTTTCATCGCAGGGTATAGCATCACAGCAACGACAGAACATTGTATTTACATTCAAAACACTGATGCTTACTTTGTCATTCGTGACTGTCTACTCAAAGGAGAAATGTCAGAAGATGGCATAAGATTTAGTGGTGTGGTCCATGGAGCTATACAAAATAATACCATCTCTGGAAACTTTGTTGGGATGTCCATTTCTTCTTCGTCGAACAACACAATAGTGGATAACACTTTCTCTGGAAACTTATATTCTGGGGTGCGCATAGGTGGCTCCTCGAACAACACAATAGAGAACAATACCATTTCGGGTAATTATTTTGGTTTGCATATCATGTATTCCTCGAACAATGCAGTAGTAAACAACACCATCTCTGGAAACATTGTTGGTGTCAAGTTCTATATATCCTCGAATTATACACTATCCTCAAACATCTTTGTGAACAACGGAATCCGTATTTATGGAAATAACCTAGAAGACTGGAAACACACCATTACTAGTGACAACTTGGTGAATGGAAAACCTCTGGGTTATTTCCGGAACTTGAATGGAGGAACGATTGATGGAAGCCATTACGGTCAAATAATTCTAGTAAACTGTACGGGAATATCTATTGAGGGCGGTGTGTTCAACAACGCAACAGTGGGAATTGAATTTGGGTTTTCATCATACTGCAATCTGAGGAACAACATGGCTTCAGGAAATCTAATAGGGATTGAGTTCTTTTCCTCCTCATACAATACAATCGAAGACAACACAGTTTTTGGAAGTTCATATTCAGGTGTTCATCTCATTAGATCATCATACAATACAATAGAGAACAACATAGTTTCTGGAAACTCATATTCAGGTGTTCATCTCATTAGCTCATCTTTCACCACTGTTGAGAATAATGCCATTTCTGGAAGTAGTTATGGTGTTTATGATACTATTCCCCAAAACAATACAATAATGAACAACAATATCTTTGGAAACATTTTTGGTGTTGACCTCTATATCTCCAAGAACATCACGCTGTCCTCAAACATCCTCGTGAACAACGGAATCCGCATCCACGGCTCAGGATTTTCTACACCCGCAGAATATTGGCAACACACGATTACTGTCGACAACTTGGTGAATGATAAGCCCCTAGGTTACTTCTGGAACTGGAACGGAGGAACGATTGATGGGAGTCAATACGGTCAGGTAATTCTAGGGAACTGCACAGGAGTAACTATTGAGAACGGTGAATTCTCCAACGCTTCTGTTGGAATTGAACTTGGATACTCATCATACTGCACTCTACGACACAATACCCTCTCAAAACACGAATATGGAGTGGAGCTTCACTCTTCCTCATACAGTACGATCGTGGATAACAACTTCTATGAAATCTCTCATTCCAGTGTGCATCTTTCTCGCTCCTCGAACAATACACTTGAGCGCAATACAATTTCTGGAAACTCATATTCCGGTATCCATCTCTATTACTCCCCTGACAACACAATTGTGAGCAACAATATCTATGGGACTGATAGTGGTGTACATATCGATTTCTCAACGAATAATTTGGTTGTAGACAACACCATCTTTGGAAACAGTATTGGTGTGAATATCAATCACTCCTCGAAAAATAACATAGTAGAAAACAATATTATCTATGAAAATGGTAAAGGTGTGCATATCGAAGATTCCATGAACAACACAGTAGTGGGTAACGTTATCTACAGAAATGAATACGGTGTATACATAGATTACCAGACGTATAACAACTTAATCTATCTCAACACGATTACTGATAACGTCTTAGGGAATGCGCGTGACTATGGGGTTGGGAACCAATGGAACACTACTCTGACGGGTAATTTTTGGTCAGATTACATTGGCTCGGGTAGGTATTTGATTCCTGGAGAAGCAGTTTCGATTGACTACTATCCTCTTTTCTATTCACTTGAAATCATAGAAGGAGCTGTGATAGCAATATTATTAGTCGGGATTGCAGTGAGCGCGTGTGTACTTATTCTTAAGAGATATCGCAGTGGTAGCTTGAATGGATAATAAGTGGAATAAAGTAGATATTCTCAGTTCCTAAAGCGATTTATTGGTGATTGTATTATAGTGTAAGGAGGTTCTGCATTGAGTAATTTCGATTTAATTGTTAAAAATGGTGAAATAGTCACTGCTGCGGACATTTACACAGCAGATATAGGTGTAAAAGCTGGAAGGATAACCCAGATAGGGACCGATTTGGAAAAGGGACCAGACAC
>JAEOSL010000099.1 GCA_016840385.1 Candidatus Thorarchaeota archaeon | reverse complement strand
TGATACTCCAGAGCCAAGACCCCAACCCTTCTGTACGAGCTCATCCATGAGAATAACAATAATTCCAGCCATGAATAGCTGAGCAAATACGAGGAGAGCGTTGGTTGGTGAGAGTTCACCGTAGGCCTGTCCACCAATGTAAGCAATCGCTTGGAAACCAGTCATGAAAAGTGCAATGACTTTCTGACCACCAGTGAAGAGTGCACGGTCCTCTGGGTCTCCAAAGTCTACGTTAATTATTTTTGAACCTGAAAGGAGCTGCATGACCAGGCCTGCAGTAACGATTGGTCCAATACCCAACTCCATGAGAGTTCCTCTAGTGCTAGCAAGAATAACTCGCATAGCCCATAGATAGTCTGTTCCTACTGTCCTATCAACGCCGTAAAGCGGCATATGGGACATGATTAGGAAGATAATGAGGATTCCAGCGGTCCAGGTTACCTTCTCCCTAAAGCTGACTTCTCGGTCGGGCGCTTTTACTTCAGGCATCATTTTAACAAAAGGTGACAATGCTCTCAAGAATGTACTAGTAATTGTGATTCCTCCTGCAGGTTAATTTAGGTTTCAAATTGATTGTGCTTTAAAAGATATCGAACCATGAAGAGATTCAAAGGAGTAGTTCTTCAATTCACTCGATTCAGAAATGCATAGTCATTCTTATGAATAATCTTAGAAACTTTGAAAATCTAAAGCATGTTACTGCTGCTATATCAGACGTTTAAGATAGGCTATCAATAAGGGTGAAGACTTATCTCTCTCAGTCACGAAGGCTTGCATAGACATGCTCTGAATTCCGTAGAAAGAAATTTACACTTGGCTCAGCCTCGCTCTCTACGGTTGTGCTATACCTACCAGACCCACGGAAATACCACCCATCGAGAACTGAGAATGTTCGTGAAGTTGTACCCAAATCTAGATATCCCTCAACTCCATCAGGAAGGTCGATGTTTAGGTGAACAGTTTCTGGCTGTTTTGTGCCAGTGTCCATGGTAAACTTGACCCATTCGTTTATTGAAACATTCTCGGTAATCGCAAGACGTAGGATACCTGTAGCATGATAACCAAAATCACTCCCCTTATCATTAACTTCAGTGAAATTTGCACCATTATCAAAGATGATTGTGGAATTCAGAGGTGTTTGTCCACCAATAACAATCGAGTATGGAATCCCAGTACCGAGTACTATCGTCATTGTCCTCATTCTCTGTTCAGCTTGGAATGAGTACCAATCATCAAAATAGTCCGTAGTCATAGAATCTCCAAATGTTGCAGGTTAATACAACGTGAAATCAAAGCGATAGAACAGCGTTTCATCATCTACATAGGATACTGTGAGATTCGTATCCTGAAGGTCCCAGAATATTAGCTGTACAGACTGCAGTCCAACCGGAACACGTGCTTCAAGATGATGAGATATTCCATAGGATAACAAAGGTATACCATATGTCACGAATAGACCAGAGCCACCCAGCACCACAATAATGACCAATACCGTCTTCATTCTTTTTCTCGTCATGTTCCTCACCTCTCTCTATGTCACCTCACCTATTAAGCTGAACTGGCGTCCATCACTGGCATCCGCATCATATACATTGACACAGCAAGAGCTAGAGACGTGAACAGGAGACTACGAATCGCAACCCTAGCAGCTTTCTGTCCTATCGAGAGCTTGGACCATGGTTGCTTGATACCATTGTCATCAACTCCGATATCAAGTGAACCACCTACGGATTGTAATAATCCACTTACAACTACGGCGACTGACATAGTAATGAGGAAGGTTTCTCCACCACCCATAGGCCTTTCTTCCTTGTTGAATCTGAGCATATTATCAAATGCCATTTCGAAGATCACTTCTCCCAGCAATTCGTAATACTCTCGAACAGCTTTTCCTGCTATCTTTAATGCTGCATTGCTGCCTATCTTCTGGGTCAATCCTTGAAGTACAGGGAATCTGCCAGCTATTTTACCCCAAGCCCTTGATAACAGCCCTGCTCGGGCTGCACCTTCCCTCGACCCCAGTTTCAATGTCCGAGCTACTGCTGAACTAGCACTCCCTGTTGATTGTGCTAATCGTGCTGAAATCATACCTCCCGCTCTTCCCAGACCGAAGGATAATGCATTAGCCGCAGCCTCAGTAAGAAGGAGATTCACTCCCTTGTTCGATGTCATCTGCCAGAAGCTGAAGTTGTCTATATAGTCCTCATTGAAGGCAGTTCCATTGACCAGCGATGCAATAGAGTTAGAGAGGTGCATTCCACCGTGAATAAGATGGTCAAAAAGGGATTTTCCGGTCATAGTACTTACTATCATATCAGAACCCCATAGGATCATCACACCGCCTCCAACTGGGGCAGTGAGTACTCCTACACCAACCATAGCAGCACCCATGAGTGCAAGCCATTTCTTCATGGATTCACCTTCCTCTTGTAGACGACTTTGTTGAGAATAGTATGTATGTAAGTAGGACTCGTCATATTCCATCTTTAGATAGAAGACATCAGCATAGAGCAAGTTTCTGATCATAGAAACAAAGTCGGTGATAGTAGACGGGGTCTGATTATACGCCCAAACGGATATCACTGGAACAGTGGTCATGGTCTGATTGTTGGAGAACCAGATAGGTACTGACGTTTCGCCACTCAATCTGTTGGTCAACTCACCAAGGTCAATGATGATAGGCTCTGAATTCGCACTAGTAACAATTGTGCGATTCACCCAGTAGGGAATTCCTGCTAGATCAATCTGAATCGTTACATATACTTCAGAACCCACATCAAGTCCAGACCAATCTAGATCTAATGTGATCTTCTGACCACGGAGTAACTGGTGACGAAGGATTGTACCATCAGCCATTGCCCACTCAAGACCCGGAGCAATAAGATCAAACTGTGGGTCATCCGAGTCCCAGTCAGAGGTTTCCATAAGAGAAGGCCGTACTAGCATTGTATCATTATGCATCCAGATGGTATCAGTTGCTACTGTCCAGTCGTTTGCGTTAGGATTCGTATCATCTCGATACTGACCCTCAACGAACCAGTCCGCACCGTCA
The DNA here is from genome assembly GCA_016840385.1 of Candidatus Thorarchaeota archaeon. Next base: position 10,223 of record JAEOSL010000099.1, on the reverse strand, counting down.
TAATCCACAGCAGTTTTCTCAATGAAAGAGTCTAACTTACCATTCCCAAGACGATTCCATACGTCAGCATCATATCCAGTAGGAGTGAATGCGCCCGCATCATTTGATGAAGTCTGGTATGGACTCAACCAGTCTTGAATAGTATTGACTACTCCATATGTCCCTTTGAGTAGTGTTCCATAAGCTTCATCCAAGCTTCCTTCCTGATTCCACAATTCCAAACGGTCTTCAACTGAGTAATCCATCGAAACTGATTCAACAACATCATCAAGACGAGTATGACCCCACATATTCATGTGATATACCTTGGAGATATAGTCCATGTAGGACTCACTGATCGAGATGTTATACCATGCGTGTTCTTGGGAAATCATCTGAGATAGACCATAGGTAACAACACCACTTCCGTATGAGTCAGCTTGGAACGAAACGGGGTTTGCAAAGCCTGTTGGTGCACCACTACTCCAAGTACCGTATTCTATGAATCGGCGATTGCTCTCGTCTAGGTAGTGTGTGTCAATGGACCATAGAGGTTCGTATGTAGAAAGGTCGCCGAAAAGCATCTGCCCAGTAGGTGACTCCTGTGTGCCTAAGTTTGCTCTCTGTAATGTCACTGTAGCTTCAGGCATCCAATGTTGATACATGAAGTTGCGGTCTATAGTCGAAGGGTATTGCTCATCAGCAATAGGACTTCGTACCTGCCAATAATAGCCAACTGCTGCCAATGAAGAAGATGCTGTTTCAGCAGAATCGAAGGATACTCGCCAAGAGTGAGAATTAGCCACATCGGCGTCTGCATCCTTGAAGTTTGATTCAATGAGTGTGATTTGGTTCGTCATCGAAGTTGAGTGAATGTCGGTCGAAGGTATATCATCTGATTTGAGAGTGACCTGCGTATTAACTGAACCAGTATAATCAGTCACTTTTGCACGAACCAAGTCATCCCAGAAAGGACAGATGCTCGACTATCTGAACTGTATGAGCGGCGGCATGGAAGGAGTCGACATGGGAGCAGCCTTCTGTCCCAAGTGTGGATTCCCACTGACTGTTGAGGGAATCAAGGAGGCCGAGTCTGCTCATAAGAGAGATATAGCGATACTGCGGGATGAGGTCAAGACCCTTCGTAAGTTTGTTGATTATATCGTCGAGTCAGTAGAAGGAAAACCAGCTGAAGAAGTATACGCCGAGATGAATGATGAGTCCTAGAGTCGCTCTCTTTTTATCAAAATCCAACTGCTCACGGAACTTTATATTATCTTGAGGCATCACGTGGCCTTGGGTTTTATCAAATGTTTGTATGGATAGTTGCATTTGACATATAGTTCAACTATAACATAGATTAGTGATATATATATAATCTTAGACCAGTGAGAATCCCGACCCTGATAGACCTTGTTTCTCAAGAAGAGAACCGAGTATAAGACAGTCTTGATGCTAGAAGGGTGAGTTAAATCTAGCATCAAGATCCATTCTATTGATCTAATGTTATAACTACATGACCTTTATGATGGCCGTCCTCCACATAACGATGTGCTTCAGCCATCTGTTCGAAGGGAAAACTTTTGTCAATGTAAGCCTTCAGTTTTCCTTCTTCTATGAGTTTAGCGACTTCTCGCAGATCTTCACCCGTTTCAGGTAACAACACACAGTTTACTTTCTTATTACCAAACAGCTTGGTTCTGAGCATTTGACCAACCTGTCTCATTTTGAAGCTGGTTAAAACATAGCGTCCGTTTGGATTAAGAGAGTTTTTAATCTTGGAAAAAGATGTCCTCACTAATCCGCCAAAAACAATATCATAAGTCTCGCCACTTTCTGTAAAATCCTCTTTAGTGTAATCAATGACGTGATCGGCTCCCAGAGATTTCACAAACTCTAATCGTGAAGTACCACACACTCCCGTGACGTTTGCACCAAATTGAGATTTAGCTAACTGGACGGTAGCGGATCCTATACTTCCAGAAGCGCCATTAATCAGAATTTTTTGCCCTGGTTGAAAATCGACTTTATCTCTAAGCAACGTTAAGGCCATTATTCCTCCATAGGGCAATACCGCTGCTTCCTCAAAGTTTATACTAGATGGCTTTAAGGATAGTATCCCATCGTCAGGGAGCGTTATGTATTCCGCATACGTCTTCATGCTGCTACTGGTATACCCAAAGACCTGATCACCTACTTTCCATAATTCAGGGGTCACATCTTCACCTACTGCTTCAATTTGGCCAGAAAATTGACTTCCTAGGATTTTATTACGTGGTTTTCTAATACCGAATGATATTTTTGCGATTAACCAGAACAATAAAGGCATTGCAAACTTACCTGGAGAAACCTTTCTAAAATTTCTGGCGACCAGTTCCCCATAGCCAAGTGTAGTGGCATAGATTCGGATTAATACCTCGTTTTTCTTTGGAACTGGCTTATCGACTTCTGCCAGCTTCAGTACCTCCGGAGGACCATATTCCGTGTAGATTATTGCCTTCATTTTTTGCTTATCTTTACTATTATTACTCATTTTTTTTTCACCATAAGTATGGCTGTTTTATAGTTCTACTATAAATACAATTTAAGGCTATACCATTGACTGTCCACAGTAACTTTGCACAACGGCGATATTAATCAATTCGTTTGTGTTGCTAAGTCTATGCAAAAGGCAACTGCGTAGGATGACTCTGATCGCACTCGGAGTCAAGATGAATGGAGTGGCCCCCAACTCCCAAGTCAAACTTGGACACCAGAGTGAAGTGCGTCCAGGAGCGGCACTGGAGGGACTCTGTGAGGTCATAATTCGTGTCAGGTCAACCCCACAGTTTCTTTGTGTGAGTCGGTATATATTGTCCTACAAGACTGTTCAAATTAGAATCTAAGGAGTGTCCGACTTTGGGTAAGTTTCTGGTAGCTGTTGTCAACCCTTTGGAATTTATAGTGAGTCCGCAAAGTATTGAATCTACTTTTCAGGAAGGTCAATGGTACCACCAACACCCGTGACTTTTTCCCTTGCACGGACTGTGATGGATTGAACACCAGTCAAGTTTAGCTTTCGAGTGACTTTTCCAGATCCAAGAATTCTGTCAATGCCCAGTTTAGACACATCAATGTTGTATCTCTTACCAGTCATTGTTGCAACGCCCTTTTCCACAAGTCGGTCAGCAGCTTCGTCAATCTCACCAATGTTGAGAACTACCAGATTATCTAGCAGCTTCTGTGGCCTTTTGAAGCCCCATTTGCCAAAGTATCTTGGATTCTCTATCATTATTTTGATGTAGTGATGCTTCTTTGAACCGGCCATACCCTTTCCGCCTCTTTGTCCAGAGGCTCGATGACCTGCACTAAAACCATATCCGGCCGCTCTGCGCCCTCTCAATTTGTTGATTTTCTTGGATTTTCGTTTCTGCATGGCTGCTTTCTCCTGTCTATGCTTTCTTTAATCGTATTTCCAGCACGCCGTTGCGTATTGCTGATTTTGCTTCGTCTTTCTTTACCTTGGAGGGTAATTCGATAACTTTGTGATATGGTCTCTCAGGATTCTCCGCATGAATTGTGAGCGAAGTACCTTTGATTCGTACCTTGATCTCATCCCTCTCTACTCCAGGAACTTCAGCAACGACAATTATCTCGCCATCCTCCTCTACAACATCTACTAGAGGTTCTAGAGTTTGCTCTTCAGCACCTGGTGTGTTTCCAAATCTCTGCATCATGGGCTTTCCGTCTGGACCAACTCTCATTGAGAAACCGAATGTCATCGGATTTATCCCCTCAGGATTTCTGAGGAGTTCCTGAAACTTTTCAGGATCCATAAATGCACCTTGATTCATCCCTGACATCATCTGCTCCATCATTTCTTCGATTTGCTGGATCATTTCTTCAGGAATGAAATCGCCCAAGTATCGGCGCAAATTCTTTCTGGCTTCTTCATCGTTGTCCCAAGACATTGTACTAACCTCAAATCATCTTTATCACGAGTTCGTTTATACCTTCACCACGATATCCTGTGATGCCACCCATACCAATTGGAAGGTGTCGCTTCTTGCCCTTGTATCCTTTTGATGGTGGTGTCAACCGAAAGACTGGTTTCAGTCCTTCAACATCAGATACTTTTCCCTTTCCAGAAACGATTGCCTTTGCCAGAGCTTTGATACTACTGTGGCTTGAGTTTTTCTTCACATAGGCATCAGTCAATTTAGCATTAGCTGCAAGACGACCGCGCTTCCTGAGAAGTTTCTCAACAAGATCCTCATTGGGTTCTCCCCATGTGATATAGTCCTTAGACTTTGTAATCATCCCACCAATGCTTGATGTGACTGTAAATAGTCTAGCTTGATGTAGACGACCGAGTAGAAGTTTGTCAAGTGTGAACTCGATTTGGGGACGAACTCTGACCTGACCTCTTACTCTAATTGCTAAGATTAATTTCTCTGTTTCACTCATCACTCAGTCACTCCTGATGATACCCACTCTTGAGGTGGAAGCATTCTGTATGTCTTTGTGAGTGCATCTACGAATGCTTTCGCAAAGTTCGATGAGGTCCTTGACCGTCCCTTTGTAATTGACCAGACATCATGAAGTCCAGCAATTCGTAGGACAATCTTACCAACATCAGCAGTCACAAGTCCAGTACCTTTTGGTGCAGGTCTAAGTGTTACTTTGACCGACCCAGAAGTACCATCAACCTCAAATGGAATACTGTGGGGATCATGGCATCTGCATTCCCAAGAACCGCAGCCTCTCCTGAACATGGTGATGTTTAGTTTAGCTCGTGCTTCAGCAGCTCTCACTGCAGGTACGAATTCTGGAGCTTTGCCAATTCCAATACCAAGTATACCTTCACCATTTCCAACAATAACAGTCAATCTGAAGCTTTTCTGCTGTCCGCTGTCAGACTGTCGTTGTACCATGCTTACATCTACAACTTCTTGTCTGAGCTCTGGAAATAGAGCATCTACAATCTCAGGCTCCCTGATTCTGTAGTTGTTCTGCAGTATCTCTTCAATGCTGTTAATGTGACCCTCTTTGACAAGTCTTCCAAGTTTTGTTTTTGGAACCCACTCATCCAGTGGGTTTACATCTGGTCGGCGAGGTGCTCTTCGTCTTCTCTGTTTGCTCATCACAAATCATCCCCTATTACTAACTCCTCTTACCCTTCTTGCCTTTACCTCTAGCAATTAGCTTCTTAGGCTTGGGTTTCCGTGGCACTGCGCGAGGTGGTTTGACCTCTGGGACTTCTTTCTTAGGCTTCTTGGTAGCTGGTTTTGCAGCTTTCTTTGCAGATGCTTTACGTGTCTTCTTCTTCTTCAGAGTTGCAGCTGGAATCGCATCTAGTGCTTTCTTCACCGTGTCAACCTGTTTTGGTATTGTGGTGATAGTTGTCTTTGGCTTTCCAACTTTAGTGAACATCTGAGTACCATCAATAGCACTATAGTGCTTGTAGCTACTAACAATATGCTTACCAGAGATTCTATCATCATCTGGAAGAATAGTTGGATTGTGAGGTACTTCGATACCAGCATCTACAACACCCTTGAGTGCTGCGTAGATTCTTGAACCCTTGATAGGGGGATTAAGACCTACGTCAAGGATTGCTGATTTGACTCCTCTGCTCTTTGCTCGTAATCCAGCAAGATAGCCAGTAAGATAGGCTGCTGGGAGATTACCAGAGCTAGCTTTCCAACCGTGATCAGACAATTCACTGGCAATGGCTGAAGCTAATGTCATATCACCAACAACGTTGGCGTTTATGATCTGAACCATAGTACTGGTGTTTGTCTTTCTTACAACGAGTCGTGAACGCCTGGATTGTAAGAGGCTTTTACGACGATAGTAGTTTGTCTTGCCTTCTCTGCGGCGTCTGAACTTTACTCTGTATGTTGGTCCTTGTGCCATTACTTGGACAGCCTCCTCTCTGAAATGTATGTTCGAAGGTGAGCAGTGTTACGGAATGCGTTTCCTTTGGCCTTCAGGTACAATTCACGATAGACCTTGGGTGTGATCTTTCCAGTATCACGTAGTTTCCGTAGTTCCTTCCGCATTGGACGAATCTTCATCATCCAACGGTCCTTACCACTCATCTTTGAAGTAGCCTTGCCTTTCTTTTTACCGGGTCCCTTTCTTTGGCCTTTTCTCTTCTGTTTGAGAATATGACGGGCCCGACCTCTACTTACTCCAATATATCGTTTCCTTTGGATAGCTCCCTCATCAACAAGACGTCTAATGTCATCTCTTGTAATTGCAAGACTGACTTCATCTTCAAAATCAGGGTCCATCCATACACGTGATTGGCCAACTTTCAGGACATCGGCAGCAAGTCTCTTTTGTGTGGAGAGTTTCATTTTTAGTCCTCCAAGTCAAGGTCTGTGAAGAGATCTTCTTCACCAATTTCTTCTATTGTGCCAGGATTGAGCACTTTCAAGAGTTTCACATCTGCTTCAGCTAGGATTAGCTGACGCTTTCTACCACCAACACTAGCACCAATACGAATTGCATGAACGTCAGCGTCTAGGCCCTCAAGGTCTTGGGGTCTATGTACTAACACTTCTTTGAACAGCGATGGGTGTAAATATCGAATGGCTTTTGGTGTACGATAGCCAGATTCAACCATGGCAATTCTGCCTTTCTTCTTCTGGCGTGTGTAACTATCGATTCCACGTAATTTGCGCCATCGATCACTTACACGTTTCCAGCGATGTGCTTGGTCAGCACGGAATCGGGGCTTACGTTTCTTCACATTAGCTGTGATTCGTACAAGTCGCTTTTCGACTTTCAAGAATCGTGCAGGAGTTTCAGGCTTCTTCTTAGCGACCTTCTTTGGCTTTGCTTTGGGCTTTGGTTTAGCTTTTGGCTTCTCAACCTTGGCCTTTGGCTTTTCCACCTTAGGTTCTGCTTTCTTCTTCGGCTTTTCTGCTTTAGCTTCTGCTTTCTTTGGTTTAGCTTCTTTCTTAGGAGCTGGAGTGCTAGGAAGTGCTTCTTGAGCAGATGCAATCAATGTTTCTGCGCGTGATTCACTTAGTCCATCTACCTTAGCAGCAAGCTTGTCAGCCTTTGCCCGTGACAGATTCAATACTGTCTTTACTCCGGCCTCTCTTAGCTTTTCTTCTAGCTTGGGGCCCAAACCGGGCAGGTCACTTAGTTCTGGTTTCTTTGACATCTTGTTGCCTCCTATACAATGGACTTAACCTCTTCACCCTTCGTCTTCCTGATGACGTATATACCGTCTAAGAAGACTCGCCTGTCCTTATCTCGGATTTTGCAGGCTTGTTGGATGTTTGCAGCACTTTGTGATACATGCTCAATGTTGATTCCACTGATGAATATCTCATCTTCAGTGGTACGTATCTGAATATCTCCAATTAAATTGGCTTTCCTCATTCCACGTTCACCAATGAAATTCTTGATCAACATGATTTGGCCCTGTCGCTCGACAGAGATTGGAAAGTGACTGTAGACAATCTTCATTTCGTATTCGTAACCAAGACGAACACCAAGCATCATATTACGTACGTGAGCAACCACGGTACCAACCAAAGCTTTGGCACGTTTCCTACTTACATGTGTAGATGCAATTAGTTCGTTACCTTCAATCTTGATGGTCGTCTGTGGTTCTGGAAATGAACGTTCAAGTGTCCCTTTTGGACCAGTGACAGTAACTGTCTTGTCCGCAAGAGTTACCTGACATTCACTAGCAATCTCAATCCGTTGGTCATATACTGATTCATTAGCCATTATTCAAATCTCCTCAATATACGTATGCTAGTAATCTTCCACCGATTCCTCGGTCTTTTGCGTCTTGGTGAGTCATCACACCAGCAGGTGTTGTGACAATCAGAATTCCATAGTTGTAAGCTGGGAGGAATCGCTTCTCGAACTTCTCAAAGCCATCTCTTCTTACTGGAAATCTTGGTTTGATTACGCCACATTTGTTCGTACGGCCCATGAGTTGAATACGGAATCTTCCCGCATTACCATCATCGATTCGTTCGAATTCACCAATGTATCCCTTAGACTGCATAACTTGCAGTACTTTCTCTATTAGACTGGATGCAGGTGCAATTACCACTTCGGCTTTGCCAACAACCTCACTATTGTAGATGTTAGACATTGCATCAGCCAATGGGTCTAGTAGTGTCATTTTCTCTTAGACCTCCTTACTGGTACTTCCGGAATCCGAGTTTCACCGCTGTTTCTCTAAAACAACGTCGGCACATGTACAGGTTATATGATCGAATGATAGCCTGATGTGTGCCGCAACGGACGCAGGTTCTGTTGCCCTTACCACTTTTCTTTCGTGGACGTGTACGATCTTTCTTTGTACTCATCTGTAATCACCTTCAGAACAGGTATGTCCGTTCTCGCTCCTTTTCTAGTATCTCGATACCGAACTTGTTCTTTACAAACACCATGCTTTCTTCAGGAGTTAGCCTGTGTCTGTATGGTACCTTCGCTTTTCGTCTCTTTCGTCTCTTGACTCTGTAACCAGGTCGTTCGACACAGACGGTGATGTTCATTCCTTGTACTCCAAGTTGTGGGTCGTATTTGACGTCAGGAATATTGATGTGTTCAGCTATTCCAAATGCAAAGTTACCGTCATCATCCCAATTTTTGAGCAGGAGTACATCATCCTTAGCCTTCATGGTTCTCTGTAGAAACTTCTCGGCAATCGCATGTCTAAGAGTGACTCTAACTGCTATTGGTTCGTTTCTACGGATTCCAAAATCACGAACAGTTTGACGTGCTCGGGACTGAACCGGTGTTTGACCAGTGAGTTGTTCAAGGATTGTAGATGCCCTGTTTAGGTCGTCACCGCCCCCTGTACAAATATCCACGACAACCTTTGCAATGAAAGGCTCTCTCATAGGATATGCTTTCCAGTCATCCATGTAGATTTGCTCATTCGCAATGATTGGTTCTTCCGTACTCATTAGGAACTACCTCCATCTACGTGAAGACTAACTTCAGGTTTGGTTTTACCCACAACAAACACGTACTCAAGTGCAGTCTGGAATCGGTTTCCTTCAGGATCTTCCAATGTGACCGTGCTGGCATGAGTGCCTAAACGCTTCTCAATCTCAATGACTTTTCCTTCATTTCCGATGTTCCTTCCCCGTGATACTACTGCGTATACGCCCTTTTCCAGTTCAACTGAACCGAGTATCTTCTGATCGGGGATTGCTATCTTGAGTGTGTCAAGTGTATTGTATTTTGATGGTTTTTCACCTTCTGGAAGAAGGAGTGCACGCCCATCATGTAGACCTAGCTGAACTTTTCCACCTTTGACCATTGCCTTGGTTTCAATCCTGCAGAGTTTGAATTCTGCTTCCTTGTCATCGATTTTGACAAGATTGAATCCACCACGTTTCTTTGGAATAAGTCGGTAAAGTTCACCAGCAGTTGTGATGTCAATGACATCCATAAGACCTACTGGGAATCTTGGGTCCTTTCGAATGTGCCCATCAACTTTGATTTGACCGCTAGAGAGAATTGCCTTTACTTCACGCATATTCTCAGCATATCCCAAAATCTCTCGCAGAACAAGTGCCAATGTTAGACAATGTTCTCGAGCATGAGGACCTGGAATAACGCGTGTTGTGAATTTGCCTGTTTTTCTCTTAATTGGCCAGTACCTTGGCGCTGGTAGACGCTTCAGATGCTTCTTCTGACCTCTTCTTGTCATCTATTCTTCACTCTCCGCGATCTTCATTACTTTGCTCTCTATGAGCTGTTTTCTCTCGTCATCCAACTCAAGTTTCACAAGCATGATATTGGATGGGTGAACTGGAATATTCACTTCTTTTCCGTCAGCTTTTGTAACCGTGGCGTTGTCAAGGAATACTTCAACATCTTTGTGGTCCACTCTGATGACTTTGCCTTCTGTGTCACGAAACTGACCTCTCATAATTTTAACAAGATCACCAGTTTTCACAACTAACGACCTTAGTCCATATTCTTCTTGCAAGAACTCATCAAGTCTACACTTGAGACGATTCTTGTTAGCGTGAACGGGAGCGCTGTACATCTTCTTGCGCTGCTTTCCAGGGGACTTTGAACTAATTTTCTTTGTCATCTCTTTCACCTTCACACTATCTTTGATGCAATTGCTGCAACTCGGGGCCACTTCAGAGTGACTTCCCTTGCCATGGGCCCTCTAAGCTCTGAACCCTGGGGTTCTCCACCAGGTTTGACCAGAACTGCGGCATTATCCTCGAACTGCATCCAAGTACCGTCAGGTCTCCTGA
>JAEOSL010000183.1 GCA_016840385.1 Candidatus Thorarchaeota archaeon | reverse complement strand
TGTGCAATCGAATAACCTTCACTAATTACCGTTGCTAGGAATCCAATTCCAAGCATCCCTAGATTTACCAGAATCATTATTCCAATTGCAATTATAGTCATATGCGTCCATTGTTTGTAGAGAAACTTTCTTGATGGTTTGAACACCTTTCCACTTGTAACATGTTCAGATGGTGGTCTGATTACTTTCCCGTCATATTCTCGTCCCATTCTATTTTCCTCCTTTGTCTAATTTTCTGTCAATGTTCCTCAATAATTCTCGCATTTCGCGTAGTGTGGTGAGTATCTCATCATCAAGTGAACCATCCATTCTAGCCATTGGTTCCTCAAAGGAACTAGAAACCTCTGTTCCCAAAACGTATGGGTCCTTGAACTTTCTCATTTCAGCTAGAATATAGTCGCGCAACTCATTGTAAAATGTGATTCCTTGGATCTTTTCCTCAGGACCTTCTTGTGTAATCCCTGAAAACCCAGCCGTTTCAATTTCCACATTTCCAATCTTGAAGAGTCTGTCTAGTGGACCCGCCTTGGTGCTTACATTTGTAATGCTGCGTAATGGTACGTGCTTGTGTGTGATAGTGATTATTCCTTTGCGAACAACCACTTCTGGAAGGCTGTCACCCTCTTTGGTTCTCACAGAATATTCGAAAGAGTTCAAATATATTGGAATGAGAACCAACGCTGGAATAATCCATATCGCGGTTGCAATCCAGTAGATCAGATTCACAAGCTCCCAATAGTTTGCTATGATTATTTCATAGCTGATACCAATCCTATCCGATAAGAGATAAAATATACCAAAAAACGCAATGATAACAACCAACCACATCAAGACTGCTGATACAATCGCTTCAAACCAGTACTTGTTCCGCATGGCCTTTGACGGTTTTATCACTCTACCACCCATCGATTCGAGGGGTGGTTTAATCACCTTGCTTTCGTATTCGTATTCCCTACCCACAATCATTCACTTCCTAATTATCATCCTTTCTTTTGTAACGGGGAACTTCTTTCGCAGCCAACTTGTTGAAGATCGCTATCGATTGCTGAGTCATGTGCAGCTGCTCCTCATCGGGTCTAAGAGCAATGTTATACTCCTCCATTATTGTGTCAAGTGTTTCTCTACACTCTTCTTCCTTGGGACACTCAGGGCAGAGCTTTCCTGCATACGAATCGTGTTTGTACCAAATAATTGTACCGAGCTTGATTGTATAGATGATATACACTTGGGCATTGGCTTGGTAATCGAATCCTATCAAGAGACCTTTGTAATCCTGTACACTCTCAATGTCTAATCGATGACTGCTCGCATTTTTCCTAAGAGCATCTTCGATCTTCTTCCTGGCTCGATTGAGCACACGTGAAACATATGCGGAGTCCTTGAATGACACGTCTTCTTCAATTCGACTCTGTTCAGTTGGATTGTCAGAATTGCTAAAGACTGTGAACACATAATCTGGTGCTCCGCGATTTGCTTCATACTCAAGAGCAATATCTCCTGTTGTAGATCCGTGATGGAAGAGGTAAAACACAATTGCTTCGTGAGTTGAGAGTAGTACCATTGTTTGATTCCTCTGTTACTTCACCCCGTCGCCTTCCATAATATAAAGCTTCGGAGTAAATCTTTACTGCTTAATGGTAAACATTTATATAAAAACGTTGCTACATACGCACAAGAACTTGGTAAACATTTACAACAAGTGATGAAAATGACACAAAACGGAATTGTAATCGAAACGAACGCACTGTCTAAGAACTTTGACACAATCCAGGCAGTACGTAATCTAGATCTGGAAGTTGCGACAGGCAGTAGGTTTGGTTTCTTGGGCCCCAACGGCGCAGGCAAGACAACCGCTGTCCGTATACTATCAGGTCTCATGAAACAAACAAGTGGAACTGGTAAAGTATGTGGTTTTGATATTGACTCTCAGAGAGATGAGATCAAGGCTATTACTGGTCTACTACCTGAGTCTCCAGGACTTTATTCAAAGCTATCAGCTGTTGAATTCTTGGAGTTCATCGGGGCACTTAATGATAGAACTGGTGAGCAACTTAATCGACGCATCGATATCTTGCTCTCTATGATGGGTCTCGAAACACGACGCGACGACTTGCTGGAATCATACTCATCCGGTATGAAGCAGAAGGTTCTGGTTGCATCAACCCTACTACATGAACCTAGGTTGGTCTTTCTGGATGAACCTACATCCCGTCTGGATCCCTCTGCAAGTGCATTGGTAAAGGACTTGATTCTAGCATTAGCTGAAGAAACAGAAACTAGCTTTTTCATCTGTACACATATGACTGCTTTTGCAGAGGATGTTTGTGATATCATTGGAATTATCAACAATGGTGAATTAGTCACTCTTGGTTCCCCTCAAGAGATAATCGAGAACACTGGTACTAAGGACCTTGAAGAAGCCTATCTGAAGATAGTCGGTGGACAAATCGACCGCGAAGCTCTACTTGCCTGGAGGTAAATACCATGGCAAGAAACTGGCTTACTATTGCAAAGGTCGAGTTCAAGATACTTACAGCCAGTATGAGGCCGCACAGGAAAATATACACGGGCATACTCTATGCATTGGGTATTGTTTGGGCGGCCTCTGTTGCACCAATGCTAATCAATGGATTACTTACTTCATTGATTCCATTGAATGAGATCCGTCTCATGTTGATGGTCATGTTTCCAGGACTCATGCGGTCTGTGATGATGTTCATTTGGATAATACTTCTACTATTTCCCATGTCCAGAGCTCTTGAAGAGATCAAGATTGGACACTGGGAAATATTCCTATCAAACAATGTAAAGACTCGAGATATCTTGACTGGTTCATTCTTGGGAATGAGTCCTCTCTATGGATTTGTTACTCTTGTCTTGGCACCAATCCTCATATCGCCTTTCATTCTGGCTTTTGAAGTGTCTCTACTGGGGATTGCATTGATGTACTCTGTGATTGTTTTGAATATCATCGCAGTCCTGTGGATATCGAACTTCCTGATTGGCGCAATTCAATCAAAGCTTGGTGATTCATCAAGAGGAAAAGACCTTGCACGAGGTATGGCGATGCTCATTGCACTTGCAGGAATTCTACCAATGTATGCTTTGATGTACGCTGCTCCACTGATGTCAGAAATATTAGGAATGAACATTTTCCTGTTGTTTCCGTTCACATGGAGTGCTGATGTAGTCGCCTGGATAGCAATAACCTTCAGCGGTATTGGATTGACTGGTTCCCAAATCATCGGCTTTGGAAGTATTCTACAGTTTGATCTCTTGACCAGCTTACTGTTGATGGTTGCATTCATGGCAATCGCTATGACGGTAACCGCTATGTCAGCAGATCGGATATTTACTATCTCTGCTGGTGCACGAACTGAAAGAATAACTACCGTGGGTGAAGATAACATCATATTTCGTGGTCTTCGACGACTCGGTGGTGGTGGAGCATTTGGAGCTCTGATAGCAATCAATGCGAAGGACTATTTCAGGAAAGCGCAGAATCTTTCCAAGATGGCGTACGGTATCGTGTTGGCTACGATCATGCCTGTGATGCTAACAATGTTTAGTGATTCATCAAGTGGTAGTATACACTTCATTGAGCTTGCAATGCTATTCGGCATTGTGTTTGCAATGGTGGGTTCTATCCCTTATGTAGGGATTGGATTCTTGGAGAGCAAGGATCAACTCTGGATTATTCAGGGAGTTCCACATGGTGCTTCCAGATTTGTAAAATCTCGATTAATCGCCGCGGCTATAACCAATGCGATAATAATCTTGATTCCCATAACAGTTGTTACACTGCTCAGAAGCTTGCCAATCATCGACATTCTAGTCCTATACGGATTCGGACTGGTGATATCGTTTGGTTCATCCATGGTGTCTATCGGAGTTACTGCTCGAAATCCTGACTATGAAGATACTAAATCTCCAGCTCATCAAGCTAACATGATGATGGGTATGATGATTCCGATGTTTTCTGTGATGTCGACACTGTTCCTTCTAATCGCCTTGACAGTCACAAAGATGGATGTTGTACTCGAGGCAATGCTTGGAGTATTTGGATTCGAAGCGCTATTCGTTTTGTTTCCAATAATAACCATACTGACCATAGGAAGCTTGTTCCTAGTATCTGGAATTCGTAGCCTAGGAGCACCTGAGGTATAGGGGGAAATGAGAATGAGGATA
>JAEOSL010000013.1 GCA_016840385.1 Candidatus Thorarchaeota archaeon | reverse complement strand
CCAGGCGCTCCTTTTTATGAGGATACGACTGGCACCGCATCGGATATCTATGTGAGTGGTGACTATGCCTACGTAGCAGATGGGTCTTCAGGTCTGGCAGTGATTGACATCTCAGACCCCACGAACCCAGGCACTCCTTTCTATGAAGATACTAGTGGTTCTGCATACGATGTCTTTGTGAGTGGTGACTATGCATACATAGCAGATGTGATGTCAGGTCTGGCAGTGATTGACATCTCAGACCCCACGAATCCCGGCACTCCTGTCTATGAAAGCACTTGGGATTATGCAAGGGGTATCTATGTGAGTGGAGACTATGCCTATGTAGCAGTTGGGCCAGCAGGTCTGGCAGTAATCCGAGTCAGAATCACAGATATCGCTGCCCCATCAATTGATACTTCATATATCCCTATTTCTCCCGATGATCAGGATACTGTTACCATCACAGCTAATGTGACAGATTCCAGTGGTGTTGCTGAGGTCAAGCTCTCGTATTCTACTGACGGACAATCGACTTGGACAAATATCACAATGACTTTTGTGAGTGGAAGCAATTGGACAGCGACCATTCCTTCGCAGACTGCGGAAACCACAGTCTACCACAGGATATATGCCAGGGACAGCCTGGGACACTGGGCCACCTCTAGTGTAGACTCCTACACGGTCATTAGCAGCAGTGCTACAACCACCACAACCACAACAACTACCACAACCACAACAACTACCACAACCACCACAACCACAACTAATGGTGTAGAACCAGATCCCACGATGACAATCTTGGTTGCTGGAGGTGGAGCCGCAGTAATTGTAATAGTCGCGGCGTTGTTCATTGTTAAGAGAAAGAGGCCAAGAGCACCCGCTCCGGCACTCCCACCAACGCTACCTCCTGATGAACCAGAGGAACCAATTGTGGAGGAAGAAAAGGAGCCAGAACTCCCAGAAGGAGTACATGCCCTGAGAGGTTGTGCAGCCGTAGGAGGAAAGTTCGAGTATAAGGTCAAGATTAAGAACAACACACCTTATGTAATCCACAATGCGACGGTGACAATCGTTAGATACCCAGAAGATTGTATGGAGATTTCTGGTAAAGCAGTAAAGAAGATCTCTATGATTGACCCAAGAGGATTCATCTCTCCACAATTCACATTCATTCCGACAAAAGACTGCGTGGAAGGTAGAATAGTCTCATCAGTATCTTTCCTTAACTATGAAGGCGATCTTGAGATGGTTGAAGTCGAACCTTACGTCATACGGTCAGTATGTGACCTTCTTGAACCATTGGAGTCAACCATGGAAGACTTCGAGCTAATGCTAAGTGACATGTCAGTCACACAAGAAGAACGGGATATGGAATGGAATCCGGAGGTTCTCTTCAGGAAAGCCGAGAAGCTTCTTCCAAATAGAAACTTCCACCTTTTGGAAGCGGAGAGCACAGTAGAAGAAGGGCAATTTAGAGGAGTGATTCGAGGTCTTGCTGAAGGCAAGTATACGCGGAAAAAAGTCGCTGTGAGGATTGTAATAAAGGGGAAGGTAGACGGAGAAACCTCGAATGTAGTTGTAGAGGGTCTTGGTGAAGATGCGGCCATGTTACCGACAACGATTGACGAGATCTCAACTGGAATCAATGCTTGGGTCTGTTTGAACTGCGGTAGTGGGTTTGATTCAGAAGAGGTGACTCGAATAAAAGCTAGAGGTCCAGTTGAGTGCCGATATTGTAGTCGGACAATGACGATTGAGCTATACCTGAAGTAACAACTCTAACGTTATACTCTATGTTATTTGTCCAGACCAACTTGACACCAATCTTTGGGACTACAAGGTCCACCAATGAACAATGCTACTTCCTCTCATGACCTCTCTCTTATCTCTGTGATCCAGTCACTCAGGGCTTTCTCATCCCAATTGGTGGCAGGGATATAGGCAAATATCTGAGGAAGATAGTCATTTCGTATCTCAGTTAGTTTCTCAATATCGCTCTTATCTGGTTCGGCGTACTTAACCTCTATAGCAACAAGGAGTCCAATGTCAGTTACACATTCTAAATCAACTGGAACTCGTACACCTTTTCTCTCTTCGGTCAGTTGCAAGGTCATTCTGAATGAAAGAGCTCAGTAAAACAATTACAACCTGATGGGATTGGGTCCTATTGCTCGAATCTCTTCTGCGAACATCAATTTAGACTATTTCTCATTTAGTTAAGATTTATCTTTTCTTTCCTCTATTATTCTAATTGCGAGAAGTAAACAATCAATGTGAAGGGATATGAAAGAGTTTGTTCGTAAACGTATTGCAGTCATTATCTGCATGCTTTATCTTGCTGTCATGGTCACTGTTGCTTATCGTGGTCTCACCGGAGACATATTCGCTGGTTATTCTTGGCGGTCTGGTGGTTGGTGGCTGGTCCCTATTCCATTTGATCCATCATGGTTTGGGCTAGGTACTGCCGCGGTTCATGTACCACTCAATCCTCTTGAGCTTCTTGTGTACCTGATTTTTGTAGGACATGGTGTCTGGATTTTCTGGGAGGTCATGGGGGTCCTTTACATAGTTTATCCTAGGTTTCCCTTTTTACAATCTATTGTCAAGAAAGGAAAGTCGAACATCGAAAATCGTTTAGGAAGAAGTGGATAATTGGCTACAACCGTATAGGATTTGGTCCTATCGCTCGAATCTCATCTGCAAACTTGTTGACCTCAGCTGCAAATTTATCGCCCTCTGCCGCACTCACGAACACCATCTTCACTCGGTTCTCATCAAGACCCAGTTGTGCAACCAACTTCCTCGCAAAGCGCACTCGTCTCTCGGCTCCCAGATTCCCCGTCTTGTACGCACAGTCGCCTGGATGGCATCCAACCACCAGCACTCCATCCGCCCCCTCTTGCAGCGCCTTGAGTATGAAATTGATGTCCAGTCTCGCCGTACACGGCATTCGGATGATTCTACTCGTCACATCGTACTGCAACTTCATCGTTCCTGCGAGATCTGATGCGGCATACATGCACTGCATGAGGTGGGTCATGAAGATGGTTTCTTCCGTACAAGAACAAATATGACAACAATGATAATAGTGGATAGCGCAGTTATACCGATTATGGGGATAGTCCAATCCACAGGTATAGTTGACGTATGATTGGTTGTAGTTGTTGTACTCATACCATAAGGATAGTGGTCAATGCTCCCTGCACTACCTGATAGGTAGTAGAATCCAGAGCCATTGTAGTCATCCCAATTATTTCCCCTATCTATTCCGTTATCCCAGTGATTATCCGATCCATCATCTCTTGCGTTTTCGTTCTCATTCAAGCCAATTGTGTTTCCTACAAACGTGTTATTGCTGCAAAGATTATCTACAAGCCTGAAACCATAGTCATAGTTTTGAATCAACCTGTTTTCAAATACTGTATTAGAACTAGCTTCGCAAAAATACATACCACACTCATTATTCGTTACATTACAATTTCTGATGTTGACAAAAGAAGACCTGTTAATTAGTATACCATATTGCCAGTTGTTTGAGATGGTGTTGTTATCTATGGATATATCTGAAGACTGGTCTATCTCAATTCCTACATTATTTTTGAATATTTTATTATTCTTCAATGAACAGTCTTGAGATCCATTAACCAATATTGCAGATTCGCGAGATGATATTTCACAATGATTGACGACCACATTGGTTGCATTGTGGATTACGATTCCTGTATAATCAAATCCGCCTGAGCCGTATCCAATTCTGCAATTCCTTATTTCAATATGTTTTCTAACATTGCTCAGGATAATTGGATTATTGAAAATATCGTGAAACTCATACCCCTCAATCAAGAAAGGACTCTCTTGCGTACCTTCCCCAGTCCAGTTCATGTAATCCACTAAGGTTGCCAAGTGACTGTCACCATATACATGTAGACGGTTAAAAGGGGTCTTTGGGTTTTCTAAGACCGTCACAATTACTGAGTCGTAGACTCCATTAACAGTGATAGTGAACTCATATCCACCTGGCGACAAACCGGATAGACCCCGAAATATTAGCATGTGACTAACGGGAGTTGTAGACGTGATGAGTGCACTTCCATGACCGGAAACATTACATAAAACAGAGGCAGTAAAGGCTACATTTGATCTGAAGTACCATATGATGGATAGTGGGTCGCTTTCTTCTATGATTGTCATATCTGGTGGACTGGTGATATCAACAGGATCAGTAAGGATTTCGAGTAGTATTGGGAACCGATCAGCACTACCTGCAGTACCTGGAATATAATAATAATATGGCCCCTCAAAATCACTCCAGTAATTTCCACTTAATAGGCATGAATCCCAATGGTTCATTCGACCATCGTCTTGTGCATTTCCAAGAGCGTTCCAGCCGATTTTATTCTCAGATATCTCGTTGTGTGATGACCCTGAATCCAGTACTATTCCTCTGCCTGTATTGTGGCATATTATATTCCCATGGATAACACATGCATGAGAATCTGAGAATCTGATTCCGACACTCTTTGCGGTAATATCACACGCTAAAATCGTTCCATTTGAGCAACCCTCTAGATAAATTCCAGCTGCCTCATCAGATTCACTAAATGATGTGAGTACGCAGTTTCTGATCCAAAAGTGTACATTGACGTTTGCAATGTATATACAGTCCATATCCGAATGAATCTCATAGCCATCGATTAGGTAAGGATTATTCTCATTTCCATTACCGTCCCAACCTTCAGCAAAAGCTAGGGACTCAAACTCTTCATTGCTCTGAATCAAAATAGGGTCATGAGTTTCATATCCATTTGATAGTGTAACAAAAGTCGAATCGTTAGTGGTATTGACCCATGTTGATGTATTCACTGAAAATAGAGTCACAATCAGCAATAGAAGCGGAATTGCAACTTTGAAACGATGTAAACCCCTCATCATGATACCAACTCTCCAACCATCATTCTACCCCTCATGATGCTGATAGGTATTCTTGTCTATGTAACGTCACTCAATTTCATAATAGTGTTGTTGTGTTTCCTGTTGCATAAGTGGTATTTAGAAACAACAAAGAAACCGAAAGCGCTCGTTGCAGTAAGATGAATTCAGAAACTCTGAGAAGTCATTCTTGAATTTCAGGGGATTTACAACCGTATCGGATTTGGACCAATCTCTCGAATCTCATCAGCAAACTTGTTGACCTCAGCCGCGAACTTGTCGCCCTCGGCTGCACTCACGAACACCATCTTCACTCGATTCTCATCCAGTCCTAGTTGTGCAACCAGCTTCCTCGCGAAGCGGACCCGTCTCTCTGCTCCCAAGTTGCCCGTCTTATATGCACAGTCGCCTGGATGGCAACCCACCACTAGCACTCCGTCCGCCCCCTCTTGCAGCGCCTTCAAAATGAAATTTATGTCGAGCCTCGCCGTGCACGGCATTCGGATGATCCTACTCGTCACATCGTACTGCAACTTCATCGTTCCCGCTAGGTCACTCGCTGCATACATGCACTGCATACAGCCGAAAATTATGACATTCATATCCTTAGGAGGCATCGGAGCTAGGTCACCACTTTGATGGTACTGATGCCCTCCTGCCTAAGACCGCCATATAATCTTTCAGGATTGAATATGTCTTCGGCTGCATGCACCGACCTGTGTCAGGTATCAGAAGAGGTTGAGTGAACTTCCTCGATAACCTTCAGATGTAGGCACCGATGCGTACAATTTTAGGGGGCATGTTTTGGAAAAGAAACTGAAAGATAGCAGCAAGGTGTTCAGTTTTGTATACGAGTGAAAGACTACGTCAACAAATCCACTTCCTAAGAGAAATAGACAATCTAAAGCAGATTCTTCGACAGACTGTACTGATTAAAGATCAACGTCAAGAGAATGACGCAGAACATTCTTGGCATCTTGCAATGTTGGTTATGGTACTCTCAGAGTACTCTAACGATTCCTCAATCAATCTTCTTCGAACGCTGAAGATGGTTCTAATTCATGATTTGGTCGAAATAGATGCTGGTGACACTTTCTGTTACGATGAACAAGGTCGAGAGGGAAAGGTCGAGCGAGAACGTGAAGCAGCTCATCGAATCTTCAGTATTCTACCAAGTGAGATAACACAGGAGTACATTGATCTGTGGGAAGAGTTTGAGGCTATGGAAACTCCTGAGGCACAGTTTGCAGCTTCAGTTGATAGGTTACAGCCACTCTTACTCAATCTCTATTCAGAGGGGTATGCTTGGAAAAAACATGGGATAAAGAAAAGTCAGGTAATCGAACGTAATCATCATATTGCAAAAGGGTCTACAACTCTCTGGGAGTTTGCCCAAAATCTCATTGATGAGGCAGTCAGTAGAGGATATCTAATTGATGAGTAGAAAGAACTACTACACCAGTTCCTCAGCATTTGGGTGCCATGCAGGATCTACGATGCAAAGAAATTCTAAATCATCTGAACCAGTATTTTCAATCCACTGAACTGCTTGCGGTGGAATGTAGATTGTATCTCCGGGTGAAACTTCAGCAGTTCCATCATCAATGTGCATCAATCCCTTTCCTTTGAGAATATAATAGACCTCAGATGCTTCAAAGAACTTGTGAGGGACAGATTTTTCTGCTGGGTTCAATGTGGCATGGGCAAGACTATAGTTAAGGACCAGTGGTTGAGATTCGTGTTTTGGATTGAGAATCTCACGTATTGTGGTGTTATCCAACGCATTAATCGATTCACGGTCCTGTAATCGTCTGATTAGCATAATTATTCAATCCTCTAATTAGAAATCTGGTGGATCATTGTTGTACCATCGAGGAATCTTCCCCATTGCAGGTTCGTATCCTGAGAGAACATACCGTGCAAGTATCAATCGCTGAACCTCACTAGTTCCCTCATAGATCTGGTACAGTTTTGCGTCCCTGAATAGTTTCTCAACGGGATATTGATCGATGTATCCATAACCACCATGAATTTGAACTGCTTCGCTGGCAACTTCCATTGCCACATCAGTCGCAAAAGCTTTGGCTGCACTTGCTGGAATTGTAGAATCACCAACAAAATCAGAGGTCCATGCTGCCTTGAGGTACATGAGTCGTGCAGCTTCAATCTTCATGAACATTTCAGCAAGTTTGAATTGAATTACCTGTTGATTCTGTAGTTTTTCACCAAAAACCTCTCTTTTTCCAGCATAATCTCGAGCAAATTCCATGGCGGATCTTGCCAGACCAGTTGCAAAAGCTGCAATTGCAGGTCTAGTCATCGCAAAAGTCTTCATTGCAATCTTGAAACCTTCTCCCTCAGTTCCCAGCATATTCTCAGCAGGGACTTTTACATCTCTCAAAATCACGGATGAGGTGGTTGATGCCTTATGCCCCATCTTCTCAACTGGTCGACCTGTCTTCAGACCTGGAGTGTCTGCATCTACTATGAATGCGCATAATGCCTTGTGTCTCTTGCTTGGATCAAGACTAGCAAAGACTGTGAATGTATCTGCGTGAGGGGCGTTTGTTATCCAGAACTTGGAACCATTCAGGACATAATTATCACCCTCCTTTTTGACACGAGTTTGAATTCCTGCAACATCTGAACCCATTCCAGATTCAGAGCACGCAAAACTAATGAACTTCAAGTCTTCAGTGAGTGGTTTGAGATATTTCTCTTTCTGCTCGTCATTCCCTGCTACAAGAATCGGTTCTGCCCCCAGTGAGTTGACATAGATGCTTGTCGTCATTCCTGCACAACCTGCAGCCATCTCTTCAACAACTAAACACTGTTCTAGAATACCAAGCCCTTGACCACCATACTCCTTTGGGATTGCTAGATTCATCAATCCAGCTTCCCAGCATTTCTGCATGATTGGTCGTGGAAATTCACCAGTCTTGTCGTAATAATGTGCATAGGGAAGCATGTACTCCTGAGCAAATGCTCGTGCACGGTCTCTCAATTCTGTCTGTTCTTTGGTCAGGGAAAAGTCAATCATGGTACTCACTCCAGTTATGGTTAGTGCTACACTGTTTTCATACATTGCTTAAGTCAATTACTAAGCAGCAGAACCTGTGAACATTCTATGTCTGGGATGTGATCTGTTTCACTACTTCTGGAAGACTCCACTTGAGTTCCAGTTCTAAGGCACCATCAGCAGGACCGGGACATCTGCGTACACATATGCGGCAAGCAACGCATAACCAAAGATCCACCTCTACTGAACCAAAGCCAGGAGCTTCTTTTTAGAACAATATTGTCAGTCGGTTTTTTGGCTGCAAGTGATTGTACAGCCTTATAGAATAGGCTTCTGTTAACTGGTAGTTCTGCGAGTGCATCATCTGAGAATGCAAACATTTCAGGCATACGAAGTACGGGAGTGAGCTTGATTGCATCTTCAGGACAATCAAGTTCGCATGACTTACAGCCTAAGCAACGTGAGTGGGTCCATTCAATGGTACCAAAGCCCAACATTGGCGCGTACCCCATTTGAGTTTTGTATTCCTCAAGAACTGAAGGAACGTCAACATCTGTAAGATCTTCCATAGTGACTTTAGGTCTTGTAGATGGCAGCTTTGCTCGAGTACGAATTGCGAGTAGGACTGCAGCCTGTATCTTCTCCTCTACTTCATCGAGAATAGTTTCAGCAATAATTGAACCATGAACGCTTACTTTCGTTAGTTTATCACGAGATCTGGAGAAGGTTTCAAGAGCACCAGCTAGCTTGCCAATATCTTTGGCTTTTAGGTCAGAGAGTATAGTTTCAAGTTCTTTTCGTGCTTTGGCAAGCTGAAGAATCGTATTCGAAACTGTCTGTATTGTGATTTCAGCTTCTGTTGGAGTACGAAGTACGTCGTAGAGAATGTACCCATGACTCTCGCCAGCAACCGTAAGAAGTTCATCAAGCTTCATTCTAAGTAAATGTCTGAGTATTCTATCGGAGGGAATAGTCGTCCGCTCTGCAAGATCATGTGTAGTGAGAGGTCCTAATTCCCGAATGAGAATCAATATCGTACCTCTCTCAAGCTCGCTATCAAGATAGGTATCCATCATGTTTTTGTATACTTCAGGGTCTAGCTTTTCGCCATAGACATTGGTACCCGAAACGAGGTTGGGCCCCTTTTCGAGTGTGATTTTAAGACGGAAACGAGCAAAGGCTTCAAGTCCTGCAGATATGAGGAGTTTAAGATTCTCAGCATCATTAGAAGTCTGAGCTGTGAGTACAGATTCAGTAACGCTATCCACAGTAACTCGGAGTTTGTTCATACTCTCAGACAATAGAGGTTCATTGTAGGCTCCTAGAATCTTTAGACGTTCGAGTAATGACTGTGACCTGCTGAGAGACTCGTTTATTGTTTCAGCAGTTTCGCCTTCTAATGATTTTGCCATCCCTCGGACTTGTTGAACTATCCTTTTCATAAGAAGTGTTGAGTTGGGTGTTTCTGTAAGCACTTTTGAGAAAACAGGAGCGTCGCCATCAAGACCAACCATCTCAATCTCTCCTCTCTGTATCATAGTCACTAGAGCATTCTGTACCGTTTGATGAGAGGTGTGCATAAGGTTTCCAATCTGCACAACAGTTTTGGACCCCATTTTTCCTAGTATGAACAGAATTACACCACGATTGGTTTCAGTAAGTAGATTCTCCTTGACTAGCATGTTGAACTGCGTATCATCTATCCGACCTTCTCGCTTTCCTCGTTTTACCTGAGCTATTGCTCTTAATCCGGGACCGTAGCGAGTCTTGGGTCCTATTTTTTGAAGATTATCTAGAGCTGCATCAGGATCAGTTTCGATTATTCCTTTGACGCCTTCAAGGGATTCAACGAGTGCGTCTAATTCGGACCTAGCAGATTCTGCTTCTGTTTCAGCAACCTTCTCGAAGTCATCTATGATTGATTCGATTTCAGAGATCAAGCCCAGTATGGTTGAGATAGCTGCAGTCATATCGATTTCTGCGGGGATATCTTGGTGTTCGTCTATCTCAGTCATTCTGCTAACTGTGTCTGTAAGTATTTTTTTCATCGCTTTCAAGGACGCTGATTCAACTATTGGTAGAACCTGTTCAAGATTAGAGATTGCCTCCTTGAGAATGGCTCGATCGGTTATCTCAGCAACAATATTACTCTTCTTTACAACCTCTAGAAATTCCTCGAAATAGGAATCAGGAAATGCGATGATTGTATCAATCAGAGGCGCAAGCTGTGTCTTTAGATTTTCAAGCTCATCCTTGACTTTGCTGATGGGGATTGTGGATTCTACTTTAAGTCCACTTAGTGCTAGAACCATATCCAACATTCGCTGTCTCTTAGGTGCAATGGTTTTCTCAGGTGTCGACTGACTCACTTGCTCGCCTCCATCCATTTACCAGCAGTCCCTTCATGGACAGGGGTAGGACCAAACTTCTTAGCACGACGTGCCATCTCAGATATTGCATTAGTGAATCTTTCAGGTTCAGCACTAAACATTCGGAACATATCTACGCGTTCACCCTTCCATCCTATAGCATTCAAAATATCACGAGCAACATCTACCTGTACCTGCGCAATTTCATTACCAGTTCCTCCAATATGGCACCTATCAGTTTCACAGGCTGCAATCATGACCGAACCTGCTCCACCTTCAAATGCCTTGAGAATGTCAATTATACTGATTCTGCCAGCACATGGAACAGGGATCAAACGAGTATTTGCAGGATACTCCATCTTTTGAGTACCAGCTATATCAATAGTAGAAACTGCACATTCTTCGCAGTAGAAGCACAGAGTTATTGGATTATCTGCTCCTGCATCTTCAAGAATCGCTTCAATCTCGGACCACATCTGATCATTCGATAGGAAATTCAATTGAGTGGCTCCAGAGGGACAGAGGCTCTGACAAACACCACATGAATGACAGTTGAGTGTGTCAATTGCTGCTTTGAACAGTATTTTCTGATCCTCACTTTCTTCTTCGGATTCAGTCTGCTCAATCATGAGTGGAACTCCACGAGGGCATTGTTGCGCACAGAGGCTACATCCTACACAGTCATCAACATCTAAGACTGCACCTCTCATGATTGTCTGTATCTTCCCACCTTGGAGTTCATTGTGCAGAATGAGGGCTCCAGCTTGGGCTTCAGTTATTGATTCTGACACAAATTGAGGTCTTGTGACCGCGCCAACAGCAACCACACCTCGTCTGCGGGTTTCATTTCGTCGTAGTTTACCATAGAGTTCCTTAATGTGCCCATCTTCCTCA
This sequence comes from Candidatus Thorarchaeota archaeon, assembly GCA_016840385.1. The sequence goes on along the minus strand of JAEOSL010000013.1, from coordinate 33,887 downwards.
ATTGCATACCCTAGAGTTTCTGAGAGTTCAAATACTCCGTCTGGAGGAAGAATTGCGGTTGAAAGTACTAACAAATCTGAAGGAACTTCTAGATATTCATTCATCAATGAATCATATATTCTGACTCGAGTCTTTTCATCCTGTTCCCAGACCATACTGATTCTACCACGAATATAGTCTACGCCAACGTCGCGTGATTCCTTGTAAACCATTTCGTTTTCGAAAGGAACTCGAATGTCCATGTAGACAACACGGACATTAGCTTCTGGATTATGTTTTAGAATATCAAGAGAATTGTCTATGGCGAAAGTACAGCAGAGTTTGCTACAGTCTTTCTTGTAGTCTTCAGATCTGCTACCAACACACTGGACCATTACAACCTCTTTTACTGCGCCACCATCTGATGGCCGAGTGAAAGTACCCTCTGTCAACATCTTGGAAAGTTGAAACTGAGTTACGACATCCGGATTCTTTCCATATCGATACTCTTCCATTCCAATAGGTTCGAATTCCTTGAAGCCCATAGCCATTACAACAGCGGATGTCTTCAAAGTAATCTCATCATCACTGCCTTCCGTAAGATAATGAATTGTGAAATCACCCATCTCACCTGTAGCATATTTGACCTTGGTCTTGGTAAGGGTAGTGATTTTGCTATCTTTTTCAAGAGCTTCCAAACGTCCACTAAGAATCTCTGCACCGGATTTGCCAGTGGGGGCTACACCAGGAAGGTGCTTTACATGACCTCCAAGTTGATCACTAATTTCGATGAGTGTAACCTCATATCCCAGATTGGAGAGACTCAGGGCTGATTCAATACCTGCAATTCCTCCCCCAATAACTGTAACAGTATTCGAGATTTCTTTGGTTTCAGGGACTAGGGGTACAGAAGTTGCTGAACGTGCCAAAGTTCCACGAATCATATCCAGTGATTTCTTGCTGGCGGCATCCATATCATCATGGACCCAGGCTGAGTGCTCACGGATATTGACATATTGTATCTGTGAACTATCAATCCCCTTTTCCTTGAGGTATTGATCGATACGAGGTTGAATTTTCTGACTAGTACAAGCAGCAATTATCAGACGCCCATCATTTTCATTCAGCATCGTGCTAATCTTTGCGAGACCTTCTTCCTGACAGACTAAATCCTCTACTGTAACTGAGGCTGCGAGCTTGTTTTTCTTCAATTCAGATGCAAGAAAATCGTATGAGAGACCTAGTTGTTTACCACATGTACATAGTAGCACTGCAGATTTGTTATCATCCGTCATCTCATTTTCACTTCCTGTTTTGGAGTATCCTTGAAACAACAGCTCTAGCCTGTGTTACACTCTCTGGAACCTCTGAAGGCCCCAAGGCTGAACCACATGCATAGACGTGTTCTCCTACAATTACTTCAGTTTCGGGATTTGATGCACCTATGAAACCACTTACTGATTTCAGTCCTAGAGATGTGATAATCTCTGAGCTTCCCGGAGAGGGCTCAAGAGCTGATGATAGTACTAAAAGATCCAATGAGAATTTTAGATACTTGTCCAACAATGAATCGTATACAATAATAGTAAGATTGCCATCCTTTTGTGGTTCTATACGAGAAACCCGTCCTCGAACAAATTCAACACCGGCTTCTCGCGTTTCACGATAATATCTCTCATGTCGATCATAAGTTCGAATGTCCATATAGACAACACTCACGTCTACATCTTCTCGTTCCTGAGTGAGAATTGATGCATGTTTTAGCGCGTATACACAGCATATCTTGGAACAATAGGGATAGTAATTTTCATCTCGACTACCTACACATTGGACCATCATAACACGTTTTGCGGGTTTTCCATCGGATGGTCTCAGAAGAGCCCCTTTCGCTTCGCCAAGGGGATCCATTATTCGTGCCAGTTCAAGTTGTGTGATAATGTTAGGATGCGTTCCGTATCCATATTCATCTACATTTACAGGTTGCATTTCATGGTACCCTGTAGCAATTATAATGTCTGATGCACTGATTGTTTTCTTAACACCCTTAGCATCAAGATTGATTGCCTTTGTGGGGCATTCTTCAACTGCACTGATAGTACCAACATCTTCAATCTCAGAGTCAAACACTACTGCTTGTGGTTGACATTGGGGCGAAACTAAACTGAAAGCTTTTGATTTCTCAATACAAAGACCACACATAGTACATTTCTTTGGATCAATATACTGTGGACCAACATCCAGTTTGACACTAAATTTCCCTGGTGTTCCTGAAATCTCTTCTACCTCAGAATTCATTTTGAGATCTATATTAGGTTGCTCTGTAAGAGCACTTCTGTAGAAACACTTACGTATTCCGGGGCGCGAGCGATTTCCTTCAAAACAATAGAAACAGTCGTCTGTGGGAAACGCTTTGTAGAGATTGAGTGCATTACCTCCAGTAGTGGATAATTTCTCAACTAGCACGGTCTTAATTCCCGAATCTGCCAGCTCTACTGCTGCGGTCATACCTGCTACGCCTGCACCAATAATGAGGACTGGGTCCGACACTACTCAAAACACCTCATTCACTAAAGTGGTTCAAAATCGGATTTGCAGGAACTCTATTCATACCGAGTCCGACTTCTTCTTCGTCAAGGCCAATTGCTAATCCTAGAATCTGGGGATATACCAATACTGGGAGATTGTATACCTCACCGTATGACTCTTTGAGTCCAAGCTGTTGGAGGTCTAGCTGATTACCACAAGCAGGACATACAACTGTAGCAAAGATAGCACCAGCTTCTTTCATTGATTTCACTTTGTCTCGTGCTAATCGTATAGCAACATCTTCGTCAACTGGTAAGACTGTAGCACCACAACATTGTTTCCAAAGTGGATATTCTACGACTGATGCACCAGTCACCTCAACAAGCTCTTGAAGGTACTCTGGTTTGAACTCTGTTACATCAGCTGGGCGGAGTAGGTGACAGCCATAATGAATGGCAATTCCTACACCATCCAAGGGTTTCGTGATTTTCTTCTTGATTTCATCTATTCCTATGTCATGATACAGTGCTTCTGCAAAATGACGTGGTTTTGCAATGCCTTTGAATTCAAGGCCTTCTTTCTTCAATACCTTGTTGACGTTTGTTCGTGCTTCTTCATCATGTTTGAGAACATGGTATACATCCTTGAGAGACGCAAAACAACCATTGCATGGTGTTACAATATCATAACCTGTTTTGTCTGCGATTGCCAAAGTCCTTGCGTTGACTGTAATCCAACCCTCATGGTCGATTGCTCTAAGGTTCGGACTTCCACAACAAGCAACATCTTCCAAATAGACAAGTTCCATATCAAAAGCCTGTGCGACCTTGATCATAGATGCCTCATAATTTGGATAGTTCACCGGGGTGCTGCATCCAATGTAAAGACTGTATGTTGTCATTTTATTTGTCACCGCCAACAATCTTGCTTGTTCGAGTGTTTTTCAGAATGTTCTTGATACCTTCTGTAGAGAAACCTGGTACTTCTGGTTCTAGGCCCATATCCTCTCTTTCCCAATCCGCAGTCACTGTGTAGAGTTGCCCCTTTGTGAGAAGTTCTTTTGCAAGTGCTGCTACATTGGGTGGAATTTGACCTTCTTCTGCAGCTAGATTCTTACAATCGAAGAAAATGTCAGTCACACGTACTTTCTGTGGACATCGTTCTTGGCATTCATAGCAGGTAAGGCATAACCAAATCTCATTTGATGAAAGCACTTCTTCCTTCATTCCAAGAAGAATCATCCGAATGAGTTGATGCGGTTTATACTTCCACATATTTGCTATCGGACATGCAGCAGTACATGTAGAGCAAGCAAAACAAGCTGAGAGCTGTTCACCATTTGGCATGCTCTTGATTTCATCTCGAAACTTGGGGTCAAGCTTCGACATATCGATTGGATCAATCAGTGTGTTTGGCGGACCGGTCCGTTCATCCGTTTCAGTCATAACATACACCACAGGTATTTGGAAAGGTTCTCTCTAAGCTGTGAGCGAACTTGAAGCCCATATTAAAAGTTTGTAAATGAAGTATATCAATCTGAGGGGTCCTTTTCAAATCCCTCATATTGAATCAAGAGAAGAACACCAGATACTCCAAGGAAAACCACCATCTCATAAAGGACAACCCATAGAATGTCCATTGTATTGAGGGGATACATGAAACCACCTAGCATGGCTAATATCATACAAATGAGTCCGACAATTTGAAAGGTGACTTTGTGAGGGGGCATAGGTATAGAGTGAAAGTTCTAACTCTTAGGACTTTCTATCAGAGGATGAAACCAATTCTATCAATTCCTCTAACTTATTTTTGATAGACTGATATGATTTTGATGTTGTTTGAACGACTTCTGTGTTCAATTGTAATAGATATCCCTTCAGATCCTCAGTTTTTCCATGTAGATTTGTTAGAGTAGGTGTACTTTCTCCAACCAATCGGAGCACTCCAGTTAACGCAACCTGAAACTTTTCCTGAATTGTATCAATTTCTACTTGCTGCTCCTTCAATTGGGTAAGTAAAGTGTTGAGTTCGTTTGCTAATTGCTCATCATTCATTTTGAATGACCCCATCTTCAGGTACAATGCGAGTTGCTGTACCATCGCGTAGCCAGATTCTTACATTAGCTGCTGGGATTTTAGCTACATCTTCCTTCTCAAATGGTCCGTGTGTTTTTTCATCAAGCCCCATGAATGGTTCCTTAATTGGACGTAGGAATCTCACAATGATATAATCAATATCATCTGCATCTTCATCTAAGCTACCATCGGATGTCTTCTTTGTAGCCTTTCCCTTCTTAGCTCTTGATTTAGAATGTGGAATTGCCCCTGAGAGAGATTCCTTTACAAATTCAGCGTGACTATCAAGTGCACGTTGAGTTTCTTTGTAAAATCCTTCTTCAGCTAGGGTCATATCACCGGTGGGTTTGCGATTTGAGAGTGCTGCTTTCAGTATCTTGTTTCTTCGATAGTCAAGTAAATCCTTCAACATGAATTCTATGTTTAGAGCTTCTTGGGTAAGTAAATCCGATTGGAGGACATCATCTGCATTTGTTGAGGCCAGTTCAAGACGTATCTTCGAGAGATATGCCACAATTTTGCTCAGGCGTAGATCTGCAAGATTTTGTAGTGCTTCGCTTGATGTTTCATCTTCCCACGCATTTCGTATATCATCATAGTTTATTTCACTCAAGCAAAGCGACTCCCTTACTTAGCACAAAGACCGCAGCAGCTGTTGGTAATTCCACAGACTCACCACTGAAAGGTCCATATTTTTCATCATTGATTACAAATGCTGGGATATTAGGACCCTTATGAAATCTAACATTCAAAGTCCCTTCATTAAAAGCTATGGCTTCATTGAATGGATTGAACGTATCTAGATCCTCTCGAGTCAGTTCAGTAACTGAAAAACCAGTCTTACCGTTAAGACTTCCAATAAGGCGAATTACTCTGTGTATATCATGGGTCACTGGTCTATCAATCTCACTTCCAAAGAGCGCTACTGCTTTCTCTGCTATCTCTTGCCATGATTTTATCCCGACACCCTTTACTTTTGCACTCAATACCGGACGCGGTCTTTGAAGCATATCTATTGCAATGATTTTCTTATCTTTGAGATGTTTGACCCATTTCTCTTTCCCCGCATAGGTGTCAATATTCTGAATGAATTCTACAATAGCATCAGCAACTTTGCCAGACCACCCTGGAATCTCCCGAGTGGGGATGAGACTTCCGCCTCCCTGTGAAACTATGGCTTTGTCACCTTTAAAGCCAGAACCCATGACATATTGTACTATCTCTATACGCGCATTGGAATCTAGAGTGAACACTTTTGGATCACGAACTCGGATGTGGTAACCTCGATGACCACTGTAGTTAATTTGTATTTTATCAGGATCAAAACCAAAATCATCAACTAAGAAGTCATCATAGAGTTTCATCGTATGTTTTCGTGCAACATTGAGACATTTGTTACATATCCACTTCCTTGTACTAAAGCCGTATAATTTCCTAGATATTCCAGACTTACAATCAGGACATGCTCTTGGAAGATTTCCACTTCCTATCTTACCACAGGTTGGATTCTCACAATACCACGCATCACCACAAATTGGACAGGTTTCTGGAGGTTTTCCTGTTCCTGTTTTTTCACAAGTGGGATTCTTACAGCGCCAAGCGTCATGATCATTGGCACATTTCAAGTCCAAATGATCCGCATCGATATCAAAGACTAGTTCCGCCCCCATCCATTCTTTTTCATGCATTTTTATTGCAGTAGGAAATCCATAGAATGCAGCCGAATGGTATACACTATGGGGTGCAATTTTAGCTAGATTTCGTAAGAGATCATTGCTAGACTTGTAGCCTTCATGACGTGTCCAATTAGTCACATTGACAGCCTTAGAACCACAATTTGGACATTTTGTTACAGGTTCGAACGATTTTCCTGATTTTCCACAACCTGTTCGAACTACTTTCCCGGATTCATCTTTCCCAATCTGTTCTCGACATCGCCAGTTGTGTTCCCATGCCTGAATCGCAAACTCTCGGGTGTGGATTCTTTCAGGGGTATCGATTGATTTTGGTTTCTCAGAGTAGTACTCATGGAATAGAAGTCTTAGCTTCATTGTTGTCGTCGTCTTGCCCTGATTCTGTACTGACATCGATTACATGCACACCTTTCACAGACTTTTGTGTTTCGACTCTGAGTGAAGATAGTATATCGACTGCTCCTGTCACGAAATTGTGATAATGAACCTAATCATGGTCTATCTGCGTTCAACACGTGGTGCTAAAATGAAGCTGATACTCCCTGCTTCAGCAATTGGAAATTCCAGCATCATCGGTTTGCTTTCTGTGAATTGCAGGATAATACTATCACCAGCTATCGCTTTTGATATCTCGGCGAGATAGTTAAGCGCGTACATAGCAGCAGATTGACCCGCACCAACCTTTAGTTGGAAAAGAGCTGGATCTTCACCTTCTGTGGTTAGAGAAACCCTTGCCTCCCCGGTATCACCTTCACCTGTAAAGATTAACAGATTCTTTTCAGCACTTATCTTTACATGACTGGAAACAACACCAACATCTTTGATTGCCTGTTTGAATGCATCTGCATACAATTCAGCCTTCACACCAAACTCCATTCCTGGTTTGTTTGTCTGGCTATCTGGAGGAGTAAGAAGTTGCAGTTTGAACTGTCGTTCTGCCTGACCAATCATCTTGATCTCAAGTCGCTTATCAGATTCATCAAGGTTGAACTCAAGACGTTCATCCCCACCCATCCGTTTACTTACTCGGACAAGCTCATCGATTCCAAGACAAATATCATGTTCTCCCTTACAGGAATATTCCTGAAAAACGGCGGATGGAAGACTAAGGTCGACCATAGCAGCCTTGGATGAATCAAGTTGTCTCAATATTATCCCTGATTCAGATACTCTAAAATGTGCCTCAGTCAACAATGTGGCTAAAGCATCCACTATCTGTTTCCAGGTCTTCGTGCTGTCTAGGGTAGCGTGGAACATTATTCAGTTATCTCCAATATCATTGTTAGGCTTTTGACCAAGCAGGTATGAACATGTTTTGACATGCGGTATGGCATTTAAAATGTACTTCTCGGCAGAAGCAAGTATCAATTTGTATTGAAATGTAGAAACTTCATCTCCTCTCTACCCGAGGAGCAAGAAGATACCGCATCTCTCCACTTTCTGCGATTGAAAACTCAAGCAGAATTGGTTTGTATGCAGCCATCTGAAGAGTTATGCTATCACCAGAAATAGCCTTGGCAATCTCTGTTAGATAACTCAGTGCATACATTGAGGTTGCTTCATTCGTAGTCTTGAGACTAAATAGAGATGACTCGTCGCCTCCAAGTTTCAAAACTACGTCTACCTCTCCAGTATCACCAGCACCCGCGAATGTTAGTGTATCATTACTGGCAGTGACCTTTAGATGATTAGATACTACTCCAATATCTTTCACCACATGTTTGAATGCATCAGAGAGCAGTTCAGCTTGAACATCAAATGAAGGGGATATTCTTTGAGTGCGTTCTTCTGGGGGAGTCAATAATTGAAGTTTGAAAGTCCTCTCCGCATGACCAATCATCTTGATCTCGAAACGTTTCTCAGATTCGTCAAGATTGAATACTAATCTATCATCTCCAGCCATTCGTTTACTCACTTTGACTACTTCAGCAACTCCCAAACAGATATCATGCTCTTCAGTGCAGGTGTATTCCTGGAAAACGCTTCTTGGTAATTCCATATCAACCATTGCAGCACGAGAGGAGTCGTATTGAGTTAGTCTAATTCCACTTGATGATACTACCAAGTGAATTTCTGTAAGCAAAGTAGCTAGAGCGTCAACAATTTGCTTCCAAGTTTTTGTACTATCCAGTGTAGCATAAAACATTACTATTCATCTTCCACTCATTGTTTTTTGGACTTCATCTTCCATCTCTAGTATTTCCTTATACGCTCCAATATCGAGCTGCTCTATGTCATGTACGATATTAGAGTTCAGCCTAGCTTCTTTGGTACCTTTGGAGGTCTTAGTGGTCACATCTGCAATTATTAGATACTTCTTTCCTAGTTCGAGTGTTCCTTCAACACTCACCCAAATTTTCCCTGCATTATCAACGTCTGAGTCATACAAATCTTGAACAAGAGCTGCTCCAGGACTTGCATCCACTACTATTCCCAAAACTCGGACAGGTCCATCAGTTGAAGGAGCAATGTCGCGAATAGTCGTAAGTTTCGATGCTTTCTTCCTGATAATCTTCTTTTCTTCTGCCAAATTGCAACCACCCTGTGTGTAATCAGAGACTGGAGACTTTAGTCATCTCTGTTTCATCATCTAGTATTGCTATAAATGTGTCACTTGAATTTTGGTAGGAACTAGCCTAGATTAGTATCTTCGCCAAGTGTGTTTGCACTTTGTACATCTGTAAAATTCGGTTGCTCCTTCGTCACCACGTCTCGTCTGCACTGTCCAATAGTACGCATCAGTATTGCCACATTTTGAACAACCGGCTCTAGTGACTGGCATTGGAATGGAATCATCCTCAACTATAATGATCTTGTCTCGAGGTCCTTTCTCGATATTCTGAGAAACCCTTAGTCTCCCCTCAATTTCTTTGGTATGTTCACAGCTACGGCATTTCAAGACTTTTTTACCGTCATCCTGCGCGAAAGGAATCATCATAGCACCGCATTTTTCACAGAATTCCATTAGGACAGCTCTCCACTTTAACGCGCAGTACTTAGTTGTCAATTAAGCGTTTTGACTTGGCGTATTTTTTTAATTAAGGTAGATTTTCAATGTTACTTTCAAGAAATTTTTGAAATGCTACTGCTGCAATTTCACCTTCTTTCTTCCGACTGGTAGTACTTGTGATGTCAAGTGATTCTGAAAGAGAATCTACCATATCTGAGATTGAAATTTTCTCAGTCATCCATAGGTAGGCCATGATTGCTTCGTAAGCATCACCAGCCCTTCCTGCATCAGTCCGTCTATTCATACGACTGTATACAGATGTTGATCGTATTGCACGGGCAAGGACGCTATCACGTACTTTTTCGCCTGTTGCTTGACCGAGAACCAAAGACTTGGCTAGAGAGTAGCAAAAATTGACAAGACCGTCACCTACCTTTGCCAGACCCTTATCATGCATGATACTTTCGACGTTCTTATGTTCAACAAAGGTTTCCCACATTTGGGACCACCAAGTATGGATTCTGGTACTAGTCTACGCTGTGATCTGCGCTGGCTTGCTTGAACTTCTTTCTGAATTCTTCAGTACGTGCAAGCATTCTCTCGAGGGCTTCTCGAAGCACAACGTTGGATTGACGCCTCTTTGTTCGTAATGTGACGATAGGACTTGCTAGGAGCGGATGATCGATATTGTATCCAGCAAACTCAACAGCAGATTCCTCGAGGAGTGTCTTACGTAAAAGATTGGGAAAAGAATGTCCTTCTCCACCAATCTCAAATTTCATCTCAAATTTTGTATTTTCTATTGTTCTTGGTTTCAATTGCGACGCCTCCTATCGCTATGTCTATCACGACCCCTATCTCCGCCCCTACTTCGATTATCATATCTTCCACCGCCCCTTCGGTCATCCCTGCGATCATATCTATCACGGTCATAAGACCTACGACGGGGAGCGAGATCGGGTCGTGCTTCAAGGCCAAACTGCTGGCCATAGTCACTTGCTACTTCTCGATTTTCACGATTTTCGCATCTAAGACAGAACATATTGTTGTTTGTGGTTAATGTAAGGGGATTACCACATCTGGAACAATTAGCTAGAATTACACCCAGGTCCGGGCCCACAACAGTAAGCTCGGATGGAATCCCATGAGTATTCATAGCTTTGGCACGAACAATGTCAGTTCCCCGCATTACGTCGTGCATGCTCTTAACAAAACGCCGAGTCACATTGCTAATACGGATTTCACCATATATTCCACTGTGGATGTCTTCACCGTTTATTCTAACTATTGCGATTTCGGCTCGTGATTCGTAGGCATTGACTACTTCTCCCACTACAATGTCATCCATGACTGGAAGTGCCAACTTCATCTTTCCATCAGTACCTAGGACACTAATACTACGTTGTTTCAAGTCCATTGAAACTGCACCAGGTGCTGCGGCATATACAATGCCTTCATTTTCGTATGTACCGTAACTTGGTGATAGTTCTTCAATTACACATAACTGATCACCTGGTACTACAATGTCGCCGCTCTTAACGTCAGCCATTCTGTTCACACTCTTTGGAACATATTCGATAGAGGTCTACATCTATCATATGTACATGTTTTCTATGATAATCGAACAATTTGCCGATTGGGAATTGGAATGTTTCGATTTGGGTCACCCTCGCGCCAAGATTCTCTACTTCCTTTTCCAGGAAGGTTCTATTCTTGTCACCCGCAAGGTGGATACTATAGGTCACCTTAGCAACCGAGATTGCCTTTTTGAGGAATCTCAAGTCAGCCCCTCTCTTCTTTACTCCGAACGGGGGATTGCTGACAACAGTATCAACAAGACATTGTAGTTGTAAAGAGGATACATCCCCTAAGACCCAGTCTACAGTGCCTTCTGTTCCGAGCAATCGTGAATTCATTTGTGACGCCTTTAAGGCTTTGCTTTGCACATCAATTCCAATCACTCTCTGAGCACCCAGTAATGCTGCACCAAGAGCAAAAATACCATCACCACACCCGAGATCTATTACGGTCTTATTCGTAATATCTCCATGCTCCATTTGTGCTGCAAAAAGAATCGCAGAAGCAATCTTTGATGGTGTAGGATATTGCTCCAGAGAAACCTCGTACTCACCTGATCGTTTAATCGATTGCAGTGTGATTTCTAAATCCCTAAGGCGCAAATGTTCTCACCCGACTACAACAAACTTGATGTTCTTTGTCAGATGAATGATACTGTATATACATAATTGAACTAATGACCGCAACGGTAATACGTAGGCTTATCAGGTGTATGTGTTCCATACGCTCCATAGGAAGTGCAGTGGAACTACCCTTTCCTTCTAATGGAGCGCAAAAAGATGGAGAAACCTCTAGATAAGCTGTTTGACAAGTTTTTGCAGGGTCAAGGAATATTCAAGGATAGAGATGCATTGAGACCTACATATGTTCCAGAAGAACTTCCATACCGTGATGATCAGATGGGAAGGATAGGTTCGATTCTAGGACCTGCTCTTCGAGGTGCACCACCTTCGAACATCCTCTGTTATGGAAAGACTGGTACTGGAAAAACGGTGGTTTCAAGATATGTTCTTGATTTGTTGGTTGATAAGGCTAACCAGAGCAATGTGAATGCGCCTCTTACAGCACACGTAAACTGCCGTATCGTGGGGACAAATTACAGGGTTCTCAAGACTCTCTGTGATGCCATTGGTGCAACCATGCAAGATGGATCGCGCGTTCCATTTACTGGTCTCCCAACTGATGAGATTAGATCAATCTTCAAAAAACAGCTTGAGTCAGAAACGAAGATCATGGTTGTTGTACTAGATGAAGTAGATAGTCTTGTAAAACGAGATATAAACCAAGGAAATGATATTCTCTATGGTCTGACGCGAATGAATAGCGAGCTTGATAGAAGTCGTATTTCAATCATTGGAATCAGCAATGACCTCACCTTCAAAGATATGTTAGATCCCAGAGTATTATCGACTCTAGGTGAGGAAGAGGTAATCTTTGCACCATATAATGCAGTAGAATTGAAGGGAATCCTCCAGCAACGCGTAGAGATTGCATTTAATCCTGGAGTAATTGGTGATGAAGGTGTCATCAATCTTGTTGGAGCTCTGGCCGCACAGGAACACGGAGATGCTCGGCGTGCGTTAGATTTACTGAGAACTGCAGGAGAATTAGCAGAACGACGAGGCGACGAGAGAGTAATTCAAGATCATGTTCGGGATGCTCAGAAGGTAATTGAAAGGGATGCAATTACTGATGCTGTGGAAACTCTCCCAATGCAATCCAAGGCAGTCCTATTTGCTGTATACGTATTAGCGGATAAAGGACAGAGTGACATATTCACAGGTGAGTGCTTCAATGTCTACTCAGAAATTGCCAAAAAACTTTCACTAGATACACTCACCCAAAGACGTGTTTCTGATTTGATATCTGAATTGGACATGCTGGGATTGATTAATACAACCGTGATTTCGAAGGGACGTTATGGTCGTACAAAAAAGATCAAGCTAGCAGTCAGTAAGAAACAGATAGGATCAATTCTAGATGACGATAGTAGACTTAGCCAGGCTGCAAGGGATATGATAGGTTAGCCTTGTTTTGTTAAATCGTAGAAGAATTTGACTTCTGGAGAACCAGTTCGAAGGTTCAAGAAGGTGACAATTCCCGGCGTTGGAACTACACCCTGTTTACGCATGAAATCAGTCTGTGATTGAAATGTCCCTGAATTGATAATCTGGACACCACGATAGTTATCCACTGCATTATGATGAGCATGTCCAAAATGGACAACATCTGGGGGAGTATCAATCACCATCCAGTCACGATGGAGTGGTGCTAATTCTGTCTTTCCACCATAAACCGGAGCAAGATGACGTTTCTTCAGAAGCTCCTTCATAGGCATAGCAGGTTCAGTGTAGGATGCTCCTGGAATCATGGTCACAAGATCATCTAGACTGTCACCGTGGGTTATCAGAACATTTACTCCCTCGATAATCACTTGACTGGGATCACCAAGCATTGTTACGTTTTCCAAATTATAGAGGGGTTCTGCAAAAGTTTTCAAAATAGGAGGCTTGGGGAGTGCCTGACGGGCTGCATCGTGATTTCCAGGGATACAGAATACTTTCACATGTTCTGGAAGTTTTCGTAGCTTTTCTGCAATCAATGCATACTGGTCATACAAACTTATTATTTCTAGATGATATCTTTGACCAGGATATACACTGATACCATCCACCATATCGCCAGCAATGAAGAGGTATCTTGTATTTGCCGCCGTTGATTTGTCTGCTTCATCAACATCCTTTCCATTCAACCAGGCAATGAATTGGTCAAGTTCTTCCTCAAGAAATTCCTGACTTCCACAGTGTAGATCAGAGATGAAAGCTGCATAGATATCCCTCTTTGCACGACCCATCTGACGTGCTGTAGGAATATCCGGAAACAAAACATCATCTGCAATCATTCTTCCATCATAATCAACAGAGCCTGATATGCAAACAATCTCATCTAACAACAGTGCGTTTGCTTTTTCTGAAAGAGTTGTACCTTTCAGCCCACTAAGTTTGGAAGGAATAATACAGATTATTGACTCATTGGTCCCTTTTGATGAACTTCTATTATCCGTAGGGCCAGCGTCACTTCGATATTCTTCAAAATCGATTATTACGTTCTGTGCCTTTGAGATACTCTTGTCCCTGATGATGCCTATAACCACTTGACTTGGAGGACGTCTACGTCGTGCTCCATCACCATCCATGGGTCCAGCACGTTTTGTGGGATTTTTTCTCATCTTGGCAACACTTGGAGGGACTGCATTTTGTGTATCAATCCGAGCCATGTAGATCTTCTTTATCCTCTCAAAACGGTCTCTGAACATCGCAAGGAAGTCATCTATTGTTCCTTCAGATCCAACTGAATCATAATCTGGACTTTTTTCGATTCTGAAGTCCCATTCAGAAGGAATGGCTTCGGGCTCAGAATCAGGGAGTGATTCTGGGGGTTCATCCTGAACAATAGGAGGTGGTTCTATGGGTTGTGAAATTAGTTCCCGTCCTTCGACAAGCGATTCAATATATTCCTTCGATAGAACAGATGGACTATCAGTTGGATTCTTGACCAATATCTTTGATTCAACTGTTTCCAAAGGAGATTTTTGGTCTAGTAAGTACTGTAATGCATCAGGTGTGATTTGGAATCCGGACTCTATCAGTCGAGCCAATATATTACGACGTATCGAAGATGTCAATTGGTCATCGATGAATGAGAGTCAGGTTCTTGTTTTAAACGTCTGCCATTATTTTATCATGCGGGAAATGTAATAAGCGAGCCTTTCACAAGCATCTTGCTACCTACTATCTCCAAAGGTGATATTATGGTCAACATCAGAACACTGCAACAAACAGGTGGTAAAAGTGGAAGCTCATTTCTCGTCATTTTACCAAAGGATTGGGTCGTAAGACAAAAACTTAGCAAAGGTGACCCTGTCGTTGTTGCGGAACGTGAAGATGGTTGCTTGATAATAGATCCTCGTCTCCCGAAAGCAGGAGAAACACGTTCTACTACTGCTGAAATTGAGCACAACCTGAGATGGGAGATTACTAGTAGGTACCTTCTTGGTTTTGATGAGATTCGTATTGTTAGCAAAGACCCAATCACGAACGAGCAAAGAGATGAATTGAAACATATAATCAAACGTTTTGTTGCTCTAGAGGTTATAGAAGAAGATGACCACCAGATTGTTCTGAGATGTTTAGTAGACCCAACAACACTTCCTGTTAGTACCGCTATGAGAAGGATGAATCTAATCACAACACGGATGATAGAAGATGCTTTGAATGCATATTTTGAGGGAATTCAAAAGGACGCTGAAGAAATCATTCAGCGTGATGATGAGGTAGACAGGCTATTCTTCTTGATTGTAAGAGAACTCAGATCTGCAGTTCAATATCCAAGAATGAGTGAATTGATGAAAATCACTCCAGTAGAAGCTCTAGATTACAGGTTAGCTGCTCAATATATTGAAAGAATTGCTGATTTAGCAGTTGATATTGCACAGAGAGTTGAGGAGCCCCTTGAGAAAAAACTAGTCAAAAAACTACAACTAATTGGTGACACAGTGAAAGAGATGTTGGCTGATTCTGTGAACAACCTCTTCAAATTTGATTCTAAGAAAGTCACAAAGGTAATCGAGGCTGAGAAATGGTTGATTGATGAAACTGCAAAGTTAAGGCAGGAAATTGTCACCACACCTAATGGACAACCACAAACTCAACTTTATGTTGTAGATAGTTTATTGAGAATGGGAGAGGCTGCAAAGGATATCGCCGACCTTGCACTACCTCATAATTAGAGGAAATCCACATGACAGACAGACTCTTTGGAACTTCAGGCATTCGAGGTTCAATTGCAGAAAAATCAACACCTGACCTGGCACTAAATCTAGGTAGGGCACTAGGCACGTTCCTAAAAGGCAAAGGCACTGTGGGTGTAGGAATTGATGCTAGAACCTCGAATGAAATGCTGAGAAACAGTCTCATTGCAGGATTACTCTCAACTGGTGTCAACGTTGTTGATGTGGGAATTGCGCCAATGCCAACTGTTGCATATTATAGTCAGGTAGAGGGGATAGCAGCATCAGTCGTTGTTACTGCTAGTCATAATCCTCCCGCGGATAATGGTTTCAAATTCTTCAATAATGGAAGAGAATTTGTGAGAGAAGAAGAGGTCTTTCTAGAAACCACAATCGCAAAGAATCAGTATATTGTAGCAAAATGGGATGGGATTGGAAAAATCAGTCATTTAGATATCAAGGAACAATATCTAGAGCATCTCAGAACCTTCCTCTCTGAAAGAGGAACAAAGAGCAATGGTACAAAGGTATTGGTTGATCTGGCGAATGGCGCAGCTACCGAATATACCCCTCACTTACTTTTAGAAATGGGTTTCTCAGTAACCACTATGAATTCGCATCAAGATGGGCATTTCCCAGGAAGACCTGCAGAGCCATCGCCTAGAAACCTCGGAGACGCGATGAAGATGGCTGCGAACTCAGACTTTGCAGTCACAGTTTGTCATGATGGTGACGGAGACCGACTTGCTGTGATTGATGAGCAGGGTGAGTTTATCGATCAGAACCGTGTCATCGCGCTCTTTGCCAGAGACGAGGTCAAGAGAAACGGAGGCGGAATTGTAGTCGCATCTATTGACACATCCAGCGTCATTGACGAACTTGTTATTGCAGCAGGTGGAACTGTAACACGAATGCCTTTGGGGTCTCTTCAAGAGTTTCTTGCCTCTGACAAAGGGAAAGATGTTGTCTTTGCTTCTGAACCATGGAAACCAATCTTCACTAAGATGGGCGGATGGATGGATGGAATAGCTGGTGCTGCGCGTTTTGCGCAAATGGTTGATGAGATAGGTGATGGAAGTTGTACAAAATTAATGGAAACAATTCCAAAATACCCAATTTTGAGAGATTTTGTACCATGCCCAGATAATGTCAAACCGAATTTCTTGCCCAAAGTGAAGGAATTACTGGTTCCAAAGATGAGTGGAGTGGACCAGATTCTGGAAGTTGACGGTATTCGAATAGAATGTACCGATGGATCCTATGTTCTAGTTAGGGTTTCAGGTACTGAACCCAAAGCTAGGGTCTATGTTGGTGCAAAGGAGCAGGCTACCGTTGACAAATTGGCTACCCTTGCCAAGGATGTTATGGCTCAAGCGCTGGAAGAACTTCAGAAGTGATATTGAAACTACACTCGTAATGTCCGCGCGTGTACCTTGACTGCTGCCGCATCATCATGTTTTCCTTGAGCACTCAGTGCCATTCCCAGAAAATCCCAAGCTTCAGGCATACGAGGTGCAACCTCAGTTAATTTTCGGAATGCTTTCTCTGATTCTTCTGCTTGTCCTTTTCTCAGGTGAAGAATACCCAGGGCCATCCAACCCTCGAAGAAATTAGGATTCAATTCAATACTCTTACGTGCTGCATCCTCTGCCTCGTCATCCTTTCGCAGACCAATCAAGATGGTACTCAGTCCGCTCCATGAAGTGAAATCTTTCGGATTGATTTCTAGCGCTTTTCGAAAGTATGGCTCAGCTTCAGAAAATGCACTCTTGGACTTCAGAACGCACCCCACTAGATTCCAGTTGTAAGCAACCTTGTCATTCAATTCTAGCGCCTTTTGTGCTGAAATCTCAGCATCAGCGAGTTTCTGTAGAGCTAACTGACACCTACCTAAGGACATCCAGTTTGTTGCATCATCAGGATCAATCTCAACGAGCTTCTTGAGAACCCCTTCAGCTTCAACCATCCTTCCCTGTTGGATTAGTTTTAGACTCTCTTCAAAAAGTTCGAAATTTTCATCTGAAGCCATTTTTTATCTCAATCCAATAGATTCTATCAGAGCGAAGGTTTGGCTCTATTTCAATGATTGGACTATTACTACGGTAAGATTAAATCGGAAATATTCTGGAGTTCTTCTAGGCCGGGGTCTCCTAGTGGCTATGGAGGTGGTCTCGAAAACCACTGCCCTTGCGGTTCGAGAGTTCAAGTCTCTTCCCCGGCGCCATCTTCTCTTATTCTATTGGATGACTAGAAAGTAAAGAGAGAGTATCCATTTCCTAGGAACTTCAGCATGTCACTATGACCACTCAATTCTCCCTTTATAGACACACCAAGCTTCTCAGCTGCTTCAGTAGCTGAAAATGTTGCAGTACAAGCCTTGCATGCATGATCAATAATCCCAAGTTCCATTGCCTTTCCAAAAAGTGGGAGTTTGATTGATTCATCAGCAATCCCAATCAGAAGTTTAGGAGAGGCACACTCAAGGACCACAGCTACTTCATGACCGTTCTCATGGAAGTTGATTGCATTTAGAAGTAGATGATACAGTTGCATCTTGTTATCGTCAGTTGCGAGGAATACATACTTCATTACGATTCACAATTTGGTATACAACAAAGAGGATAATGAGCATTACTACAGAAAGAGAATGGTGCGGAGGGCGAGATTTGAACTCGCTTCAATGAAATATATTTTGAATATTGGTATGTCATCAGGGGAGAGCGCCAATCATAATGTTTTTTTAGTGTGGAAAAGGGGAAACATGAATTTGGATGATTAAGGATATCAAAACAATCATTTTGGGAAGACTAACCGGCAATTGTTATCTTCTTGAAACGGACAAAGGGTTTATTCTAATTGATACAGGAAGAAAATCAGCAAGAAGTAAACTTGAAGAAGAACTTGCAATTGCAGGATGTACACCTGAAAATCTTGATTTGATTCTTCTAACTCACGGGGACTTTGACCATACTGGAAATTGTGCATACCTTCGTGAAAAGTATGATACGAAAATTGCTATGCATCAGTATGATTCAGGGATGGTCGAAAACGGAGATATGTTTTGGAATAGAAAATCTGGCAATTGGGCGCTCAAAAAACTAGTTAATACATTCTTCAGTATAACTAAATTCAAGCCAGATTTTACGATTGATGAAAATTCTGATTTGTCCGAGTACGGACTTGATGCACAAGTTGTTTACATCCCAGGACACTCAAAAGGATCAATAGGAATTCTGACAGATAGTGGTGACCTTTTCTGTGGGGATTTATTTTCTAATGTTAAGCAACCAGAACCAAATTCTGTTGTAGATGATATTATTGAATTGAATGAGAGCATTGCTAGAGTCAAAGATTTGCAGATAGAAATGGTCTATCCCGGTCATGGTCAGCCCTTTAGAATGAATGAGTTTGAATAGGAAGTTTTCAAATATCTAGGTAATATATCTCGCTACCTTCTCATCTGATGTTTACAAAAGAAAAGAGTGGTGCAGAGGGCGAGATTTGAAATTGCGGAATTCAAGAGATTTCTGTTCTATTCACAGTCATATACAGTGGTATTGTAAACAAACCGAATTGGTAGATTCAACGGTAGATCACTAATCTTGACGATATGGTACGGATATGTCATGACGGCTGCAACTCCACAACCTTCACCAGGATGTATTTCGTCAATATAGACTACGTAGTATGCAATAGTCATAGTGATTCTTGTGATATTTGTCAAATATCCTCCTGAACCACGTTCACCTTGAAACACTGCAATTAGAATCTCTGATATGAAGTCGACAGATGGCACCTCTGGAACAGGAAAATGTCCACTATACAGATCTTGCCATAGATTCTCCCATGTTACAGCATCTCTAATAGCGAAGTTATCTCTGTCTTCATAACCATAGCCACCACCGGGATCAATTGTTTCAAAAGACACCTCAGTTCTAGGAAGCAATCCCAAAGTGGAATCAACAAGTATTAGGAAAGAAGCTGACAAGACAATACAGATTACAATTCCTGCAAGAGCTTTGGGTGAAGCCTTCATGAATATAGCCCTCACTTCGACATATCATATTAGTCCTGAAAGCATAAAGCACTGCTGATTTGAGAAGAGCGAGTTGGTGTGTAGGGAGTGATTCAGGAATCCAGCACTTTTTTAGATTGGGTGTGCCATAACACACGAGGGTTTTGAATTGAAACGACTACCTTTGGGACCAGTAATGTTCCTTCTTGGCATATTTGGTGGGGGCCTTCTCTGGGTTGTCCTAGTTCAACTCAGGTTTGATTATCTCATCACGGAGGTTTATGATGGTGGGGGTCCAGGAGAAGCAATATGGTCCATTGATCCTCTCTTCACAATACTTGCCGCAATTCCAGGACTAATTCTGGTCTTTGTTGGACTTATTGTTTCAGTCCAAACCCAACCTGAACACTTTGAAGAAGTCAAACCAAAAATAGACTATCAACAGCTGAATTTACTCTATCTAGGAGAAATCTGTCTGCTTGTTACAATCATTGTAAGCTTCATCGGTTTTCTTGGTATTTCAGGTCTTATTGTTGAGATAGTTCAAATTTCTGCGATGCTAATGGGGACAATTATGATTACATGTGTAACACACATGGCCTCTCTTGTTCCTAGGAAATCGACAAGTAGACTAGGTTCATCGAAGTTTTCAAGGAATACTGCAATACTATTAGCTCTAGAATTTATGATTCTTATTTCAGTGGTCTTGGCACTTCGATTATACACTCAGAGCTTTATCAGGACAACAACCTTGGTAATTACAACATCTGGGTTCCTAGGACTGCTTCTAATAACTCCTAATTTTCTGAAGCTCGAAAATAAGAATGGTGCGGAGGGCGAGATTTGAACTCGCGAACTCCTATACAGTGATTGTTTTGATATGTAAATAGAAAAACCCGAAACTTGGAAAGAAATAAAGAAAAAAGGAGGAGGTTTCTTTCGAAACCTCTCAATGTAGTCACTTCTTCGATTTAAGGACCAGAACTACGATAATGACGACTATAGCTCCTCCAACACCTGCAATTCCCAAAATCAACATCAGCCCTCCATCATCTGTTGTCGTCGTGGTAGTAGTTGTGGAGGTTGTTGTAGTGGTCGTAGTTGTAGTAGTTGTTTCTTCATTGACCGTAACTATCACTGTATCAGACACCGAGTTCCCTGAACCGTCGAATACAATCAGTGTGAAATTATAGACACCTACACCAAGAGATACCTGATAACTGATATCATCTCCATACCAATTTAGATGGTCTAGAGTAATTATTCCATTCCTCAACAATACGTATGACGCAGGATCCAAATCCGAACAGGTCCAATTCAAGGTAATTATCGGCCCCACCGTTATTTCTAGGTCATCATCACCTGATAGTAGTGGTGGAATGGTGTCTTGACAGGTTACCCATGTTGTATAGGTAACAGAGTTGCCATATGCATCAGTTACTACCACAGTTACATTGTACACTGCAATTACTGGAGCAAGCTGGTATGAAACCTGCGATGAATCCCAGACTCCTGATGTTTCTTCAGTTCCATTCACATAGACCTGCCAGGAACCATCCTGATCCCAAGGATCGATATTTGCTACGGTCCAGTTAATCTGAATAGTATCATCAAATTCTACATTGAGATTTGCATCACCAGCTAAGGTTGGAGCAGTTGTATCTACTACAGTAACCCATAACTCATCAGTTTCAAAGTGACCAGTAGAATCATAGATAATCAGAGTGATATTCCAAACACCAGGTGTTAATCCATCAAGGGTATGTTGGATATCACCAGAGAATGTAGTACTGAAAGTTGCTTGAGTATTATTCTCAAAGATAGTATAATTCTCAGGATTCAATTCAGTCCAACTCCATGAAGTAATAGGACTCTCTCCAGCTTCAAGTGGGAAATCAACAGGACCAGTTATTGATGGTCCAGTAGTATCAACATATGTTACAAAGCAAGTTGCTTTCATTGTATTGACATCATCATCCCATGCTACTAGGGTGACATTATGTTCACCTGGAGATGAATAATTCAACTTGTACGAAATATATTGTCCATCACCATAGAAGGTGGACACATCTATCGTATCGTCGAGCCATATCTCATAATTATCATGATACGGATTATATAGGGTGAAATTCACCCACGTGACCTGACCTGTTTCTGCACTGAAATCAGATGGAAAATCAGGAGCAGTTGGTGCAGTTGTATCCTCTACGGTAACAATACATGTATGCGTTGCATAGTTTCCTGCCTTGTCTGTTAACATGATTGTGTAATTATGTTCTCCTTTGCTTGGGAATACGTGATCCCAGTCGAGTGTTAATGGTGATGTCCATGGATCATTCCATGCAAGTAGTTCACTATCATCCGCCCATGCCCGCTTAATACCTGGAGTATCATCAGTTGCTGTGATATTCGTCCAAACCCGCTCACTATACTCTATGGTATAGTTAGTTGTTGCGCTGGTGAATACAGGTGGTTGTGTGTCAAGAACTGTTATGCGCACTGTATCTTGAGCGTTATTAGAAGCTGTGACGTCATAAGCAGCTACTGTGTAGTCATAGACTCCTACTGCTAGTCCATCCAATGAAATTGAAATACTTGAGTTGCACCAGGCATGTGTGGACTCGTATGTATAATTGATATAGAATAAATAATCACCTGGAAATCTATCATTAGCTTGCCAGGTAACCCATTTGTTTGTATCTACATCATTCATCACGATGTCAGCAGGTGAATCTATTGTAGGAGCTGTTGTGTCTGAAAGTAAGGATGCACTAGAATCATTAGCTCCCCCTGTGCCTGAGATATAGTAAGGATTACTTGAGAAATCATCAAACTGATTTGATGTCCAATTATTCTTTGGATTGGTGCTTCGGGTGTCTCGTCCATTATAGAGTCCTGCCCACCCCAAGTTATTTTCACTGAATGTATTGTTTCCCGAATTAGAAAATACATTAATTCCATATATGAATTTGAAAACATCATTGTCTTCAAATAGACCAGATGAGCAGCCCTGAAGATTCATTCCGTCGCTACCAGAAGTAATTCCGTGATATATGCGGTTTCCAAACACATGAGGAAATGAAAGTGTACCTATGAACAAACCATTGTCTTGAATGCACGATATATTGTTATTGGATACAATAACTGACGGAGCATTACGAATATCCATCCCATGTGTTGCTTCCCAAACAAGATTATTGTCTACGACCAAATTCGCTGCTGAATCGATGTCCATTCCATAACCCTTGTTCGTGGACCGAATCTCGTTACTTAGTATTGTCAGATTATCTGAATCATCACTATCGATGCCACAAGGACCTGAAAACGAACCATCGAGGTTTGTCCGCAATATGGAATTATCTGATACCGTCACATTGTGACTGTTATCTAATATTAGTGCCTTGTAACCAATATCTGAAATCGTATTTTGAGAAATAAGAACCTTGGATGTACTCCAGCTGGCTATACCGTTCATCCCACAGTCATAGATAGTATTGGCTGTTATATTTACATCATAGCTATTTTGTATTTGGATTCCATCGTCAACCCCATAGATGGTACAGTTCTCAATAGTTCCATTTGATAAATCTTGAAGGTCTATACCAAAGGCACCACCACTACTTGAATTGATGACACAGTTTCTAATGATGAAATGAGCAGTGGTACCATCGATGCGAATACCTGTGAGACCATTTGGTACGTCTATTACTTCTCCATCTAGTATGTAGGGGTCTCCTTCTGTTCCCGATCCGGTGAATCCTGCTGGGTCAAAGAACAAATTGTGAGGAATATTGATTGTGGCAAATGCTATTGAGTCCTTTTCGAGCGTTGGTGATTCTTGAGGTATTATTGATGCCGTACGATTATCCGACACCTGTGCAGTTAGCCCAATTACAAGGAAAAACGATAGAATGGTAACTATTACAATCACTCTTGACTTCACTAGAACTCTCTCCAAATTTCAGACGGGTTATATAACATAACTAATATCTATTCCGAATACCATTGAATGAAAGTAACTGAAAAGCCAAACAGGCTATCATTGTAGAAAAAATGAAATTGGTGCGGAGGGCGAGATTTGAACTCGCGAACTCCTACGAGACAGGGACCTAAACCCTGCGCCTTTAACCAAGCTGGGCAACCTCCGCATTAAAACAACGGAGAGAATAAATTCATTTTAACCGTTTTGTATTGACTGCATCATCACTCGTCAACGGTTTCCCAAGTGTGACTACAGCGTGGACAACGCCACGACTTTCGATTTTTTCTGTTCCCGATCATTTCTTTTCGAACAAGAGCAACTTCACCGAATCCACAACGAGAGCAGACAGCATTTTCTTCTTCCATGGCACGCAACTCATTCCGAAGTGAGTATGGAAGGGTTATCTAGTTTTCTCGTTAGAATATAGTGGTCTAAAAGACCAAAAAGCGAGTCATGTCACAATGTTTTTATTCGACTCGTTGGATGTCGGCTCGGTCCTGTGGCCCGACCATGGACCATTTCGTGATTCTCTGGACAAATGTTGTGTCCAGTGTGAGCGTGATATTACAATGTCCTCAAGAAGTAGACAATCAGCAGCAAGGACCCGAGATAAGTGGAGAGAGAAGGTCTGGTACCAGATTCTCGCACCCGATTATTTCGATAACAAGGAGATAGGTACAACCCCATCAGGAAATGCAGAGTTGCTGATTGGAAGAACTGTTCAACCAACCTTGTATGACTTAACTGGAGATTTTGATAAGATCCATGTAAAACTTCGATTCAAAATCCTTGAGGTCGCAGGTCAACAGGCCAAGACTACATTCTACGGGCATGAATGGAGTTCAGACTATCTACGAGGACTTGTAAGAAGAGGTACATCCAGAATCGATTGGATTGGACCAATTCTAACAAAAGACGACTACCTCATGCGAATTTCAGTCATTGTTTTCACTATCACTCGTGCAAAGTCTAGTCATGAACATGCAGTCAGAAAAGCTATTGAGAAAGTGATTAGGGCTCATGCTAAGAAGCATACATTTGACGAGCTAGTTGAAAAAGTGATTCTCGGAGATTTAGCTGGTGAAGTTTTTGAAACTGCAAAGAAGATTATTCCAGTCCGAGAGTGCGAAATTCGGAAGAGTAAGGTGCTCAAGGGACCAGAAGAGGTCAAGATTCGAAGAGCAAGACTCCGAAGAGGCACTGCAGCTGCTGAAAAGGAAGAGTAGTTAGCTCAGTAGATTTTGAGGGGTAATAATTACCCCTTCATATTTTCTAGTCTATGTAGAGACTGTAAGAGTAATACCATAAGGTTGGCTAGTTTCGTTAATGCCTCTATATCAGTTTCAGAATCAACAAGATCATTCAATGATTTCAATTTTCCAATGAGTGTTTCACGAAGCTCAGGAATTAGGGTCATATCAGCCTGTGTTTCAACCTCTTCATCAGGATCTGCATAAACGATACGCCTGTCACATTTCGCACAATAGATATCATCTCCAACTTTGAAAAGAGGAGAACCACATTGAGGACATGCATCTGCTAGCATTGTTGCTCCACGTCGAAGAAGGTCAGCCATCTTTTTGACCGAGGTATCATCTTTGTCATCCATTGTAAGCACAAGGAAGCCATGTTGTCGTTACGATATAAGATGTGCTCGAATGCATACAACTGAATGCGTCATTATGAAAACGTTGATATGGAAACTATCGGTGGTGCTTCTTGTTGATTCGCACATCGTTCGTGCGACAAGACTATTTCAGAGGTGAGTCCATTGGACCCCGAAACTCAGAAGAGCATCGATCAATCTAAACACCTTCTTAAACAGATATCCGAGGATTCCTCAGTTCCCAGGAACATCCGGCGTGCAGCCAATGAGGCTATTGCAGTCCTTGAAAACGAAACAGACTCTCCAGCCATGAGAGCGCAGAACGCAATATCCATTCTGGATGAACCAGGTCAAGATCCAAACTGTCCTAACCATGCTAGGACTAAGATTTGGCACGTATCCAGTCTATTGGAGCCAATACGCGATTAGGCCAATTGAGGCCTTTCTATGAGCGTAAAGGCAGCCAGAACCACAGATGGTAAAGGACTGTCACCTAATGAAAGGGTCAGTGTTTACTGATGATTAAGGCAAGGATACGGGGAATCTATTCACAATCATTGACGCAGATAATGCTGCAGAACCATTTCGAAATGGTTCAACCCATCCCAGAAGTGGCAAGAAGGTTTGGGCTTCCTTATCGCAGTGACATTCCTGACGTAGACATCTGGGATAGAAGTGATTTGCAGGGCATCGTGGCAATTGCATACGAGTCCATTTTGGACAAACTTGCAGATGTACTTCGAAGACGGATAGGTGGGGTTATCACTAGAACACCAAGGGTGGCTAAGAGCTCTATCTATAGAGGATTAGTGCAGGGTAGGGATGAGAGAACGGGGCAAACGAGAATTGATCTAGGATCAATATCTGGTCTGATACCCGATAGAGGGTTACAACGAGGACAACATATGATGGTTCAGATTAGAGCCCATGATTATGGTCGTAAGGCTCCAGTCTTGTCCTCAAGTATTACAATACCAGGTCGTGCAGCAGTACTATTGCCAGAGCCTGTTGTAAGACTTAGTACAAAGATTAAGGATCCGGATACAAGACATAATCTCACAAGTCTTGGTAGAAAAATACGTGAGCATACTGAAAATTGGGGTATCCTATGGCGAACTTCCGCAGAGAATCTTACAGACAAGGAGCTCCAAGATGAAGTTGATGATCTCTTAGATACTACTCAAGGAATCTACAACAAGTACGATGATCTGGAATCAACTGGGATTCTATTTGAAGGAACTAGTAATGCAGATATCGAATTTCCTGCTGAAGTGAAAGAGGCCTTGGATAAGACCCGTGCCAAGATTAAGCCTACAATCAGAAGTCATCATTTCTACAAGAGTGCAGGATATACTTCTCTAGTTGATCTTGCAGAGATGGTCATTGAAGACCGTCCTGAAGAACGAAAATACATCACTGCTAAGCTGGACAAGATTGTGTCAAGAGATATGCCACGTGTAGATGACCCTGTCAATATTGAACATGTTAAATTAGATGGCCGAAATATTGTGCTTGCACGAGGTAGAGTGGTTGAAACAACAACCAACGGGTTTGTAATAAGAAGACAGTTCAGACATACGAGTCGAAAACTCAAACTAGTCAAAGAATATCCAGATGAAGTAGATGTAGTAGGGGATGAGGGTGATTATGCAATGACCCATGTTGTACCAGGAACTCTCACTCTTTTCACAAATTATTATTCTAGAACTGGCGATTTGAAGGGGACCTACGCTAACATCAATACAGGTGTAGAGATCTATCCAAGTAATGGGACCAGCCCCGGTAAGATTCGCTATGTTGACCTTGAAATTGATGTTGTAAAAGCACCTGTGGATCAACCACCAAGAATAATTGACAGACACCTACTCAAACGTGCTGTGCAACGAGGTTTCATTACAGAAGAAATGGCAGAATTATCCAGAAGAAAAGCAGAATCCGTAGCTCAGCAGATGGAAGAAGGAATAGATCTGATTGGGAAATAATATTACAATTCATTCAGAGCTTATTGATTTTGATGTTCTCAAAGATAGGTCAATTGCACTCATGATGTCTTCGAGTGTTGCCCCCAGACTGTCAATACTTCTCTCACACTCAATTGTGATTAGTAATTTCGTTCCTTTTACAGAACAATCAATTGTCAGGTCTTTTGGTAGGGGAGTATTGTCTGGACTGATAGCTTCTAGAATCTGTTTTGCGACTACCGATGATTGAAAATCAAGTTTGATAGTTGCAATCATTTCTTACCCGCGCCTTTATTCAGTTGTACTATCTTCTGTAGTGCAATTTCTTTTTCTTCAGCACTTCCAGTGATTGTGATTGATTGTGGTGAGGATGCGGTTATTGTTGTGTTAGTGGAGAGAAATTCGCGATAAACCATCTTAGAGTTTAATTTGGATGATGGCCAAACAATTGTAAAGGTCTCGCCATTATCCAATGCTACAGGTCGACCTGTATCTACTATTCCAGTTTCTAATGCAATGCGTCCGACATCAGGGAGAATCTCAGTTTTTGAGCCAGTCAGCTTCACTGTTGTAGTAGTAGTTGTCGAATCTCCTTGTAGATTTGATTCTAGACGCTGAACAGTAGCTATAACGTCCTTATGATGGTCCATATGGTTTTCAATCAAGGATCGTAATGTACTACCACGGTCTCCAAGCAGCAAACCAATCATTGCCCCTGGTTCATTTTGTGCCCATGCGGTCATGCTCATTGTTTCAATTCCCGAAACAAATCTTACGGGGCTAGTTTCACGTTCTAAGGCGAGAATATAGTCGGTACCTAATAATTTGGGAATCATACTTGGATCTAGTCGTGTGATTAAAACAGAGGTTAGTCGTTGTGCCTCAGCGGTGCTCAGATTGCTTAGTGGTGTTCTGAGTTTTGGAATAGGAATCTCCGCCTCGTTCAGTATCTCGTCACACACTTTTTGATTTCCACTTATTGTCGCCAAGTAAGGGTGTGTACTGTAAAGGAGTGCTTCATCAAGTGGAAGCATGGTCACTCCAAAGAGCTTGAATCCCTTTCGTTCTTCAATCAGTCCATTGTTTTGAGCTAATTCAATGATATCTTTACTCGCTCCTTTCATACCATTGTTGAGCAAAGAACCTGCAGCTGCAAATTGAAGGTGATAATCATTCAGATCTATCAGAGATTTTGCAAATACGTACCCTGCTGCTGCCACTGTGGAATCAGTTCCTAGTGTGAGTGCGTCTACTTGTTCTGATTCAGAAGTACCACCAATAACTAAAGGATAGCCCTTACCTTTCTTGATTCTCTTTTTACCAAGGATATCAACACCAACTAAAATGATTGAGGATGACTCGAACCTTTCTCTCAATGTGTTAATTGTGTCAATGGTCAGCACTGGTTGTGAGAATGAGATATGAAAAAGCGATTTAGTTTTAGAGATTGCCTGAGAAATGATTGTACTAGCTATTGCTGCTTCAGGATATGGAGAAGTCAGAAGTATATTCTGATTACCTATCTGGAAATCAATACTCTTGCAAACCTTCTCTAAAGCCTTCAGAGACGGTATTTTCTTCGCTGTCATGCTCATCTCAAAGGAGAAGAGGTGCGTTAGCCGTGATAAAACTATCTTAGGAGAATAGCAGCTTGATCAGAACTGTACTTCCAATCAGCGGTAAGAACTCGGGTCCTACGATAATACTTTGAGAGCCTGTGAATTTTGCTTTCAACAAGCTGAAGACTGCGTTTTGTTGAAAAATCCTTCTTGTTCTCTTCCAGATGTCTTCGCATAGTTGCAGCTTTGGCAATCATATTTCTCAGATCTTCTGGAACGTTTCGTTGTAAATCATTTTCACGAATAATGTCCATTACTTTCTTACCAGAAATCACTTTCACAAGAGGAACACCATATTGGTCTCGGAGAATCATTCCAATCATTGAGGGAGTATTTCCAGTTTTAGCTAATTCAATCACCTTTTCCTCCACCCACTTAGCGTCCTTCTCTTTGTCCATCCATTCAGGCACGCGTAGTGTTGAAGGGCGATTGCTGCCGGACTGGCCCTTGCGTCGTGTATGCATTCTTGCCATCGGAACTACCTCTAGATTATCTATTTCCCCAAAAGTATGGGTCTGCCCCACGGCCTAAGGCTGTTGATATAAAGATTGCCTTGTGTGAACTAATGATATCGTCCACGTTCGCGAATTTCCTTCATACGGGAGAGCGATTCATTCGCCTCTTTGCCTACTGTATCTGAATATCCTTTGATTGTGGCTTCAAGCATACATTCCTGTAAATCCCAATGAGTGGTTTCCAGAGCTCTGTGAATGAGATGGAGGTCAACTCCTTTCATTTCAACTGTAGCATTCATCTCTGAGAGACCAAAGTCTACTAACCAGAGTTTTGATTTTGAATCGACAATCACATTGCTAGTCGTAGGATCTCCATGAACTACATCACCCATGTGCAATAATGCAATTGAACGCCCAAACTCAAAACAGAATTGCTTCAACTGTTGCTCCGGGAGAGAACTTGCAAGCTGCTTAAACTGCGTGCCTTCAATGTAGTCCATCAAGATTGTGTAATCACTAAGATCTACAGCATAAACTGCTGGTGTAGATACTCCCAGAGACCGAGCTACCGACAACATCTTGCATTCTCTACTTGTTCTTGTTTTCCTAAGATGTAAATCGATATCCTTGAAGAGATATGGTTTTGATTGTCGCCATTTCAAAACAAAAGGCTGATTCCATCTCTCAGTCTTTAGGATGATAGACTCGGCTCCTTGAGCAATGATATTCTCCACTTTCATGACCTCCAGAGAATATCTTGTTCATCGGTGCGCCATTTAGGGAGAACCTGGGAATCACTAATTCCAATTGTACGACCAGCTTTGAATTGCAGTATTCCATTCCATGCTATCATAGCCCCTTGATCTCCTGCTAAAGAAGGAGAAACTCTATGGAATTTAGTTCCATGCCGTTCTGATACTCCTTCGAGTATCTCTGTTAGTCGGTTATTCCGAGCCACACCACCAGTAAGCAGCAGTTCTTGCTTCTTTGTATGGGCAATAGCTCGTTCCGCAATTTCTGCAAGCATCCCAAAGGCAGTTTCTTGAACACTGAAGCAGATGTCAGGAATTGGAACTCCTTTAGAGAACAGTTTCTTAGCGGCGGTTAACATTCCTGAATAGCTCAGATCCATTCCTTTCACTGAGTAAGGCAAATTGTGGTAGTTAGAACCTTCTTTTGCTAGTTTTTCAACAATGGGACCTGCGGGAAAACCCATACCAAGTTCCCTTCCTAAGACATCTAACATATTACCAATGGCAATATCCAGTGTTTCACCAAATGTCCGAAACCGACCTCCAGCATAGGCAATTACCTGACTATTTCCCCCAGAAACATACACAGTGACCGGGTCTTGGAATTCAGACTCAAGACAACCTATTTCTATATGCGCGACACAGTGGTTGACATCTACAAGTGGCACGTCAAGTTTTAGTGCCAAGGTTCTAGCCATAGTAGCAGTTGTTCTCAAGCAGGGGCCAAGGCCAGGACCTCTCGAAAATGCGATGAGGTCGATATCACTGTAAGTAATCCCAGCTTTTTCTAGAGCAGTATGGATGATTCCAGGACCAAGATCTGAATGGTGCCTACTAGCTTCCCTTGGATGAATTCCACCCTGAGCAGGTTTTAGCATATCCCAATCATTTGATAGTACTTTCCCTTCGTCTGTAACAATACCTGCACCAAAAGAATGAGCAGTTCCTTCAAGTCCCAGACAATATAGTACCATCATCGTTACCTTCTATCATTCCAATCTGTCTATTGGTTTTCTAAGCTGAGCGGGTTTGTCATTTTAAATTGACTCTTTCGTTCAAACCATATTGGAAACTTCGTCTAGCAAAGGCTTTATAAAACTCACAGGGAGCCTCTGCTGAGAGGAGCATCACGTGTCTGAGAAAATGCCCATTAAAGCACTTGAACTGCAACTAAATGACGTTATTTCTGTCAAGTTGAAAGATGAGAGAGTATTCCGAGGACACTTGACAAGATGTGACATGTACATGAATCTCACACTTGCAGATGCTGAAGAACTTGAGAGTGATGAAACCAGAGCCAAGTATGGTCAAGTTCTAGTTAGAGGGAACAACATCCTCTGGATTCAGATTCCAGAGTAATCATTAACGTTCGATCTCTCTACGATATTTTTCCACAAGCTCCACTAATTGTTCCTCCCCTTTCACTCGAGCTTGTTCTCGTACTTCTTTGATGAATACTTGGAGGATCTTGTCAAACTTCTTACGGCTGATAAATGCAAACTCATCAACTCGTTGCAGTTCGACATCTTTTGCGTCAATAACAGGGATTAATGCTTTCACTAGCTCATCTCTTGGAAGATGGGATAGAGGTGTATCAATGACCAAAGCACGTACTTCCTGCTCAATGAGTATACCCGCAGTCTGAGGGCCGCCTCCGGAGGCATCTTCAAACAGGACAATATCTCCTGGTTTTAGACCTACTTTCATATTGTACTCATCAATACTTTCACGGGTGAACTGGGGTATTACTTTGACTGCAAGCATATCACCGCGCATTTCGAGATGCTTGACTCCCCTTAGTAGATCGAGTCTAGATTTCAAAGTCTTCATCTGTTTCTTGAGGTCATCTGATTCACGTTGCGCTTTCTTCAAAGCAGATTTCGATTTCTCGACCTCTCTATCACGTTTTATCTTCCAGAAGTTTTCTTGATTAACAATGTCTAGACTATCTGATAATTCACTCTCACGGAATCTGAGGAACTCTATGGATCGCTGATAATCATCTAACTTATCGAGAAGCAACCGGTTATCAAGAGATAACTGCTCAGATTTATTCCTGAGTGCATCATAACGTTCTTGGGTTAATTCTTCTTCGGGTTCTGGTTGAATTTCAGGGATAGTTTCCGGTATCTCAGAGTCCACACGTTCTAAGGTTGCACGAGCCTCATTGATTGAAGTACCCTTAATCACAAGAGCTTTCAGATGATTTCGATCTATGTGTAGCTGTTCCTCTCGAATCATACGGTCTATTTGTTGCAATTTTGGTTGTATTGATCGATATGCAAATACTGCTGCAGTCAGAGCATCCCGTTCATGTGCATTACGAACTCTAATGGCATCTGAATACTCTCTTGCTAATTCCTGTTTTTCTGCCACTGGAATTGGTTTTCGTGGTGTGTATACTGCTGCATTGATTGTACTTGCAATCTTCTCTACGAAATGTGGTACTTGTGGCACATCTGAGGCAATCATAACAGGTATGCCTTTTTCGTAAACCTCGCGAATCATATCCGCCCTTGTCAGACCCTTTCCACTTCGTAATACTCGGACCCTGCCATCTAATGTAAGTAGACAGTAGGCTGCTGTTGTCCCAGGGTCCACTCCAAGTATGAAATATCTTGGTTTTGTGCTGGAAGTTGTTGTTTTGGGTTCAAGAGGTAGAAATTCCACACGTTTTCTAACAGGGGAGATTAGGACTTTCCAATCACCACTTTTCTTTGATTCAATTAAACTTCTGATAACCGGGAGTGATGCATTGGTCACTAGACGTGCACTTGAGTATCCAAAATCAGATACACGTACATCAATGTCGTAGTCTATGTCTGCTTCCTTTAGTTGTGACTCAATATGACGAGTCATCTGTTGAATCTCTGAATGGATTCTTCGACGATATCTATTAGCACTCTGACCACCACGTCCGGGTTTTTTCCCTCGTGATATCTTAATCTCACTCTGCTCACTGAAACATTCTAGCGAATGCCCAACACCTCTTGAAGCAAGCTGTGCAACAAGGTGAGCTGATTCTAACGCATTTGGTTTGCCTTTAACATTTAGATCATGACGGCGAGCCAGAATTTTGAGAGCAATTTGGCGCGGAGGAACACCAGTTACCTGAACTATCCGTGTTTCAGTAGGAATTTTGTCAACTAAACGAAATAATGACTTACTATCAGGTACAATTTCAAAGATATTATCGGTGCAGAGCCATTTTGGGTTTATTTCACGAGTGAGTTTCAGAAGCGCGCCTCTGGATATCTCAGGATATTCATTGAGAACGACTCCATCAAGCATCGTAACACAAGCAAACTTTGGAGCTCTTTTCGATTTGGGGCTGTATGATGGTAATATATCAAATCCAATGATGAAAACAGGTTCATTATCATCGCCCATTTGATTCAGCACTCGCTTATTTTGGAAAATATCGTGACAGGCTATCAAGCTATTTGTCTAGTCATTTGGTTGTAGAATGTTATACTCCCCAAACAACAAGTATAATAAAGGCGCGCTTGAGCAATCCGACAACACACTCGTGAGGTGCCCTAACTGTCCGAACAACTACAAATTGATAACAAAGATGCAATACTTAAGATTGGACGCGCCCTATCATCTGGTACACGACTCAAAATTCTACATCTTCTTCTTCAAGGAGAGAAAGATGTAACACGTGTAGCTCGTCACCTTGGTGGAACAGAGGCTAATGCAAGCGCTCAAATCAAAATTCTGTATGAGGCTGGTTTGTTAGAATGCAGATATGAACCAGGTCAACATGGTCTGAAAAAGATCTCAAAGACAAAAGTGAAGAGAATCACTATTGACTTGGAATGAATTAGTAAATCAAATCTATTCTGCTGGAGAGCTTGAATAACTAACTAAATGAGCTTTCCAGCGGCGTATCCTTTTCAGGAT
>JAEOSL010000098.1 GCA_016840385.1 Candidatus Thorarchaeota archaeon | reverse complement strand
CAACGAATCCAATTCTTGTTATTGCAGCACAACCAACTCGTGGTTTGGATGTTGGTGCTACAGAGTATATTCATGAAGTTTTGATAAGTTTGAGAGATGCTGGAGTCGCAGTCCTATTAGTATCTGCGGAGCTGGATGAGATTCGAAATCTCGCGGATAGAATTGCTGTAATCTATGATGGCCAGATTGTCGCTATCAAAGCTCCTGGAGAAGCAACACCCGCAGAACTTGGTTTGTTAATGGCAGGACATTCGGATGATTCTGTACCAGAGGAGGTCTAATTCTAATGAGTAGACAAGATGATACTTCAGTTGAAGAATATGAACAATCTTCAGAAAGCAAATCAAAAGTTGTACAAGTTATTGCTGGATTAGTTGCAAAATTCACCAGTAAGGAGTTCATAAATCAGGTGATCTGGACTATTGGTTCAATACTCCTTGCACTAGTGGTTGCTGCTGTAATCATGTTGATGGGTGGATATGATCCAGGTCAAGCATTCTTATATTTAGCAGTAGGAGCAATAACCAATTTTGATCAAGTATTATGGTACTCATCTCCATTAATAATTACAGGCCTTTCAGTTGCAATTGCTTTCAGATGCGGTCTCTTCAATATTGGTGCAGAGGGACAGCTATACATGGGTGCAATGACCTCAGCGCTTCTAGCCTATATCTTTGCGTTTCCCATATTTGTCCATCCAATCCTTTGTCTTATTGTCGGGATGTTAGCGGGTGCAGCATGGGGCTTTGTTCCTGGGCTATTGAAAGCATATAGAGGAGCTCACGAAGTTGTGACCACGATGATGCTGAGCTATACTGCTATTCTCCTCACTAGCTGGCTTGTAGGTCCCAACGGTCCATTTTGGGATCAGAGTATGGTTTCCCAGTCACCACAGTTTTATGACAGCGCATTGCTTCCTTTACTCTTCGGGAACTACCTACACTTTGGTTTCATCATTGCTTTAATGGCTGTCTTTGCTGTTGACTTTCTGATTAATAATACTGTTATTGGTTACGAAATGAGAGCTGTAGGAAATAATACCGAAGCAGCTGAATCTGCAGGGATCAACAGCAAAAGGAATATTGTATTCGCTTTAGCAATTAGTGGAGCATTATCAGGACTAGCAGGCTCTACTGAGATGCTAGGTACCTATGATAGATTCATCTCCAATTGGTCTGCTGGGCTGGGCTGGGATGGAATTACTGTAGCTGTTCTAGGTAAGAACAATCCATGGGGTGTTCTTGCAGGTGGGATTTTCTTTGGAGCTCTAAAAGCAGGTGGTAATACAATGCATGCCATTGCTCATGTTCCATTTGAAATGGTGAAAGTAATTCAAGGACTTATTGTCCTCTTTATCGCTGCTCCAAGAATTATTGAATGGTTAATGCAACATACTCAAGAGAATAAGGATCAAGCTCAAACAGAACCAGCTAAATCTATTCCAAGATTGTTGGTAGCAATCTTTGGGCTCGCATCAGTATTCCTAGGGCTTGGTATTGCAAGAGTTGCTTTAATTTCTGGACTAATCTCTCCATTCATTTACGTTGCAGCTATGATACTATTAGTGACTTCTGTGTTAGGAGTCTTGTTATTCATTGCTGAATATTCGCACAACCCGATAGGTTCACGGTTGTTATTGATAATAGCAGTAGGCTGGCTCCTAGGAGGTACACTATTCTGGATTGGAGCTGGTTATGTAGATATTACATCAATAATGATGGGAGGCATTGCACTTCTATTCTGGATTACTATGCCAATACTAGCAAAACGTGAAACAGAGGAGGCGAGTGTCCAATGAAGCTACCGAATTACCGTTATCTAGCAGGTTTCTGCGCAATTCTGATTGGTGCGATAGCTATTCTTCTAATGCCACCAACGCAGCAAGATATTGCTGGGTGGCTCCTTTCAATCACAATGCAAATGGCTGTTCCTCTTGTTCTAGCTGGCCTTGGTGGTATGTATAGTGAAAGAGGAGGTATCGTTAACATTGGTCTTGAAGGTATAATGTTAATGGGTGCTTTTACTGGGGCTGCAGTGACATGGTATTTGAGAAACCCTCTTATCGGAGTCATATCTGCATGTGTAGCTGGAGGACTTCTTGCAGCTGTTCATGGTATTATCTGTGTGAAGTTCAAAGGTAACCATATTGTCAGTGGCACAGGAATTATTCTCTTTGGTGCTGGATTCACAACAATAATGCTTGAGCTAGTTTGGCATCAAAAAGGGCGAGGAGACTTGATTGTAAACACAATACCGGATATTTTGATTCCACAAATCCAAGATATTCCATTCTTAGGATCTGCATTCAGTGTGATCTCACCGGTTGTAATCTTCATGTTTGTAATCACTGCAATTAGCTGGTATGTTCTTTATAGAACTCCATTTGGTCTAAGATTGCGAGCAGCAGGGGAGGATCCAAGTACACTTGATTCAGCTGGTGCAAGTGTAGAATGGACTCGAGTAATTGGAGTTATCATCAGCGGTTGTCTAGCTGGTCTAGGTGGAGCTTACCTTTCTATTGGATTTAGTTCAGCCTTTTCAAAAGAAATGACAAATGGAAGGGGATTCATAGCACTTGCAGCCATGATCTTTGGAAATTGGACTCCATTCGGCGTTTTGGGAGCTGGGTTGTTCTTTGGATTCTTGGAGGGATTGAATTATTTCATCCAAATCTACTTCCAAGTACTACTACCCTATGCAAACTTCATTGCAATGCTTCCATTCGTATTGGTTGTCGTTGCTCTAGGACTCATTAGGAAATCAGTTCCACCGAAAGCAATTGCAATACCCTACGAGAAAGAGAAGAAAGGCTGACGTCAAACTAGAATGAGAGAGGAAGTTTACTACAACGTAAACTCCTCTTGATTCCTTTTTTATCCGAGAATTTTTCTAAACAGATTTTCGTACTTCGTAACTTTTTCATTTGGTTCCATTTTTTTGAGAACCTCAATCGCATCTATGTACTGTGATTTCGCCTTTTTCTGAATACCACTTTGTATAACTTGCGGTGCTAGTTTGCTTAGTGTATAGAGATGTACGTCAATTCCTTTTTGCGTAAGACTCTTCAGATCTACATTCCATTCTTCTAGATTTTTTAGATATTCTATATTGGAACGTACAAGAGTATCATCTGTCTGTACAGGGTCATGCCCAGGAACGAGATGAGTCCAATCTCGAGCTAGATAATTTTCTAGAGTTGAGATGTATATATCAAAATCCAAAGTGTTCACATACGGTATATCTGACTCGACATTATCTCCTACAAACAATACCTTATCCTTTTGGTCATAACATGATGAAGAGTCAACAGTATGACCAGGAGAATGAAAGAATTCTATGCCGTCATCTTCGAAAATATATTTCTCGTCAAAAACATATGTTGGTCGTGCAAGGTTGACATCCCCTCGTTGAAATTCACGATTCTTCTCTAGCTCTTCCTCCCACTCTATTATCATGCGGTTTCTACATTCTCGATGACTAAGAATCATAGCATCTTCAAAGAAGCAGTTTCCCCAAACATGGTCCCAATCTGCATGTAATTAAATACCACAAGTGGTTTGTCTTGGTGACCGTTCTCTTTGATTATTCTAGATATTTCTTTCATTGAATCAGGACCTAAGAAGGTGTCACAAACATAGATACGATGGTCCCCAAAAATCAAGTGTGTAGTAGTATAGAATGGCTCCTGAAATGCAACAGTGAGATTTCGTTCTCCTAACCTATGTAATTCCATTTTGCTTCCTGTTAGTTCGAAGCTATCACCTTCTTGAAGTTCTCTATCCCTGCTAATTGTTTCATCTAGGACGTGAGATGAACCATTATTAGGACCTCTTTTTCCGTCGGTAATTACCATGACAAAGCCTCGCGTGCTTCTCACCGGTGCCTCTGGCTCGATGGGTGGAGAAGCTTTCAAAGAATTGATGCGAAGACAAGACCGCTATGATATTGTCTTACTTCTTAGACCTTCAAAGACCGACAAAAAAGCATTCAAGGAATATTTTCCAAATGACAGGATACCTGTTGGACAAAAAGGAGTTGTCCAAGAAGACGGTCTCAAGATGGTTTGGGGAGACCTCACTCATTATCCGGATGTATTGGAAGCAGTTACTGGTGTTGATTATGTTCTACATCCTGCTGCGTTTATAGCACCTGCAGCAGATCATATTCCAGACTTAGCCGAGAAAATCAATTTGGGTGGTACTGAGAATATCATTCGAGCAATCAAAGCTCAGGAGAATGGAGCTGAGCGAATAAAACTAGTCTACATTTCATCAGTTGCTATTTACGGTGATAGATTGGCTCCTATCTACTGGCTTAGAGCTGGAGACCCACTGAAGCCAAGTATTTACGATTATTATGCGATAACAAAAATTAAGGCTGAACGAGCAGTCATTGAATCAGGGTTAAAGTACTGGGTTTCAATAAGACAGACATTCATTACAATTGCAGATTCTATGAGTTTGATGGATCCAATAATGTTTCATCAACCTATAGATCAGCATATCGAGATGGTAACTTCAGAAGATGCTGGATACGGTCTTATTCAGACCTTGGAAACTCCTGAGGATTTCTGGGGTGGAATTTACAATATGAGTGGAGGTCCATCATGCCGATTCATCTATTTTGAATACATGGAGCAGAGTTTGAAGAATATCGGCATGGGAAATTTCAGGAAAGTCATGGATCGAAATTGGTTCTGTACTCGTAATTTTCACTGTGCTTGGTATCTTGATAGCGATAAACTCAATGGATATCTTGGCCATTGGCGACATACTCTAGATGACCATTTGCAACAGGTGAAGGATGCTGCTCCAGCTTATACTAAATTAGCAAGGTTTGCTCCTACGAGAATTGTTAGGAGCAGATTGGAGAAGATGACGCAAGGTAAAGATGGAACCATGAATTGGATTGAAACTAATAATCAAGGTCGCATCTCTGCATTTTGGGGGTTTCGTGAAGAATGGGAACAGATCCCTGATTGGGACACTGACATGCCTGATGTTAATGCTGAAGCATATCCATTAGATCATGGTTACAATGAGGAAATTCTTTTCAAAGATCTCACAATAGAGGATATGAAGAAAGCTGCAGAGTTTAGAGGTGGAGAATGTCTCTCACAAGAAGTTAATGGAGGAAGTGAGAAGCTTGAATGGAGATGTG
This sequence comes from Candidatus Thorarchaeota archaeon, assembly GCA_016840385.1. The sequence continues at coordinate 8,227 of JAEOSL010000098.1, read as the reverse complement.
CTTTTGGTCATTCATTCAAGGCAACTTCTACTCTGATTCTAAAAGCTGGTCACTGGTGTCCCGAATGTCTTGCTCCATCATGGAACTATGATGAGATTGCAAAGAAGAATCCATTCTTCGCCCAGGTCTACTACACCAACCATGAAAAAGATGAAAGTAATTTCTATGATGAGAAATGTTACGAAGATATTCTCTAATTGAAAAACTTGCTTCGAACATTCCCCTGATATATTAAAAAGTAGACAGCTCAGACAGAAACAGTGAGGGTTCTAGCTATGTCTGTCGTTCACAAATTACTTGAAGAAACACTTGTTGCTTACGTAAGAATACATGGCAAGTTTGGTGATATTGCAGGAACTCTTGAAATTGTAAAGAGTGCAAGTGGGGATAAAATCATTGGAAATCCAATTATTGTACACCATTGGTTAGTGCAAGACAAACAAGGACATGACATAGATGTGTGTATTCCAGTTTCAGATTTCCTTGAAACAGACAAAGTCAAATCAATGACGCTAGAAAGCTGCGAAGCAATGACCTTGGTTCACAGAGGCTCCTACGAAAATGTCCTAGATACCTATAGACAGGTCACAAAGGAGACCTACGCTCATGGATTGCCAATCGCCGAATCTGGTAGAGAAGTTCTGCTCAATTATGATGTTGAGAAACCAGAAGAAACTGTCATTGAGATACAGGAAGTACTCCATGATTGGGATAATCGTTTCTCTAAGCAACTTGGTGATGTGTTGGGAGCAGATGCAAGAACTAAGGTCTTGGAGTGCTATACTGATGTCACTCATGAATCAAGTACAGAAGAACGGGCACAAGCAGTGAAGTGTGCCGTTGACATGTTAGACGAGATTGCTACTGAAGATCAGAAATTCGAGATTCTCTCCCGATGTGCACATGTGTTTCCCCCAGAACTCATCGAAGCTATGCGATTGGTCTATGTTGAAACACAAAGTGTCGAGAAGGTACTGGACGCTATGGCTAACGCTGGCAATTATCCAAAATTCACCCGGGAAGGGAATATCCTCTACAGCTCAAAACAACCCTACAATCGAGTAGCATATGACAAAGCAACTACACGAGAAGAGAAAATGCAAGCATACTGTTTCTGTCCAATGATAAAATACAACTTGAGTGAAACCAGTGGTTCATTTTGTTATTGTGGCTCTGGTTGGTCAAGACGACTCTGGGAAGGTATTCTTGGAAAACCGGTGAAAGTGGAGATAGTCAAGTCATTAACAAAAGATGATGATGAGTGCACCTTTGCGGTTTATCTTCCCGAACTATAAGGGAACTTTACTTCATCTCGGGTTTGTATCCTTCTTCAAGTTTCTTGCGGACTCTCTGTGCCAAGAAGGTTTCTGCCGCTTCATAGCTTGTGAATTCACGACAACCTGTTGTTCCCGGTGTACCAACTTTGCCAAAATGAATTGTTACTGAGTTGCCTTTGACTTCAGCATTCCAGAACTTCTGGTTCCCATTGGCAGGATTACCAATGATAAGACGACCAGTCTTTCTGAAAATTACACCCATAATAAATCAAGTCCCGAGAATTATCTGTACTGCTCACCAAACAGTGATATACATTGCGCTGTGTTCATTTAAAAATAAATCTTATATTTTAATTTTCTATATGACCGCAGAGGAATTGTTATAATTAGAGTACAATTACAATTTGTAGGAGTTTTGAGGGGTGGCGAATTTGTTAAATGATACTCCAGGCACTATGATGTTCAAATTAGTGCTTATTGGAGATGGGGCAGTTGGTAAAACCTCAGTGAGACGCAAGTATCTTGGAAAGGGGTTCATTTCAAGTCACATCGCGACAATTGGAGTTGACTTTGCTCAGAAATATGTTCAAGTAGATGGTACTACTTGTCGCCTTGTGATTTGGGATCTTGCAGGGCAGACAGGATTCGAACGTGTTCGAAGGCACTATTATCAAGGATGTAGTGCACTGATTCTTGTTTATGATATTACAAATAGAGAAACATTCGATAATGCCACTCGTTGGTTGGCTGAAGCTTTTACACATGCTGGCGAAATTCCACCAACAGTAATTCTAGGCAATAAGGTTGATCTACGTACATCCAACGATAGCAGTGAGTTTGTCCTGACTGAAGAGGGTCAAGCATTTGCTAAGATGTTTACAGAAAAGCTTAGAATTCCTTCAATATTTTATGAGACCTCCGCAAAGAACGGTGAGAATATCCAAGAAACATTTTCTCATTTGACTCGTATGATGATTGATGAAAATGTAAAACTGAAAGGAAAGAAGAAATAGCTTCTTTTTCTTCTATCCTAGTATCTTTTTTAGTACCAGAGGTATTGTTTTATGTTATTGATTATAACATACATCAGCGTATTGAGGTGAATTGTAGATGTTGCCAAAACCATCTAATTTAATGTTCAAAGCAGTTCTTATTGGAGATGGGGCAGTTGGTAAAACATCAGTGAGACGTAAGTATCTTGGAAAGGGGTTCATCTCAAGTCATATTGCTACGATAGGTGTTGATTTTGCGCAAAAAACAGTGAAAATCGATGGTCACCACGTTCGGATTGTGATCTGGGATTTAGCTGGACAAGAAGGCTATGGACGTGTCCGTGGGCACTATTACCAAGGTTCCAGTGCGCTGATATTGGTATATGACATTACAAATCGCAAATCCTTTGAAAATGCCTCTGCATGGTTGGCTGAATCCTACAAGCATACTGAAGAAATCCCTCCTATTGCTGTATTGGGAAACAAAGTTGATCTGCGAACACCTGAGAATGCAGCAGATTTAGTCAGTCCAGAAGAAGGCCTAGCTTTTGCTGAATCGTTAAGCGAGAAACATAGTGTTCCAACCATCTTTTTCGAAACCTCTGCAAAGAATGGGGAGAACATTCAGGAATCGATTAATGAACTCACACGGATTATGATTGCAAGGTATGAATCAGAGCAATGGACAAAGAAGTAGTTTCCGTTCTTAATTGCAAGCGATTTAATAGAGTGCTCTATGTTCTTGACTAATCATCAGGTTGTGCAAGAATTTGGTCTATGACATTCTAATCAAAAATGGTACAGTTATCGACGGTACAGGTAAGCAACGATTCCCTGCAGATATTGGAATAGCAAAAGGGAAGATTGCTACAGTGAACAAGAATTTGGAAGAAGACTCGCAACACACTATCGATGCAACTGGTCACATCGTTTGTCCAGGGTTTATAGACATTCATAGCCATTCTGATATGGCCCTGCCTTTTGGTAATAGGTTGGAATCTACAATCCATCAAGGGATTACAACGACGTTGATTGGCAATTGCGGTTTCTCGTTAGCTCCTGTTAATGAAGAACGAATTGAACTCATCCGAAAAGAGTTTGATATTCATTCACCCCCAGGAGAATCGATTGATGTTACATGGAGAACCTTTGAAGAATATCTGGACACAATTGAACAATCTAAGATTTCTTCCAATATTGCAGCTCTTGTTGGCTTTGGTGCAGTTAGAATTGCAGGTGGTTCAGCATATGAAGATAGACCTCCTACGGATTCAGAAAAGGAACTGATGAAGTCATATGTAACTGAAGCAATGAAAGCAGGTGCTTTCGGAATGAGTACAGGTCTCATCTATCCTCCGCAGGTCTACGCATCAACAGAGGAGATTGTTGCGTTGGCAGAAGTTGTTGCTGAGTATGAAGGTCTCTATTTCTCTCACATCCGTGGTGAAGGTGAAACTGTACTAGAAGCCGTGAAAGAAGTAATAGAGATTGTTGAACGCTCTGGATGTGTAGGAGGTCAAATTGCACATCACAAAGTTGCAGGCCAACATCTTTGGGGTCGTAGTAAAGAAACACTTCGTCTAATTGATGAAGCCAATAAGCGTGGAATTAGTGTCACATGTGATCAATACCCATATGATCGGGGAAGTACATCTCTCATTTCATTACTCCCTCCATGGGTTCATGTTGGAGGTGTGGATGAACTCCTTCAACGATTGAGGTTTCCTGAAGTCCGTGAGAGAATCGTAGCAGAAATGGAGAATGAAAAAGCAGATTGGGAAAACATAAGATTGGAAGCTGGCTGGGATAATATTTTCATTGCTTCTGTAAAGACTGAGAAATGGAAAGACATTGAGGGTGTGAGTCTTTCAGAGATTACAAAACGCAAAGGATATTCTGATACCTACACTGCGCTCTTTGAACTTCTACTCGATGAGATTGCAGAAGTAACCATGACAATGAAGAGTATGGGTGATGAAGATATTGAACGCATCATGGAGAATCAGTATGTGATGGTGGGCACCGATGGATCTGGTGTAGCTCCTGAAGGAATACTCAGTCATGGCAAACCTCATCCAAGATATTATGGTACTTACCCACGTATTCTCGGAAGATATGTTCGAGAAAAAGGAGTTCTTAGCCTGGAAGAAGCTATTTACAAGATGACAGGTTTTCCTGCTAAGCGCTTGGGTATTGCTGACAGAGGTATCTTGAAAGAAAACAACTGGGCAGACATTGTGGTTTTCAATCCTGAAACTGTTCTTGATAATGCGACTTATCTTGAACCACACCAATTTCCTACAGGCATGCCATATATCATTGTAAACGGAACTGTAGTTGTGAGAGAAGGAATTCAAGGAACAGATCTACCAGGAAGAGTCCTTCGTAAATCCTGTTCCAATGAATAGATGAATATCTTTCAAAACCGCAAGTATGATATGAAATTATCAATTGGCCAAATAGCTTCTAGATTTTTAGCTGTTTCTGGTGAACATTCAATCTCATTCAACCCATGAAGCTGTGTAGCTGGTGTTACTCCAGAAATCACCTGTGATAGCTGAAATGCATTCAACTCGATATCCGCATCCTTTCCTGATTTTTCTACCTGTAAACTTCCTTCATTTGGAATGAGTGTATAGGTGCCAGAATTCCATGGACAATGAACATCTTCTAGTTTGATTGTAATCCAGTCAGAGATATTTTCCGAAACCATAATGGATTTGCAATAATTTTCAAAGTCGATCACTCGCATCATCATTGAACCTAGTACGTGAGATTCAGTTGTGCTATAACTATCAAAGAAATGACGCACAGGAACTTCATAATCTGTGTACCATTCCACTTTGTCAGTGTTTATTGCATATTTACTTACTATTTCAACGATTGAAGGTAGAACATCATCGGTTTTGTATCGTGTATTCCCAACAGTGAGTTTGTATCCAGGATGTGCATCACCAAAAAGGAACATGACGGTACCTACAGGTTCTGTTCCCTTTTCAAAGAGGAAGAAGTTTCCACGCTTAATTCTACCTTCCACTAATTTTTCAAAACCAAAAAATCTTGAGCCAAAACGTGACATTGACCTCTCTACTTCAACTATCTTTGGTATGTCTTCAGGTCCAGTAACTTCTCGAACTGTAATATCACTCCTTGTTTTTCCAACTCGCAAATCTTCTTTCTTGAAGATATGTTTAGCACGCTTCTCTCCAAGAGCATAATCGAATTTCTCGTAGAATGCTCTGTAGAAGGGATCCAGTACGGAAAGTACAGCTCCTTCTTTTTTCATACGTGGAAAGGCTTCTTTGTAAATTTCTCGAATCAAACCTTGTTTTCTATATACAGGATCAGTTGCAACCGCCTATACACCAGCAAAGGGTATTGGTTTCCCTCTGATGATATTTTCTTTCTCTCTAGTTATGAAGAAGGAAAGATTAGCTACAACCTTATCATTGTCAACTGCAACATATGCCCAATCCCTATCCTGCGGCTGATTCCATCTAGCAACCCAGTCTTCTTTTTCAACATCCTCAAGTGATCTAGTAGCCTCGAATGCTTTCCACATGACTTTCGTTACTGATGGCCTGTCTTCTTCACGACCTTCCCGAATCTGAATCATGAGTTCAAGTCGATTGAAGATTCCACATGAGGTTTTCGTTTTACGCTCAAATTTGATTGGATAGCTAACACTGATATGGGACTTTATCTACGGTGTTAGCAGGTGGTTCCTCTTGGCATGGAAAAAACAATCAAAGAAGGTTTCTGAAATTCACCAGGAAAACACGAACATCGATATGAAAGTTCGAAATCGACTTGACGAGATCATTGCGGAAATAACTGACAAAGATACTGCTCTACCATTGGAATTCTTGATTGAATATCTACATCTCGAAAAGAAGAAGGAAGATGCTCTACAAGAACTAAGATTACATGTCGGTTTCTTAGATGATGTTGAACAACGTATCGTCATTGATGATAGCAATCAGTCTGTCTATGTTTACTTTGTATCAAAAGTAAAACCTCCTTATGAGGAAAAGAAAAAGAAAAGAAGAGAGGGCTAGAAGCCCTCTACAGATTTACAGAGTTTCTTCAAACATCTTGACGAATTCGGAGAACTGGTCTATACCTTTCTGCCAGAATTCCTCAGTTGTAATGTCGAAGCCAATATCAGCTGCGAGGTTTCTTGGAGACCTGCTAGAACCTGCTGCAAGTAGTGCCTTCAGTTTTGGAACGAAGTCCTTGCCTTGCTCCTTGTACAACCTGTACATAGCGTAGACAAAGAGTTGAGCGTAGACGTAGGGATAATTGTAGTATCTGTAGTTGGCCATATAGAAATGGAGCTTCATAGTCCACCACCACTTCATCTCAGGTAGCCATTCTACGGAATCACCGTACATCTTATCTCGGGCTATCAGCCATAACTCGGAAATCTTCTCACCATCAAGGAACTTACCTTTCTCTATTGCCTCATAGAGCATGGTTTCAAACCAGACTCTAGTTGTGACCTGATAACCTGCTCCACCAAATCCATCGAGAATTGCTGCCAGTACTGCTTGTTTCTCTTCCTTGGTTCCTTCCTTTGCTAGGAGTTTCTCTGCAAGTAGGAGTTCTCCAAAGATTGAACCAGTTTCAGCAACACAACTTCCAATCTCATAATTGTGAGGTTTCTGAGCTCGAGTTCCAAGATATGCATGCATCGCATGACCTAACTCATGTGCTTGAGTGAAGAGGTCACCCATGATACCGTTGAAACTTTGAAGAATGTAAGCACTCTGACCTGCGTGCCATGTTGCACAGAATGCTCCAGACCTCTTACCATTTCTGACAAAGCCATCAATGTGCCGTCGCTCGTACATCTCATCCATCCAATTTCCGATTTCAGGATCAAAGTCGGTGTAAGCCCCAACAATCATCTCTCTAGCGTCTTCCCAGGAATATTTCTTGTCAGGACTATTTGGTAATGGAGCATCAATATCCCAATTACCGAGCTTTTCTAGACCCATTACTTTTGCTTTGAGTTTGAGATAATCCTGATAGACTTCAACATTCTTTTCCATTGTATTCAGAAGTGCAACAATGGTCTCTTCGTCAACGTCATTAGAAATGAAGCTTTGAGTCATTGGTGTTGGCCATTTCCTCATTTTAGTCATCAAAAGGTGGTCCGCAAAGACAGAACGGAATGCAGAAGCCCAGACAATGTGGTCCTTTCCAAGACCTTCATAGACCACTTCGTGAGCACGTTTTCTAAGGTCTCTATCTGGGTGCTCGTAAAGTCCAACAATCTCACCATAAGGAAGTGTTTTCATCTCACCATCAATTTCAATATCAAAAGTGCGAGATGCTAACCAATCGCCTTGGAGCATGGACCACGCTCTGATACCATTCTTATCCTTGGCAATGATAGCTTGTTCTTCAAGTTCAGTGAGCATATGAGGTGTTCTTCGCTGGATTTTCTCCAAACTGTGTTTGTATTCAACAAGAATTGGATCATTAACTAGCTTGGGATTCTTAGCTAGCAAAGCACCGAGTTCAAGAGCAAGGAAAGCTACCGCTTGCATCAATAATGCATAAGCAGTTCTAAACTTGTCATACAGGCGCTTAGCAATTTCGTCATTCATATCCGCAGTGTACATCAATCTAGAATAGTTGATCGGACCTTCATATTGAAGCTCGAGTTCATTCAAGGCTTCATACATATCGAAGACTTCCTTTGCACCAAAGGATTCTATCTTCCCTCTGTATTTATCGCGGAACTCTTCTGCAGCTTTCACACAAGCTGTAAGTCGTTCTTCGATATAGCCCGGATCATCAAATTCTACCATTTGGGAAAGATTCCAGGTCATCTTCTTTGACTCAGTCATTGTAATCGTACCACGAAAATCTCGATATTGGTATCTTAAGAGTGCTATGTCAGTGGCAGAATAATTAACGATAGCTCACTCTTGATGGAGATATCTCTCG
>JAEOSL010000182.1 GCA_016840385.1 Candidatus Thorarchaeota archaeon | reverse complement strand
CCTGCAATAACACTGGAGAGGTTGTCTGATTTTGAGATAGCTTCATTGAGTGCATCTCTTCGTTTCTGAATCGCATCGAATTGCTTTCTTCGATATTCCATGGACTCCTTCAATAGTGAGATTGCGTGCATCTGAGATGTGGGATTCACACCAAATCCAAGCTTTGAGATGTTCTGGATGTCATCAAATAGGGCTCTGCACTTCTCATCCGGGTCGTAGAGCAGTGTATACCCAACTCGTATCTCAGGAGCTCGCCACACCTTGCTGAACCCGTGCATGTAGATGACTGGAACATCATTGGCTAAAGGTAGAAGAGACTTGAAGGGAACGAAACTCATCTCATCGTAAACCTCATCAGTAATGAGAATCTGGTTGAATTCACCAGCAAGATCTACGAGAGACCTCCATGTCTTTTCAACGTGGACGTGTCCAGTAGGATTGGACGGGCTCACGAAGAAGAGCGCACCTGGTTTGTTTCTCTGCTCCAATTCTTTTCTGAGAAGGTCAATATCAATATCCCAGTTGAGTTCAGGTTTGCATCGAGCATACCAGAGGTATGTAGTCCTTCGGAAGTACTCGTAGGTTGGAGTGTAGAAGGGAGTTTCTATCCCTACAGACATCCCTTTGAGCGCAATTGCCAGAATTGCAAAGGCACCACCACAACCGTTTGAGAGGACCACATCAAAGTCTTCAGAAACCCCTGTGTAGGACTTGGTTCTCTCAACAATCCCAGATACCAATTCCTCTTGAGATGATGGATAGCCTGATTCTGGTGATTCAGTCTTTGAAGTATCATATACACGCGGGTCAGGTTGAAAGTCGAAACGAGGAGGGTCGCACATTGAAAGCTCGATGAGGTCAGGTTTCATCCGACCTTTTGCCATTAGTTCATTGAATCTAGTGCTGTATCCCAAGTCCATTCTGAGTCCTCATTGGTTTGGTGAATTTCGCAGTCTTATCCTTTCGGATTGAGAGGGTTTGTACTATCGTGATTTCCGAATGAAGACTACTGCGACTAAAACCAGGGCAACAGCTCCTATTCCAATGACTGGAAGCAGAAAGTCCATTCCAGTACCAGTCCCTGTTGTCCCAGTAGTTGTTTCATTTAGTATTGAATCCAGAACATATTCGAGAATGTCCCTGTTGACGTCTTCACCATACTCATCTGCACTTTGAGTCAGTGCAATAACAATATTGAATTCGGGAACTACATGGATATATTGACCCTCTGTGCCACGTGCATTGAACACAGTGCTACCAGAATCAGTCCACCATTGATAGCCATAGCCCGAATACTCTGAACTTGTATGGGGATAGTGCGATTGAGCGATATATTCTTCAGAAATAATCTCTTGTCCATTCCAAGTCCCATTATTCAGATAGAGAAGACCGAGTTTTGCCATTGTCCGAACTGTGACAAATAATGATGTACCTCCATTGTTGATGCCTTGTTCTGTAGACCATCCACCGATAGTCATGTTTAGGGGATCAAAGAGGTATTCAACAGCAAAAGCTCGGGTATCCATACTGGTTGCTTCTTGAATGATTGCGGAGAGTATGTGAGATGCTCCTGTACTATATACCCAGTGCGTTCCTGGGTCATGTGTCATTGGAAGGTCTAGAAAGAACTGAATGGAGTCAGGACTTCCGAACATCTGACGGTACATGTTATTGGGATCATCGTAGGACGTATTATGCTCATTCCAATCTACACCAGGTCTCATAGTGAGGAGATCCTCGATGGTCATAGCTTCCTTCCTTACATCCAGGTTTTCAATTGCTCTTTCTGGGAAGAAGTCAACGACTCTCTGGCTGACATTGTCCAGAAAACCTTCCTTGAGTGCAATTCCAATCAGTGCTCCAGTGAAACTCTTTGTACAGGAGAAGATGTGATGAGTCGAGTTCTCTGTGTTGTAGTTCCAATATTCCTCCTCCACAATGTACCCATTTCTTGTGACGACTAGACCCTTGACGGGTGCATCTTCATCCTCAATGAATTGTAGCATCTCAGCTAATATTGTGGAGTTCATTCCCTGCTCCTCAGGAGTTGTTGCATTCCAATTAGTATCGGGAAAGTATGTGATCGTATCAGCTAGAAAATACGTAGAATCTGCAGTTCCTGAACTAGTTTGCACGAGAACTAGTAGAAGGAGAACTGAGATGACCTGAAGAGCTCGAAACCTCATAGGGAATCAGTCGCTATCGATAATAAAAGAGAGAGGTTCCTAGCAATCGGATGCCTCTCTTTTGAATATGAATCATGTTTCTTAGTTCCTGAATTCCAATTTCGCGCATTCCATGCTAATAGTTAAGTCACTCTATGTGAAAGAGAGAACAGGGGAATTTCGTGCAAACAAGTGGATTCACATCCTCGTTCCAGATGTTCTTCATATCACTAGTGATACTAGCTGTTGTATTCGCGATTCTTAGACTATTAGCTGTCAAGCAGTATCGGTTGAAGAGGAAAGGAGAAGCTGAGGACTCGATGCTTGCTTCTTTGGGTGACATGATTTCAAACACTAGTATATCGATGTTCGATATCATATTTCTTGGCATCTTCATAATCGCCCAGAGTATAACATATTCATATCTCGTTCTGCTAGTTGGTTATGAAAATCTGCTACTTCCACTACTAATCTTTGCTATCATGTTGATTCTTGTTTACGTAGTGTTTCTATTCTATACAGTAAGAGGAAAAGTGCATCGAAGAACTGAGCAGATTTTGACTGACCATCAGAGAATTGGTCACGAGGACTTAATCATTCGAAAGCATCTAGCTGAACTCCTGCATGAGAGTGAGGGTGACAACTACGCCCGGGTGGAGGTTGCCAAAGCCACTCTAGAGAACCTGATGGAAAAAGAGAACAAGACCGGTGATGCTGTTCGCCAGATAATGGAGAATCCTGAGCAACTCAGAGATATCGAACGGATGAAAACGCTTCCAAGTATATGGAGATCTTTTCGGGTTTCGCTTCTGGTTTTAACCGTGTTTACAGTCATTCTATTGTACTTTGTTTACCGCTTCCTTAGCGGTGCATTATCACAATTTGATATGCTCGTGAATAGCTTCCCGTTTGTCTTATTATTCACGTTCGTTCTGATTATCACTCTTTATCTTGAAATTAACAACGCTCAGAAGGTAAGACGAAAGGTTCTCTTTGGTCTTTAGAAAGGATTCGCGAATACTCAGCTCATAGGGTACGATTTTCCGGTGGAGTCATAAGGACCATTGTGACCGTTGATGCAGTGATACCATGCGTGAGAAGTCCGAGTACGGAGATGTAGCCAAATCAGTGCTCAAACTCTTCGAGAAGACTAAGGTTGATGATAGTTGGTCCTTTGCAGAGTGTGGGAGAAAGGAAACCAGCAAGTGGACTCATGGGTATCATCGCTATCCAGCCAAGTTCATTCCCCAGATTGTGGAGCGACTCTTTGATGAGTATGTCACCGGAGATGATGTGCACATCAACGATCCCTTCTATGGGAGTGGTACAACCATCGTTAGTGCCATTGCTCGGGGGTATCGGGCCAGTGGGACTGACATCAACGGGATTGCTCATCTAATGACGAAGGTGAAGGCAACACCCATTGAGCCATCGTATCTTGAGGAGCGGGTGGAGCGATTTCTGCGGCGGGTCAGGGAGGAGCAGGATGTGGAACCTGAGATTCCTGAACGGCACATAGAGCGGATTAATTACTGGTTTCATGAGGATACGAAGTTGGAGCTGGGGAGGATTCTCAGTATCATTAGAGATGAGGAGGATGAGCAGGTACGGGACTTTCTGTTGGTGGGGTTCAGTCACATTCTCAAGAGTTGTTCTATTTGGCTTCAGAGGAGCACGAAACCCACTCGTGATAAACATAAGATACCGAAGGAACCACAAAATCTATTGAAAATTCACCTCTTGAAAATGTTGAGAGGAAATGAATCGTTCTACAAAGAAGTTCCACCTAAGGTCAGGGAATCTATTGGTGAGCATCTCGATATTGCACTGGGAGATGCACGGAACCAATTTGCGGAGGATGACAGCACAGATCTGATCGTCAGTTCTAGTCCTTATGTGACTAGTTATGAATATGCAGATTTACACCAACTCTCTACAATATGGCTGGACTTCACTGATAACCTAACGCAGTACCGCACGGGTTTTATTGGGTCTGCTTCGCGCTCAATGAATCACCAAGTTTTGAAATCTGAAATTGCTAACAATATAGTCC
>JAEOSL010000097.1 GCA_016840385.1 Candidatus Thorarchaeota archaeon | reverse complement strand
GAGATGGAACGTGGAGCAAGCCCTATCTCATTGAAGGATTACAAATTACAACTGATGACTGTGGCATAGAAATTATGGACACAACGGTTTATTTCGAAATCAAAGACTGTTTAATAACCTCAGACAGCATTTCCAACTATGATGGAATCATCTTGACAAATGTAGTCGATGGTCGAGTAAGAGATTCTATTGTCGAATTTCATAGATTGGGAATTAAGTTAATTGATTCACAATACTGTGTATTAGATTCGAATACTGCTAGAAGCAATATGTACTGCGGATTTTCAATTTCAGAATCTTCAGATTGTACACTAACGAATAACAACGCAATTGACAATCCACATTATGGGATTTCTTTACATTTGACAGATAATTGCATATTGATTAATAATTCAATAACAAATAACCTACGTGCAGGTATTTCGCTCAGCATATCAGATAGTTCTACATGTACAAACAACGAACTTGTTGGTAATGGAATTATTATTGGGTCCACAAGTATCTCATCTTGGATGCATGTAATAGCAAACAACACTGTCAATGGAAAACCTCTGTGCTATCTCAAAAATATCAATGATACAGTTCTAGATGGTACGCAATACGGTCAAATGATCCTGGTAAATTGTTCGAATGTCAAGATTGAGGGGGGAGTGTTTCCTACCAATGCAGGAGTTCAAATTGGATTCTCGAGTAATTGCATGGTTGTGAATACTTCGAGTCATGGAATTGCACTTCAGAATGCACAATACTGCAATATCACAAACAATATCGTAAGAGACAGTGAGTTCTTTGGAATCTTCCTTCAGGACTCGATGCATTGCATATTAATGGATAACATCGTAGTCAACAGTGAGGAGTCAGGAATTTATATCGGAGCTGGTGCGTTTAACTCTAGTTTGAGAAATAACGTTGCTTCTGACAACTGGTACAATGGATTTTTCATTGGTGGGGGTAGCTGCGTTCTGGAAAATAACAGTGGAAATGACAATAGGTTAGTGGGATTCTATATCGACCATGACAATAACATCGTGACTAATAATTCTGCAGCGAGAAACAGTGTTGGATTTGAATTTAGATTCGCAAATAATTGTTCACTGATGAATAATATAGCTACGGCGAATAATTTGGGATTAAGTTTCACTCATTCAGTTAATTGCTCTATTGTTGATAACGTAGTCTTCGATAACTCAAATGGAATCGTTTTAGGTTCTGATACTTCTGGTAATGTTTTCTATCTCAATCAAATCGCATACAATGGATACTCTGATTCAGGTGCACGGGATGATGGTATTGCCAATAGATGGGATGACGGGGTAGACACTGGCAATTATTGGACCAGCTATGATGGTAATGGAACCTTCAGTGTACCTGGTAGTGCAGGAAGCATTGACCATTTTCCATTGATATTGAAGTACGTAAGGATTGACAAAGTGCTTCCGATAATCAATAACCCATCTGATATTGTATATGTGGAAGGAGATACCGGATATGCAATTGTATGGACCCCAGTTGACGATTATCCATTACACTATTCAATTTCAAGAGATGAGAATGTCGTCAAAGCAGGAGATTGGACATCAAGTCAAGAAGAAATTACAATTACTGCGGATGGATTATCAGCTGGAGCCTATATGTTCAAAATCAACGTGACTGATATTGGCGGTAATTCTGCAATTGATCAAGTTTCTGTTACTGTCTTGCAGGTGGCGAACGAAACTACTACAGCCACCACATCGACGACAGGTATTCCTCAAATGCCAAACATTGAACAATATTTACTGAGCGGGGCCTTAATATTTGTTGCAATTTTTATATTTGCTTGCTTCAAACAGAGAAAAACTTGGGATTCGTCCAAATAGAGAAAACTGGACGATGTGATTAATTCTATTCAAAAAAGAGTGAAGGGCGGGATTATTCATCCCGCTTAGACACTTACTCAGCTGAGTTAGATGTGTCCTTCACTTTACCCTTTGGTACTATTTCTTCTTCCACAAACCTACTCGCACAGCTTTTGAGGACTTTCGGTAGAGTTGTGTACTCCATCTGATCATCACTGAGTCTGTGGGGCTGGAAGGGACCGTGTCTGCGTAGATAATCGGCCATCTCCATGCCGCGTTGGCGACTAATGTCAAAAGCAACATCATCAAACAGATCAACCGGACCAACAAGCATTCCATTTGAAACCTGGAAACCGAGAGCTACAACTCTTGGTGGACCATCAAAGCGAGTACAGCGGGAGTCCTTAAGACCCACTGGTAGAAGTGGACCTGTATGGGAACCTCTCATCCATCCAGACACTAGATGTGGAAGGGTGAAGGCTTCTAGTACTTCTCCCATGGCGGGGAGGCCAGAGTGTGCACGTACAATAGCAACAGGATCATCTTTTCCTACATACTTGCCTGCTATCATGTGGAGTTTGTCAGTACTAACTGAAGCTGTGATCATACCATCAGCACGGTATACCTTCTTGATGGTGTACCTACCAGTACTACCAAGAAGTGCAAGGATATCGTACATCTCTTCAGGAGCTTTCATTTCAATGAAAATTGGTGTATCACTCTTGACATCCTGAATAACAAATCGGAATCCATCGTGTAGATTTGGGTCAATTACAAGACCTGCAGTATTGAATGGGTCTGCAAAGATCTTGAAGATGGGTAAGTTATATGCACCAGGGTCTGTCTTATCTGCCATGAAGATTGCAACCGGTTCAGATTTGCGCTCCTCAAATGTCATCTCGGCAGAGCCGGGTCCCATACCCTTCACATTGCCACTGAAAGTATCAGTTAGAATGTCTTGACCTGCTGCATAGATCTTCTTCTCACGACCAAGTTCGGTACCTTTGATGAAAGTGTCCCAAGCAAGCTTGTGAACATCTTCATTACCCTCGCCCTTGTGGTGAGTCATAATAAGTTCGAGATCGTCACCTGCATGAGTGACATGGAAGTCATTAATGATCTTCTTCTCGACTCCTTCTTTCAACGACTTCCTCGCAAGTTCGAGTATGAAGTCGGGAACAACTACATGACCAGCTAGTGATCCAATGTCTGCTTTGATCACACTAATGGTGGTTTCAACCATTTGTATTTCGCTCCTTCAATATTCTTTTTTGTTCGCAAGAGCCGAAAAAGAAGCCCCCGCTTGAGCCTTCGACTATTCTTTATACATATAATAGTTATCATTAAGCCGGGAAGGCAAAAATGTTGCAATCCGGAACTATAAGCTAGCCATCATATCTTTTAGCTTCTTGGTCATAGCTAGAGCATCATCCCATTCTCTCTGCCAGAGATTTCTACCGAAAATGAGACCTGTTGCACCCTGTTCGATGCAAGCCTTGGCTCTATGAACGAGTTCCTCATCGCTCATCATTCCTCCACCTGAGAAGAGAACTAAACATTTTCCAGCTGTTTTTACCACTTTGGCTACTCCTTCCTCATAACTCAGTTCCATCTTATCGTAGGGACTTCGTTGTTGAGATCTGGTCTTAGGATTATCAACTGGTACATTCAGCTTCACAATGTCAGCACCTAATTCATCTGCAACACGTGCTGCATAATCTACTGCAAAGAGTGAATCACGGCCACCTTTCTTATCAACATCTTCTCCGCGAGGATAAGCCCACATTATAATTGGCATTCCGTATCTCTCAGCATCTTCCTTTACTTTTCGAAATTGTGTGAAGTCAGTTACTTGGTTTGGACTTCCAACGTAGAGCGTGTATCCAACTGCATCAGCTCCAATACGCACAGCATCCTCAACCGAACCTGTCATCGGTGAAACAGGTTGAGCTGCGGAAGGGATACGTGTCTTACCATTAATCTTCAACACGATTGGAATCTTCCCTGCATATTTTGGTGCGTATTTTTCGGCTAGACCGAGATGGAGTGCAATTCCAGAATATCCACCTTCTACTGCTAGTTTGAATTGAAATTCAGGATTTGCAGAAGGAGGATTAGGAAAGAAATCGACAGGACCGTGTTCCAGTCCTTGATCAATCGGGAGTATCATTAATTTTCCATTTCCAGGTCCATGTTCATACATCATTCTGTGTAGACGTACTCTTTTTCCAAGGTTTAGATGATGTAAATCTTCAAGCTTTGTCATGTTCTCCAACCGTTCCCCGAAACCTAGACATTCCTGGACTTCGAGTCCTGGATGATGTTCGGTTCCTGCTTCTCAAAGGCAGCTCTCTGCAGATTTAAGGAATCCGCTAAGAGTCTTACTTCCTCTCCACAGGCGTTTTCAGTCTCCGGCAAACTGACGGCGACCAGATTTAGTGCAGCATTGAGATCCCTGTCGATCACTATCCCACACTGTTCACAATGATATACTCTCTCTGATAGAGAAAGTTCATTCTTCCTATGCCCACAACGTGAACACATCTTCGAGGACGGAAATGTCCTTGAAACGACGACAAGCTCAGAACCATACCACCCACACTTGTACTCCAGCTGTCGTCTGAACTCATAGAACCCCACATCAGCTATGATGCTTGCAAGCCTTCGGTTCTTCACCATCCCTGACACATTCAAGTCTTCGATCACTACCTTACCGTGGCTCTTGGCAAGGTAGGTCGTCACCTTGTGTAGTGTGTCCTGTCGGATATTGAAGACCCTTAGGTACATCTTTGCAAGTCGTAATTTCGCCTTTTCGTGGTTCTTGCTCCCCTTCTTCTTTCGTGACAGGCTCTTTGAGAGCTGTCCTAATTTTCTCAATCGTCTTCCCAGAGCCCGTGGGTTTGCAAAGGTGGTCCCATCACTCAGAGTGGCCAGAGTCTTCACTCCCAGGTCTACTCCCACTGGTGCCCCTATTACGGGTTGTGGGCTAAGGATGTCCTCCTCCACAGTGACTGAAACAAACCACCTGTTGGCCCGTCGCCGCACAGTGACCGAGAGTATCCTTCCACTGTGATACTTCTCTCTCTTCTCCTTTATCCGGACCCTTCCAATCCGTGGGAGCTGGATTGCCCTCTTGTGAAACCTGATAGTCCCAGTCAACCTGAAGCTATCCCTGACTCCCCGCCTCTTGAAGCGAGGAAATCCCACCTTCTTCCCAGACTTGAGCCCTCGATAGAAGTTCTGGAAAGCTCTATGGAGGTCTCTCAGGGCTTCTTGAGGTGCACACTTCGAGGTTTCGTACATCCATGAGAACTGTTCCTTCTTCAGTGAGTTGAGGAGCTTATGCTGCTTCATATCGTCAGTGAACCTATTCTCACCTTGATTATTCTTGTATCGTGCAATCCGATGTTCGAGACCCCAGTTGTAGGCAAAACGAGCTACACCTGCATGTTGAGCAAGGGATGACCTTTGGATGTTATTCGGATCCAACTCATACCTGTAGGCCTTATTGGTCAACATTCAGGTTCAGCAAATAGTCTTTCTAGGAGCTAATAAGCTCATACAAGAGTGGACTTTCATGGATGTCTAGATTTACTCAGGATTTGCACAGCTGTCTCCAACCTCAATCTTAGCGCATTCTTGTAGCAAGCTTATCAAGTTAAACTTACGGATGCGAAAGGGGTAAATCATTGTTTGTTAATTGTGAGAGAGTGGTTTGAATGACAGACAAAAAGGTTTCCGCAACCAGACCAGTGACCGAGGATAGAGAACAATATCATCTTGAAGTGAAAGAGGGTGAAGTGGCAAAATCCGTTTTGATACCAGGTGACCCTCAGAGAGTTGAACGGATAAGTTCGCTCTGGGATTCATCGAAAGAAGTAGCTATGCACAGACAATTTGTTACACACACTGGGAAGTACAAAGGTGCGGACATATCAGCTTGTTCTACTGGTATTGGGGGACCAGGAACTGCGATAGTTATTGAAGAGCTTGCCAATGTGGGAGCGGATACTTTTCTCCGAGTTGGCTCTTGTGCTACATTGAAGGAAGACATAGAGATTGGAGATATCATCATTTCAACAGCGGCAGTCAGACTGGATGGTACAAGCAAGCAGTATGTACGTCCAGAATATCCCGCATCCGCATCCTATGAAGTAGTGTTAGCTTTTGTCGAGGCCGCAGAAACCTTAGGTTTCATATATCATCTGGGAATATCAGCGTCTACTGATTCATTCTATCTAGGTCAATCAAGACCGGGATTTGGAGGGTACACACAGAGCATGAGTGAAACCCTGATCAAGGACTTGACTAAGGCCAATGTTGCGAATTTCGAGATGGAAGCAGCTACTCTATTCACTCTTGGTAATATATTCGGATTTCGAACTGGAGCTGCATGTGCTGTGTATGCCAATAGAGTTCGTGATGAATTTGCAGTAAAGGGAGAGGCAGATGTAATCAAAATTGGCAATGAGGCTGTGAAGATTCTAGCAGATATGGATAAGGAGAAAGCTGGTAAGAAATACTGGAATCCCAGTCTTCGAAAGTAGATCCTTCACTTTCCCTTTCCAATGTAATAATACTCGCCAGAGGCTTTCTGCTGCGAGTCTAACTGTGAGCCATCCTTGTTAACTCTAGGTCGACCTGTCTGAGGGTCTCGTCTGAAGGTCACACCCATATCTTTCAGGAAGGTGTTCATTCCACTCCTGAGTGTCCTAATGGATGATGCCTTTCCAGATTTTCCAGGCACTCCGTTAAAGACAATCATGCTGTCACTGAGATAGTCTGCCATAAGGATTGAGTGCTCAACTATGAATGCTGTCTTCATATTGTTTCTCACAAGCCTGCGAATTGCTCGTGAACTTGCCAATCGTTGTTCAATATCAAGGAATGCAGAAGGTTCGTCTAGCAGATAGATGTCAGCCTCTCGAGCTAGACAGGCTGCAATAGCTGAACGTTGTAGCTCACCACCACTCAAGTCCTGAATTTGATGCTCCATGAGGTGTTCGAGCTCAAGCTTCTTGATAACAGCAGTTCTGAAGTCAGCTGAATCAATGGCCTGACCACCTGCGCTTCGGAGGTACATTCTGAGATTTCCTTCAAAATCAGCTGAAATATACTGTGGTTTGTAACTGATCTTCAGGTCGAGACCTGTCATTGTCTTTGTTGGAACTTCGCCTTCATCAGGATCTAGTTCACCAGCGAGCATTCGTACAAAGGTTGTCTTTCCAATTCCGTTTGGACCCAGGATTCCAACGACCTGACCTTTTGAAATTCGACCACCTTTTGCTTCTAGTGTGAAATCCTCGAAATCTTTTCGCATATCTCCATATTCTAGGAGAGTTTGTCCAGAGGCAAATTCCTCATCTTCAGCACTCATTCCCTTGAAGGAAATAGAAGTGTCTCTAAATCTCATGTTCTCATCAGGAATGAAACCATCAAGGAAGATGTTCACACCCACTCTTGTACCATGAGGATGTGAAACAATACCATAGACACCAGGTTTTCCATAGAACATACACACAAGGTCTGAAACATAATCGAGAATCGACAGGTCGTGTTCAACAACAATTACAGTCTTGCCTTGGTCAGCCAACTGCCTAATTGCACGACCTACTCGAAGGCGCTCACGAACATCCAGATACGCTGTGGGCTCATCAAAGAAGTATATCTCACCGTCTCGAACGATAGCTGCAGTCATAGCGACACGCTGTAACTCACCACCACTGAGGAACTTGACTGGGCGGTCCCAGATATCTGTGAGATTCATGTCATCCTTGAGCTCTTTTAGACGACCTGAATTGTCAGCATTTTCTAATAGATCACTAATGGGTTTGTCAGCTATGCTCTTTATCTTGGGTAGATGTGTGATTGTCTGAGGTTTGTGGATTGGGACAATATTCCCAGTCTGTATCTTCTCAAAGAAAGGTTGTAGTTCAGAACCACGATACTCTTTGATGACCTCATCCCATTCAGGTGGGTCTTCAACGCGTCCAAGGTTTGGCTTCAATTCTCCAGCAAGTATCTGAATAGCTGTTGTCTTGCCGATCCCATTAGGTCCAATTAATCCAAGAACCTGACCTTGTTTTGGAATGGGCATTCTAAACATCTTGAATCCATTCACACTATAACGATGGCTTGTGTTAGATTCTAGCTCTTCGGGTAGATTTACGATGTTGATGCAATGATATGGACATTTCTTGACACAGATAGCTTCGCCTGAACAGAGTGCTTCTACGATGACTGGTGGTTTATCGGGACCTTCAGGAAAGACTACGGTCTCATCACCAGTACGTACACGTGGGCAGAATCGCTGACACTCATGAGAGCAGTCTTTTGGTCTGCAACGTTCCTTGTCTAAAATGGCAATACGCATTTTCTGTTCAACACCTGTCGAAGAGCAATACGGGTTTGCTGTGTGTGACTATTTAGCGCTTTGGCTTGATGATGCGTGGACTGGAAAAATGTCGAGTTGGAAAACCTTTTGTGCAATCCCGTTAAGATTAGCACTGGATAGAGCAAGATGAAAATACTAGACCGCTTCTTTGACATCTTCGGAAAAAGACGTGCATTGCTGATTGGTGCTACTACTCAACCCAATGATATTATGGCCCAATTATACGCAGTTCGTGCAGCAACATATCTGAAGATTACTGGAAAGGTACTTCCTACAACTTCTTTGCCAAAGACAGGCGCAGAAGATCTAACTGACTCTCTTTCACCATCCCGAAGGTTGGCAAGAAAGGGTTTATAGAATTAATTTACTCCTTACTTTTTGTCGGGATGATGATGAAGTAGGGATGTGAGCGACCTATCAAGCGTGATGATCATTAAACCGCAATCTGACCGATATGCCATCTCATGAACTTTGGAGACTATACTATATTGAGTCCGTTCGTTTGCAATCATGACGGGTCGTGTGAAGAGGTTCGTCTTTGCTGCACTGAAACAGAAATGACCTTGACCCGAGATGATGCAGAGCGTATCGAAGAGTTGGGATACGATAGGAAGGAGTTCCTTGTACGTGTTATGGCAGGATTTTGTGAGCTCCGAAATATTGATGGACATTGTTACTTTTATGACCCTAATACAAAAGAATGCAAAATCTATGAACATAGACCGGAAGGATGTAGGTATTATCCTATCATCTATCACTCAACAAAGAGGAAATGTCATGTTGACAAGGACTGTCCCTCTAGAGAAACTGTAAGCAGGGAAGAGATTAGGAAGATATGCCACAAGGTTCGGAAACTCGTGGAAACCCTTCGAGAGGAGGCTGCTCATAATGAAAGCCCTTGCTGACCTACATGTGCATTCTGACCGGTCTGATGGTCTCCATTCACCTCAGGAATTGGTCAAACGTGCCGAAAAGATAGGACTGGAAGGTATTGCACTCACAGACCATGATACACTTGATGGACTCCGTGATTTTATGGATGCTCCAACTTTAACTGATTTACAACGAATACCAGGGGTAGAAATCAGTACTGAGTATCAGGGTTTCGAACTGCATATGCTGGGATATTTTGTTCCTTTGGAAGAAAGTCCTATAGACATAAGACTCCGAACTACCAGAGAGTCAAGACATACTAGATTTCCAAAGATGATTCAGAAGCTGAGAGACCTCGGTATTGAGATAGAAGACGAAGAAATCGAAGTGATTTTGAAAGATGTGGATTCTCCAGGAAGACCGCATCTTGCAAGAGTCCTCATCGAGAAAGGTGTTGTTAAGGATATCAATGAAGCCTTTGCAAAGTACCTTTCCTCTGGAAAACCAGCTTATGTTGCTCGATCGAAGATGGATAGTATTTACGCGATTAATCTCATTAGAGAGTCCGGAGCGGTTCCTGTTCTTGCACACCCTCTACTGATCAAAGAAGTTAATCTGAAACAACTATTGCAACAACTAAAATCACATGGTCTTGAAGGTGTTGAAGTTGATTACGGATATCAAAAATCCGAGAATATGGACCTAGTAGAGAGTGTCAGAAAGATAGCCGAGGAACTTGGACTCATTGCCACAGGAGGAAGTGACTTCCATGGTGATGACGGACATTATGCCCTAGGAAGTAAAGGAACATCAGTTGAAACAATAAACTATCTCAGAAAATCTTGTGAACGAATTCGAGGGCAATGAGTCAGAAACTTTAACCGTTCCCATGAGCAGAATATTATGAGATTTCGATGATGAGCCCTAGATTACATTTGTTTTGCGAGGAAAGAGCATGAAGACGTTCGTTGTTGATTCAATGCTAGGCAAACTGGCAACATGGCTCAGATTAACTGGATATGATGCAATGTTTTCAACAAAGATACATGATGACGAATTTCTACAAATTGCCATAGACACAGGAAGAGTCCTTTTGACATCTGATGAAGAGCTATATCACCGCGCTGTTGATGCAGGAGCCGAAACAATGCTGGTGAGGGGATCAGTGGATGAAGAGGTGGCAAGTGTTTTCTTGAAGTATGAAATCGAACCTTTCGCTGATGCCTCGATATCTCGGTGCACCAAGTGCAATGGATCTCTGGAGTACATTGGTGAAGATGAAAAAGAGAAAATCAAAGCACTGGTAATGGAAAAAACGTACGATTACTACACAGAATTCTGGTATTGTAAATATTGTAAGAGTGTCTTCTTTAAGGGAGGGCAATGGATCAATATTGACGAATATATGAAGAGAATCGGTGAGCTAATGCAAGAGATGAATGCGTAATTTATTCTTCACGGACTGAAATCTCATACTTGAATGAAATGCTGTTCTTGATTGTTCTAGTTAGATGACAGTATTCTTTCATCAATTCTACACATCTCTTACCTGTTTCAAGCTCATCTTCTCCAACGATGACCTCACCGGATACGGTCACTCCAGTGATTGCGTATCCTTCACCATCAAATATCACCGTAGCCAGGCCCTTGAAAGATAGCGCTTTCAGTTCCATTTCGAACTTTCGTTGAAAATCAAGGAAGGTGTTGTTTAAGCAACCGAGAATTGATGACACGAATAGCTCGTCAGGGCAAGCACCTTCACCGTCTCCACCAAAGGTTTTCGGAGTACCATAGACTATCTTGTGATCATTGCTCACTGTAACAGTTCCTCCGGTGCGTCCATCCCATACAGAAGAAGAGCGATATTCCATCTCCTTGGGATATTTCGATTTCAAATTCATCTTAGTCGCCTATTGAAATCCCGATGTACGTAGAGGTTAAGCCTTGTGGTTTGGCCACTCAGTAAGTCATTTAAACGCGCATTGAGAGCAACTCTTGGGATTGCTCATGACTCGAAAGATGCAAGCTGCAATGTACTATGGAATCGGTGATGTTCGATATGAGGAAACCGATATTCCAGAGATAGGACCCGGAGAACTGTTGGTCAAGGTAGGAACAGCGCTAACCTGTGGAACTGATGTTAAAACCTACAAGAGGGGTCATCCACTTCTAATCAAACACACTCCAGCTCTATTTGGTCATGAATATGCAGGAACTATCGAAGCAGTCGGAGAAGGCGTAAAAGATTTCTCAGTAGGAATGCGAGTTGTCGCAACCAACTCTGCACCCTGTGGAACTTGTTTCTATTGTAAGAGAGATATGCCAAACCTATGTGCGGAGCTAAAAGATTCTCTCGTTAACGGAGCGTTTGCTGAGTATATACGAGTCCCCGAACCTGTAGTTCAATGGAACACACAGGCAATTCCTGATTCTCTATCTTTCAGAGATGCAGCACTTACAGAACCCCTTGCTTGTGTTGTTCATGGTATTGAGGAATCCAATATTTCTCTTGGAGATACAGCTGTGGTCATTGGAGCAGGACCAATCGGACAGATGATGATCATGCTTGCAAAGAAGAATGGTGCATCCACAGTGATTGCATCGGATTTAGCTCCTTTACGACGAGAAACCGCAGAGAAAGCTGGAGCTGATATCACCATTGACCCTGCAAAAGAAGACCCTGTAGAACGAGTGAGGGAAGAAACTTCGGGAAGAGGTGCAGATGTTGTCATTGAAGCAGTAGGGCTACCACAACTCTGGGAACAAGCAGTTGATATGACAAGAGATGCTGGAACTACGGTACTCTTTGGAGGAGCGGCTTCTGGAACCAAATTCGAGGTTGACACTGTTAGATTCCACTATGGACAACTCACACTCAAGGGAGTTTTCCATCTGAAACCCAAACACGTTGAACAGGCACTCGAACTCATCATTGCAGGTGATGTGAATCCAGACCTCTTGATTTCACATAAGATGCCATTGAAAGACATCAACAACGCATTAGAGATGATGAGCAAGGGCGAAACTATGAAAGTCGCAATCGATCCATAACAACTGATGGTGTGATACGTGACTGATAAGGACCCAGAAACACTTCGAAGAAAAGTGGATATTTTCAAAACAAGAGCCAAAGATTTACGACGCTGGGGCAGACTCCAAGAGCACGAGCGGGAACTTATTGAAATCATCCAAAGCCTAGATTCAAAATATGAGGAGCTCCTCATTGTTGTAGAGGGGAAACGAGATGTCCGAGTTCTTGAGAATCTAGGAGTTAAAGCACCCATGATAAAGACTCAATCACGATTGTCAAGAATTGATATGGCAGAACATATTGCAGCAAAAGCTGGAAAGAAGGGTAAGGTTCTCATTCTGACAGATTACGACAAAGAGGGAAGAGAAATCTGTAGTTTCATCGAGAAAGAGTTGGAGTTGAAGGGTATCAAGATTCTCAAGAGAGAACGTCGTATTATCAGAAGATCTATGGGACCCTGGCGATGCATCGAGGAAATTGCGTCACTATTCAAGAGGAGTGACTCGCCAGAAGCGAGTCGCTAACATCTTGAAATTATACTGTAACCTGACTTCCACAATTTGCGCAGATGAATTTACCACCAGGAATCTCAGACCCACAAACTCTGCATGTTCTTGATTTCTTCACACGCATAGCGTCTATGACATCACTAGTCTGTGGTTCGAGAATGAACCGTTGGTCGGCGTAAGTAATTCTGAACTCACGTGGGTCTCCTGCAAGGTCAAGGAGATCAGTTGGCATCGGGAGTCTGTGCTTGTCATCGAGTCGCACGATACGAGTAGTATCTAGTTCGTCGAGGTCAATTCCAGCCTGATGGAATCCGGAGATAACACCATCACGAATTTCAACGGTAACATCAGCCTTTGATGCAACTTGCTGGCTGTGCGTCACAATGAAGAACGAACAACCAATGGTTTCGTTAAGCTCCTGGAAGAGGTCGAGAATCCTTTCTCCAGTTTCTGGGTCGAGGTCTCCTGTGGGTTCGTCGCACAAGACCAGTCCCTTCCCTTCTGTATCAAGGAGGTTAACAAGTGCGCTAGCAATAGCCACACGTGATTTCTCACCGCCACTCAATGTTGTAGCTTTGTTACGTTTCCGTTCCTCTAGACCAACCATTTTGATGAGTCTATCAACACGGTCTTTCCTGATTTGTCGAGGAACTCCTGCAATTCGTGCAGCAAGCTCCACATTCTGCCAGGCATTCAAGTGAGGTAGCAGGTTGTTCAACTGGAAGTGGAACCCGATGAAATTGCGTCGTGCTTCAGTAAGAACTCGCTCACTGAGTTTAGTGATGTCAGTCCTTAGATTAGCCCAGTACACCTTACCAACAGTTGCTTTGGTGATTCCACCTATTGTGTTGATCAGAGTGGTCTTAC
>JAEOSL010000181.1 GCA_016840385.1 Candidatus Thorarchaeota archaeon | reverse complement strand
TATCGCTGCTGCTCCCGCGGTGATTGCTGCCGTTGCTGTTGTAGTATCTGCTATCGTATAATTCACATCGAATGTTTCACCTAGTGATCCTCCGAGTAGTCCCCCCAGACCTCCAAGATCACCAAGGTCTCCTAATCCAATATCTCCGAAACCAAGATCCCCAAGATTTCCAAACGGTTTTGCACCTACGACTCCGACTCCTGGAGCTACCAGATCTGGTTTTGTAAGAAGTCCTAGTGAAGGTCCTCTACCAGAGAAATCAGGAATCTCTCGTAGTGTAGTGTCATATGCTCCGACACAGAAAGCTGCTGCATTTCCTCCAGGGGACATCACAGTTAGATAATCCGGACCATCATCTCCCGAGGCTGCAACAACAAAGATGCCTTTCTCAGCCGCAATTTCTAACGCCGTTGTTACAGCATCATTAGGTGCTCCTAATGTGTTGAAGGGCAAAAGAATGATATCTGCACCCCCAGTTGTTGCCCATTCTATTCCTGATACAATCCAACTAGGTGCAGCAAAGAGCCCACCAAGAGTGACCTTTGCTGACAGAAGAGTAGCTCCCGGAGCAATTCCTGCGTATCTACCATCTGATGAATTACCATTATTGAGGGCAACTGATGCAGCATATGTCCCATGACCAATGAGATCAAGAGGAAGTGTATCAGCTTCGACGAATGAAGCAAAGGCTGCCACTGACATATCTGTGCTGAGGGGGTCAACACCCGTATCAAGTACTGCAATGACAACTCCTGTCCCATTGTATCCCTCTTCGGCTAAATCCCGTGCGCCAATTCTGTCAATGAGTGGTACATAATCTTCTGGGTCTACCGAACTTACTACTGTTGAGTTTGCTTGTTCAATGGGTGCAATCTCATCTGACCAGATTCTGGTTATGATTTCATTTCTTGCCAAGTCCACAATCTCTGAGCTTAGCATGTTCACACAAAGCATATTCAGAGTTTCAAATGACTTGAGTAATTTGGCAGTCTGGTCTGTAAACATGACGGCGTTCTTAGCCTTGAAATCTGCAACTGAATCATCATATCCCACGAGTACATCCATTCGTTCTTCTAGGCTGGTCATATTGAGGAGTGAGTCATCGATCTTGTCTTGATATTGAATATCATCTGACCCTGCACTCACGGTTGGAAATGTTGTAGTAATCCCACTGAGTAGGAGCATTATGACCAATGCACCAATCAACAGCACTTGTTTAAGCTGCATCATTACTCGTGGGGATTTCGTCATTCTATCACTTCTCAATTGTTCCCTGGATTAGTTGTCTTGTTATTGCTATGTAATAATCGACCATATCTGCAACGGATTTGGTCTTGACAATTTTAACTCCGATATCCTTCGCTTTCAGAGCTTGCACAGCTCTCTCTGCTATGATTTCAAGAGGTTCTTCGGTGAATATCTTGAGTAGTTCTCCTCTCTGAAGAACAAATTTCGCACCTTCAACTGCTTCGAGTGTCTTCAGCGCACGTGGATCTACATTATGCAGAACAATTCCCACTGCAAATCCTCTCGATGGCATGGTTTCCTTCAATCGTGTGGGAGTTCCATATGCTACCAAACTCTGACCTCGCAGGAATACTGCAACCTTGTCACAGAATTCTGCCTCTACTGGGTAGTGTGTGATAACAACAATGGATGTACCATACTCTTGATTGATGAAGTTCAGGTATCTCCATAGTTCATTTCTATTGTCTGGGTCTAAACCTGATGTAGGTTCATCCATCAATAGCACTCTTGGATTGTGAGCAAGGGCAATACTAATTGATACTCTTCTCTGTTCTCCTCCAGAAAGTTCCTTGGTAGAGTTGTTTCCTTTCTCAAGAACTCCAAAGTCTCGCAGCAGAGTTTTACCACGTTGTATCAATTGCCATTCTGGAATATCATACTGCTTTCCAAAAGCTATGATATTCTCGAGTGGTGTAAAAGTATCGTACATGTAAGAGAGGTCCTGTGGACAGTAACCAAAGAAGTGCCGTACTTTTTGGGTTTCTCTTGAGTCAATTCCTGCTATTCGACAAACCCCAGTACTAGGAATATCTCCGATGAGTGCCTTGACGGTTGTGGACTTCCCAGCACCACTCTCACCAATGATAGCAAGCATTTCTCCTTCTTTTATTGAGAATGAAACGTTCTCAATGAGTTTCTGACCACTTTTTATCTTCACAGTTAGATTTCTGGTAGCGACAACATCTCTGTATTCTGGGGCAGCCTTCCATGCATAAGGCATGATGTATACCTTATTCGCAAACACGGTCAGATTCGGATTATACCTTGGTCCAACGAGTAATTGTGGTTGTGCAACGTAGTAGATCTTTGCATCTGTTGCATCTCCCTCAGGTTCTACTCGAACCTCAAGGGAGCCTTCTGGCAATATTGGCGCAGGCGCAGTTGCGGATCCAATCACTGTGCCAGTAATCATAATTGGAAGTTTGTCACTTCCTCTCTTTCCCCAGACGGTACATGCAATATCCTGACTCTTCATCCTCTCGAGGTCTTTCACAGCCTGTTGAAGGTCTCGACCATCGTAATAGAGGTCATCTGCCATGTTTCGTTTCAGATAATTTTGAACTGTGATCTGGTTTACAGCAACATCTTGCTGTCCGCCTCCAACTGTGAGCACCTTTTCAAGTTCTCCCGCTTTTCGTCTTCGGAGGTCCTCTTCAACAAAGACTGCAATAGTTTTACTTAGAACTCCTTTCTTGACTTTCATTACACGTCCTCTGAAGCGGACTTCTTTTCCAGTGGCGTTTAGGATTCCTTCAACTTCAACGTGGAGTTCTCGATCCTGTCGTGCAACACACCAGTCAATTGCCTCACCCATTCTCGCACCTGAGAAGTAAGCTTCCTCGACAAATGCTGGTCGTTCATCGTCCGTTGAATCCTGAAGGTTCGTATCTGGCATCATAATATCACCTAACCAAGTGTTGGTTTTCTTGCAAAGACGAATGTTGCAGCTAGTATTGCAAAAACCGTGAATGCGCATAACGTCAATATTCTATCCAAAACCTGCAGCAATGAGAGTCCTTTGAATGCAGTATCAATTAGTAATGCATTGCCTTGGTTCATAGGAAGAATATCATTGAGTGCTCCCACATCAATAAAGAACCCTGAAAGTATCAAGGTTGCAAATAGCACAAAAAGGAACATCTGATTTGCTTGTAACCGCGTGTTTGCCACAGCTGAGATGAGAATGCCTGTTGCAGAGCCCGTTAATGCACTCAGGCTCATAATAATGACTAACGAGAAGAAGCTCGTACTTAATTCAAGAGAAAAGGCCATGACCCAGAGAGTGACCAGTAGTAGTGACTGTAGGAATCCGATGATAACGTATCCTATGACTTTAGCCACAATTACTTCAAGTCGATTTGTTGGGGTCAACAACATCCTGCGAAGGGGTTCATCCCCAACGATACTCTGAGCTGAAGTCATTGCTATACCAAGATAGCTTGAGAATATAACAATGAAACCACCGAATATTGCTTCAAGAAATCCACCCCCAGGAGTGAATTCGATGATCATTCCAGGGAAAACTTCAGAACGAATCCAGAGTTTTGATACTCTGAACAAGATGGTTGCTCCTTGAACAATTCCTGAAAATGTTGCTGAACCTAAGAAATCGTTCCCATCGTAATGGACTTCAATATAGGTTGGTTCGTTAATCGTTAGATTTGATTCAAAACCACTTGGAATAACTACGTAGACATCGATCCTAGCTTCATAGAGGGCTCTGTACGCATCTGCAGTACTGTTGAAGACTACAATCTCATCAACCATCATTTCAAAATACGCCGTCAAGTTTTCAGACAAGTCATATTCATACGTATTCGGACCAGTATCTAGATCAACAATTCCAAGAATAATCGCATCTTCCGTGAGAGTTTCATTTACGTCAATAGGTATGGTTGTTGTTGAGGTTTCATTGGTGTCATCGTCACCACCACCAAAATCTCCCATACCCCCACCCAGATCCAAACCTCCCATCCCACTTTCATTGGTTACGTACCATAACATTCCAATGAGTACTGCTGGAAGGAGGAAAATAAGGAGAATGGCAACTTTGTCTTTTATTATCAGACGTAGTTCCTTTGCAACCATATTGCGAATGCGCCTTGATGGTTTTGTTAGAACTTCTGCCATTAGGAGTACCTCATGAATTGGTGGTTTTGAATTATACTGCCCTCTCTTTTTCAGGTGTTATTAAGGCTTTAGCGTTAGGGATACCAATACACGAATATCACAAAAAAGGCA
>JAEOSL010000096.1 GCA_016840385.1 Candidatus Thorarchaeota archaeon | reverse complement strand
ATTCTTTATATCAACATGTCTACATGTTCCACAAGATTATCCTTGTTCATACTAAGGACTTCATTAAGACTATTTCCCAGATGAGTATGGATATCTGTAGTCATCCTAACACCTCGCAGTATACTATTCGAGAGGGAAAATTGCTTTTCAGTTAATGTAGGATGGGTTCAGTTGGTTTCAACACTATCTCTATATGGAAAACTCTGCTCAATTAGAATGAGAACCTTGATCGATGAAAAAGATGAGAAACTGATCACCTTGGAAAAGCGATTACAACAAATCGCTCAAGATATCCAGAAGGATCGTTTCATGCTAATGGAGTATTTGGGTCCAGTTGTTGATGGATGCAAGGCTGCATTCAACGTAGGTCTTGATCGTGCGCAAACACTGGACGAAATAACTGAACCTGAATTCGAGTCGTACATGAGTACAACCGATGATTCCTACAAGGATATTGGAATTTGTTTCAAAACCACAGATACTGATGAACAGGTATCGCTTGTTTTTTCCAATGGCAAACCTGAGGTATTTGATGAATGCATTGAACCAAGTGTCACTATTCTAGGTAAGCTGGAAGTTCTTCTTACATCTCTTGACAGTGATTCGAAGATATCACCTCCCGATTTGATAGGTGAAGATATTGAGATTGAAGGGGAGGATTCATTGGATGTTGTTCAAGGGTTAGGGCTTTTGTGCTATCCCTCACTATTGCGTGTAGCTCGATCAGGAATAGATCCATCATCACTCTTGTCTGAAGATGCTGACACAGTCATTATGGCAACCGCATCAGATCTTGTTGTAAAGATGATTCGTAAATGGATCGATGTTCAACTTGCAAGCGCAGATTAGAGTCCATGATATGGAAATGCCAACTCTTTCACTCTTCTGATTGTTCTATCAAGATCGAGTGTAACTTCATCTCTTGAGAAGTACATCTGTACAACATCCTCCTCATCGCGTATTGTTTCGGGGTAGTTGGAAAAACCTAAGGACTCGCATGATTGTTTGAATTCCTCAGGAATCTTCTCGGGAACTTTTTCATCCAGGATGATTGCTAGAAATAGAGTCCACAATCTAGCAACAGTAACTGGATGATAGCCACCGCCACCAACTGCTAACCATCCCTGACTACATATGTCAGAAGAGAGGTTTCTTAGACCACTTAGTACCGTTTCATATCCATGCGATGTATATGCAAGATGAGCAAGTGGATCATTGTAGTGACCATCTACACCAAGCTGGGTTACAAGTAGGTCCGGTTTGTAGGATTCAATGAGTGGCTTGACAATTTCATTGTAGACCTTAATCAGCTCAAGACTTCCCGCGCCTGGGATGACGGGTACATTGATTGAATATCCTGTACCTTCTGCGCCTCCAGTTTCATATACAAAACCGGTTCCTGGAAAGAGCGTTTTCCCAGTCTGATGGATAGAAATGGTTAGAACGTCCTTGGAGCGATAGAAAGCATTCTGAACTCCATCACCATGATGTGCATCAATATCGAGATACAGAACCTTACTGTCCATCTTCTGCTGAAGATAGTTTATTGCAATTGCTACATCATTGAAGATACAGAAACCTGATGCTGCATTTCGGTGAGCATGATGTAATCCCCCAGATATGCAGAAAGCATTGGAAGCACCATCAATTATCTGCTTCATTCCATCTAAGGTTGCACCTACATATTTTGCGCCAGTTTCGTATATCTTTGGAAAAATTGGATTGTCTGGAGTTCCTATTCCGTGTTTATAATCTGAACATAATTCCTCACCACATCTTTGAACGGAATCAAGGAATTCTACCAAATGAAACAGTTCAAGGTCTGCTCTCGTTGCAGGAGTTGGTTCGATAACATTCACTTTGTCCAAAAGTCCCAGTTGTTCAGAGAGAAGATACGTTAGCTTCAATCTCTCGGGCTTTAGAGGATGTTCTTGACTGAACTCATAATCTAGAAGTGAATCGGAATAAGGGTAGACCAGTTTGCCTCTCATCTCTTGATGCCATCGCTACAGCTCTACATATCACTTTCGCAATCAATTGTTTCTCGACATATGATTCTGAATTAATACCACTCAATCGTTCCTGGTGGTTTGGAGGTCAAGTCATATACAACCCGATTGATGCCTTTCACTTCATTTGCAATTCTGGATGCTGCAAGAAGAAGTACATCCCATGGAGGTGTGGTTACTGAAGCAGTCATCGCATCCAAGCTCTGGACCATTCTGATTACCACTGCTTGATCATAGGTTCTCTCATCACCCATGACTCCTACAGTTCTTACAGGGAGTAGTACGCAAAATGATTGCCAAATCTCCGGATAGAATACTTCGTTTTCAATAACATCCTGTAATATTGAATCAGCTTGACGAAGTATCTCTAGCTGCTTACGAGTCACCGGTCCACTTATTCTAATTGCAAGTGATGGTCCGGGAAACGGTTGTCTCGTAATCATATGTTTCGGGATATCTATTGCAAAACCTACTAGTCTAACTTCATCCTTGTATAGGTCTCTTAATGGCTCAACCAACTTCAATTTCATCCAATCTGGAAGTCGTACATTGTGATGACTCTTGATCACTGCTGTAGCTTTCCCTGTGGCTGCACTTTCTACTCGATCTGGATAGATAGTTCCCTGTCCCAGAAATTCAAACTCTCCAAATTCAGACTCTAATTCCTTTGCTTTCCGTTCGAAGACCTCGATGAATTTGTCTGCAATGATTCTTCTCTTTTCTTCAGGGTCCTCTATTCCTTCTAATGCATCAACAAATTCATCTGATGCATCAACAGCAACGAAATGTTCGAAGCCCATCTCACTGAATGCTGTAACTACCTCTTCCCTCTCACCTTCTCTGAGAAGTCCATTATCAACAAATACGCAGTATAACCGTTCACCGATAGCTTGCCTGATGAGGTATGCAGCAACAGTAGAGTCTACACCGCCGCTAGTTCCCATCAGCACTTGTGAAGAGCCAACCGTTTCTTTCACATATTCAACGATATTTCCAATTTGGTCTTCGGGTTTCCACTCATTCTTGAATTCACAAATTTCACGCAGAAATTCCTGTAAAATTGTGAGTCCATTTTGTGTATGAGTCACTTCGGGATGAAACTGAACTCCGAATATCGAATTGTCAGAGCTAGCAAATGCAGCAATCCTATCGTCACCACTGATGACTAAGGGTCGCATTTCACTTGGAAGTTTATTGACTTCATCACTATGGCTCATCCATACTTGTTGCTTTGTTTGAAGACCACGTACAAGAATCGATGAATCAACAACTTCAATGTCTGTTTGACCGTATTCTGGATTTCCACTTGGGGCAAGAGTGCCCCCATAGTGAACTGCAAGAAGATGGTGTCCAAAACAAATCCCTAGGACTTTGATATTTTGAGCACTAACCTTAGCGAGGTTTTCAGAAAATACAGAGCCAATATCATCCTCTGCAACGGTACGGGGACCACCCGAGAGGATTACTCCTTTCACATCAGCGAGTATGTTGTCATCAAGACAGGTTTCTTGGGGAAGTATTTCTGCGTAAACACCTAACTCTCTACAACGTCGGGATATTAGGTGCGTGTATTGACCCCCATAGTCGATGACTATAACTTTCTCACTAACTGTTACTTCAGGTTCCTCCCTCTATTTTGCTATATCCGATCTGAATCGAACTTTCCCTTTGATACGTTCAGCATTAGCATATGCTATCTCACGTGCTTGAGCAACTGTATCGCCTTTCCCTAGAACTCCAATTGCTCTACCTCCTGTTGTTAGGATTTGTCCATCCTCTTCGTATACGGAGGCATGGTATAGCTGAGCAGTGGTTGCAACGCTGAGATC
Source organism: Candidatus Thorarchaeota archaeon (assembly GCA_016840385.1). Next base: position 9,755 of record JAEOSL010000096.1, on the reverse strand, counting down.
TATCGGACTATCTTTCACAACATCTGGACCTGGATACCCTTCAGGAACGACGTATACACAAACTGCTGCTTTGTTTTCAAATTTTACCTGTCCCAGATTCCCATCAATTATTCCTTGACATATCTCATCCAGTGGCGTCGTTAGGATCGAGAGCACATTCATAGCTTCAGGGTCTCCAAACCTGGCATTGTATTCAATTACTTTGACTCCAGATTCTGTCTTCATGAATTGACCGTAGAGGATCCCTTTGAAGATTGAACCACATTTCTTCTTGATGCCAATCAATGTTGCATCCATGATGGTTTGTGCAGCTTCGTAATCTTCGATTGTGACATATGGTAATCCATGTTCCGGAGTTGAAAGAGACCCCATGGATCCAGTATTTGGTCCAGTATCACCATCATACGCTCGTTTGTAGTCTCTCACAAGAGGCATTGTTTCAAGTCGTTGTCCATCTGAAAATGCTTGCATGGTGAATTCTGTACCCTCTAGTTTTTCTTCAAGTACTACAACGCCTTCTTTGATTAGCAGATCAATCGCATATTTTTCTAATTCGTCTCGAGAGTGTAGATGTTCACCAAATATCTTGACTCCCTTTCCACCAGTTAGACCATTTGGTTTTACTACAATATTCTCCACGCCAACTATTTTTTCGAACCTTCTCAGGTCATCTAAACTGCGCGCTACTTTGAACTGCGGATTTGCTTTAGGAGAAACTTGATCAATTACTATACGTGCAAAGGATTTACTCGTTTCAATCAATGCTGCTGCCTTACTAGGAGCAATGCAGGGCACTCCTTGAGACGTAATGAAATCAGAAATTCCTACATCAAGTGGTGCTTCTGGTCCGATGAATACATAATCAATGCCAAAGAGGTCAGGAAGTTTCTTAGTTTCCGTTGTTGAACCTATTGTGATTTCTTTGCTGAGTTTTGCTATTCCAGGATTCTTTCTCTCCATATGTGCATGTATTTCAACTTCCGATTGAGAAAGTGCCGTGGCAATAGCATGCTCTCTTGCACCATTTCCAATGAGCAATACTTTTGTCATACTATAGACACCGCGTACGGTTTTATTTCAACTCTTCCCTTCTTCGTTTTCTCGACAATTCCTAGTTGAAAGGTGTTATCGTGTTTTGAAAGGACTGCCAAAGCTTGGTCGCCTTGTGAGGGTGGGACAACTACGACTAGTCCAATTCCCATGTTAAAGGTTGTAAACATCTCATACCATGGAACCTCACCTGTTGTTCTGATCAGTTCAAAGATTGGTGGGATCTCTGGGAACTTCTCAAATGTAAACTTGAATGGTCCCAGTCTCAGGACTTTACGAAAACCTGAACCTGTGATATGAGCGAGCCCTCTGATATCGACACCTGCTTCTTTGAGTTCTTTGAAGTGTTTCACGTACACTCGTGTGGGACGAAGTAGTTCATCACCGAGAGTTACATTCCATTCGAGCTCGTCTCCTACATTGAACTTGGAGAAGAGTACTTTCCGTGCAAGAGTGAATCCATTTGAATGGATACCATTGGATGCAACACCAATGATTACATCTCCTTCTTGAATGCTAGAGCCATCAAAGAGTTCGTCTGGCTTAGCAATCCCTACTGCTGTACCTGCCAAATCTAGACCCAGTCCATTCATCCCGCGAATCATATCTGGAAGAATTGCTGTTTCTCCCCCTAGTATTGGCATATCTGATTCCGCGCAAGCACTAAGGAGACCCTTCCCAATTCCGTCAATGATTTCCTCAGGAAGTGGTTTTTCCGAAGCAAGATAATCGACAAATCCAACTGGTGTTGCTCCGATGCAGATTAGATCATTCACATTCATTGCGACACAATCTTCTCCTATGGTATCATACTTGCCTGCCATTTCTGCAACGAGTACTTTACTTCCGACACCATCAGTAGACATAGCTAAACACAGGTCATCCGATACTTTGACCGTATTTGCATAATGTCCGTAATCTTGCATTACCTCTCCATACTTGAACGACTCTCTCACATACTTGCCAAGGGATTCCAAACCTTTTGCAACTAGGGTTTCGTCAACTCCCGCTTCAGCATATGTCTTTGGAACAGATTTCTTCTGAGAAGAAATACCTAAGATACGAGCGGCTAAATGTGCAGCATTCTGTCCATTGTCTATACCAACAGTTGCGACAGGGACTCCCTTGGGCATCTGCATGATTGATAGCAGTGCATCGAGACCATCTAATGCAACCTTAACAGGAACTCCAATCACTGGTTTGATAGTATGTGATGCTACAACACCTGGGAGTGCAGCAGCAAGTCCTGCAATCGCTATCATTACTTTGGATTCACTATTTGTGACAATAGTCTTTACTAATTCTGGCTCCCTATGGGCTGATGCATATTTCACATCATAACTGATCTTTAATTCATCAAGAACATCAGTTGATTTCTTGACTATTGCTTCATCACTCTTGCTTCCTGCAATAATTAAAACATCAGCCATTTTCAAGTCACTCCATATATTGCTTCAATCCATTCGAAAACACTTCTCGTGCTTCTTCCATTGTAAGAGAAAATACACCAAAGTCAGCTACAGGTTCTTTGGTGGTGAGACCAAGTTCACAAACTGAAGATCCGTGTTTTTCAACAATCTCCAAAAACTCAGGCTGTTTGCTTTCTGTTACTTCTGCCAAATATCTACCAGAGGTTTCCGAGTAGAGTCTCTGTGCTAGGCTATTTGCAGTTCCTGGAATATAGTCCATATTAAGCTTGAAACCGTATTCACTTCTGAGAGCCATTTTCATCAATGCGATTGCAATGCCGCCCCTTCCAACATTGTTGCATGAGCGAATCAATCCCTTCTGATGTGCTTCCTGAATGACACGCATAGCGCGTTTCTCAGGTTCAGGTTTGTATCTTGGTGGGATTCCCTTCACCCGTCCTGTTGTGACTCGTTGGTATTCACTCCCGTTGAGCTCAGGTAGGGTTTCCCCGATAAGGAATATATTTGCCCATGGAGATACTAGATTTCGCCGAACAGGTGTGAATCCTTTCTCGAAAATTCCAGCAATCATAATTTGAGGAGTTGGATTGATTCTCTTAGTTTCACCATCAACCTCTGCTTCATTGTAGAGTGAAACATTTCCACCGACGATTGGTATGTCAAAATCATTTGAAAATCTACCAAGACCTCTAACTGATTCCACGAATTGACCGTAGGATTCTGGTCTCTCAGGATTTCCAAAATTAAGACAATCCGCAATGAATATCGGAGTTGCTCCCATAGCCACCAGATTACGCAATGATTCACAAGCTGAATTAGCAGTTCCTTGCTGTGGATCCAGTAGACACCAGAAAGAATTGCAATCACTTGTGAATGCAAGCTTTCGGCCATTTGGAAATTCTAATACTCCGCTATTCTCACCGAGATCTACTACGGTGTTAGATTGTACATGCTGGTCATATTGACTATACACCCAAGATCGGTCACAGAGATTGTCAGAACCAAGCATGTCTAGTAGATTCTTTTTGTAATCCTCAGGTTCTTTGAACCACGCCATTGATTCGGTCTGTGCTGGAACCTTGCTTTCGATTCGTTCAGGAACTGGAAATCCATCAACTAGCAAACTAATGGGTAGACGAGCTTTCTCTTCTCCATGCCACTTAGCAGTATAATCTCCATCATCGGTAACTTTTCCAATGATTCCGTAGGGTGTTCCATTCTTCTCTAGAAGCAATACAACTCTGTCCAAATTCTCAGGTGCAACTATTGCTAGCATCCGTTCCTGGGATTCAGAGATTCCAATCTCGGAGGGTTTCATATCAGCTTCTCTGAGTGGAACCTTGTCGAGGTCTATTTCCACACCCGTTCCTCCTGCTCGTGCGAGTTCACCTGCAGCAGAGGTCATTCCACCTCCACCAAAATCTTGTAATCCATCCAGAAGCTTTTCTTCTATCAATTCCTGAAGTGTATCAATGACAATCTTCTTCGAAAGAGGGTCTCCAACTTGGACTGCACCTCGATTCTCTTCCTCTTCGTCAGAGAATGTTTCTGAAGCAAAACTTACTCCTGCAATTCCATCTCGCCCAGTAGTGGATCCAAACATCACGAGATGATGTCCTGGAGTTTTTGCTGAACTTCTGACTACTTCTTCTGGCTTCACCCAACCTATACAAACAACATTGACCAAGCAGTTGTCATCGTATGAATCATCAAATTCTAATTCGCCACCAACAACTGGAATTCCGACTGAGTTTCCATACTCTGAGATTCCTCTTACAACGTTTTCCAAAAGGTAAGCATTGTGTGGTTTTGCGAGGTGTCCAAAACGAAGACAATTCATCAGGCCAACAGCTTTGCACCCCTGTGAAATAACATCCCTGATTATTCCTCCAACTCCAGTGGCTGCTCCATTGAATGGATCGATTTGGCTTGGATGATTGTGTGACTCCATTGCTACTCCCGCGAGATACCCATCACCAATATCGACTAGTCCTGCTCCTTCTCCGATACCAAGTGTTACTCTATCTCCTTTGGTTTTAAAGAGATAGAACCAGCGTTTACTACTCTTGTAACTGCAATGTTCTGACCAGAGGACATCCAACATTCCAAGTTCGGTCTCAGTCGGTTCACGACCCAAGACTGTTCTTGCATGTTCCATTTCTTCTTTGGTAATCATTTTATTGCCCTCACAAAATTCTCTAAGATCGCTAAGCCATCTGAAGACCCAAGAATTGGTCTATATGCTCTATCTGGGTGTGGCATCATTCCAAGGACATTTCCTTTTTGATTGATGATTCCTGCGATATTGTCGATTGAGCCATTTGGATTGAATGCATCATCCAAATCACCAGCTTCATTGCAATATTTGAAGGGAATTCGAAGTTCATCTTTCAAAGATTCACGTTCATCATCAGAACAGTAGTAATTGCCCTCTGCATGAGCAATTGGAACCCTTATGACACGACCTTCCATTCCTTCAGTAAACATCGTTGTGTTGTCGCAAACTTTCAGATAGATCCATTTGCAAATAAAACGTGCTGATTTGTTAGGAAGTAGCGCACCAGGTAATAGTCCCATTTCTGTAAGTATCTGGAAGCCATTGCAAATTCCAATGATCGGCTTTCCATCCTCTGCTAGGTTTCTAACTCCTTCAGTAATGGTTTCTACTGATGCAACTGCTCCCGCACGTAGGTAGTCACCATATGAGAATCCTCCTGGAATTACGATTGCATCTGCTTCTTCAAGACCTGCCAGACCTTTCCGTGATGGCACTAGTACTGGATCCGCACCATCAATCAATGAGAGTGCTCTAAGAACATCATTCTCATTGTTTGTACCTGGAAATCGAAGCACTGCAATTGTCACTACTCAATCCTCACCTTATGATTTTCTGAAATGGGATTTGAGAGAAGTTTCACATTCATTATCGCTAGCTGATTGAGAATCTCTGATGTAATGGGTTTCTTCAATGCGATTGTGAATACCTTCCCCATCCGTACATCTTTGACATCTGCAAAACCTAATCGTTCCAATGCTTTCTTTGTTACTTCCCCAGGTGGGTTCTTGATTCCAGATTTAGTTTCTACAATGACCTGTATTGATTCAGTTCTAGGTTCAACATCCTGTGGCTTTGCTTTCTTCATCTCCTCAAACACTTTGAGATATGTTGCAACCAGGTCTCCCTTGTCTTCTCTGAATACATCTTTATCCATTGATGTTGCACTAGAATCCCAGATTCGAAATGTATCTGGAGATAACTCATCAGCTAGAACGATGGTTCCCTTCTCTGTTCTTCCAAATTCAAGTTTGAAATCCACGAGAACCAAATTCCTCTGTTTCAATAACTCTCCTAGATAGTAATTTACTGAAAGAGCTATTGATTTCATGAAGTCCAAGTCTTCTCGTTTTGCAAGTTCAAGTCTAATGATTGCATCTACAGTTATGAGCGGGTCATGATATGCGTCATCCTTCAAGAAGAATTCAATAAGAGGTTCTGACAATCGTGTTCCTTTCTCAGTACCATATCTTCTGCAGAATGAACCAGCCGCAATGTTTCGACAGACAACCTCGATAGGAATGATCGTTACTTTCTGACAAAGAATCTGATTAGCACTCAGTTTCTTTACATAGTGTGTATCAATTCCCTTTCCTTCAAGATATCCAAAGAGGTATTCCGACATGTCGCAGGCAACTGCTCCCTTACCTGCGAATTCTTCCTTCTTTGCTCCATCTCCTGCAGTGACTAAGTCTGTGAATTCAATGATTACCCGTTCCGATGAATCTGGGTCCTGTAAGACTCGCTTCACTTTTCCTTCGTGGATCAAATCCATTGTTCTCTCTCCTTTATGTTGATGCATCGTCGATTCTATTTTCTTGCGCTGCTTTCTGAATGTCAAATATACACAAGTCCAATGGTGACTGAACAGTCTTGCCGAACTTGAGTGACAATCTTCTCATTTCTGGACTTGTTGGGCCTACACACGGTGCACCGGGTACTCGTGGACTGAGGTCGAAGACGATAAACTCGGATTCCTCTGTTAGAGCACCTTGTAATGAGAAAAGTCCAATCATTCTTGGCGGGAAGTGTTCTCTCACTCCCTCGAGCAACGCTTCAGCTGCTTTGTAGACAATGGGTTTCTTACTCTCTCTCATTGTAACACCCTTATGCCCCGCTTCTTCATTCATTACAGTAAATTTGATTTTTAATTGCTCACTTGCTGGAAGGTTGAGTAGTCCGCCTAGACTTGTCTGTATTCTATCGTCAAATCCTACAAAATCCAAGTCACCAAAATGATCATCCATTGCATATGCTTGAAAGTTTGCATTGAATCGTGGCGCAATGACAAATTCTTCAATTGTTGATTGAGACAAGTCTTCTTCTGAAATTAGATTGTTCTTAATCATCGACTGACTTATCGATTTGTACTCATCTGGTGATGCTGCATAGAAGAATGCTCGCTCCAAGGGGCGTCCTTTTTGTTGAACCTTCACTATTACTAATCTATCAATTGAATCTGGGGTGAATGATTTGGGAATCCTGATTCCAGACTGCTTCAATAACCAGTACTGATCCTTTTCTGGACCTCTTTCTTCAACTCTTAAGATACCACGATTACCATAGATTGGGATTTTGAAGTTCTTCTCAATTTCTTCGTAACCCACGTAAACTGAAAATGAACGGTTCGGAATCCAAATTGTGTTGAGCTCTCTTAATTGCTCTTGAATCTCTTCTTGGATCATCTCACCAAATTTGTCTAGAACAATAACGTGATCGTAGAGGTGTTTGTTATAGTGAGTATAGAGTTTATCCCGCCCCTTCTGACAAACAATCACTGTCTGGAATCCATTGACTTTGGCAGATGTTCCTATCTCCTCTGCACTATGCGAACCGAGCATTCCTATTGTTGGGAGCTTCATCTCGTAACCTCCACGTGCCAAATTTGGCCTTTCCCAATTGACTTGAAGAGTGCTGGTTTGTAAGTTTTATGTTCTAATTTCAAATCCAACATTGTATCACCTCAAAACATCATCCAATCTACCTGTGTTCATAAGGTCTCGAATCTCCCTTGCAATCCTTTTTCCCATCCACATATCCTCTCCAAACATGACAAAGGAGTATGGTGAAGATGGCATCCAAACATTAGTACCTGCAACAATTCTCCCACTGAACTCAAAGGTATAGATGTCCTGATTTTTGTCAATAATTGTTTCAATACAAAATGGCCCAACTAAATCCTGTCCAATTTCTCTCTTGAACGCATCAATGAATCCCAGTCCCATCTCATAATATTGTGCAAGTGTGGATTCTCGAAGAACAAGTGGTAGATTTCCAACTACGACAAAAGAGGGTTTGTCATCAAAACGCAGATTTGCATCTGCATCAGTTTCGTATCTGATATCAGCTCCAAAGACCTCTAACCTGTTTCGAGCCTGAGAATTGAAGTATGTTGTGAAGACTTTGGTTCCAATGATATATTCTTGGAATGTGTATTTTTTCGAAGAGTCTAATTTTGCTGCTATCTCTTCTTTGTTTGCTGCGATGAAATATCCTTCACCACCAGCTGCCCCATCTGACTTTACGATAACTGGAGCATCTACTTCCTCTATCGCGTCGAACTCTCTTGGAACGCGAAGCCCTGCTTCCTTCATTAGCTTAGATTTAAGCTGCCTGTCCTCTTCCCACTTCAGTAGTTCTTTGTTCCCGAACATTCTGAGGTCTGACCTAAGGATCCTCTCAGATCCAATGTATGCAACAAATGAGCCATGTGGTATAATGACTACATCTGAAAGATCCATCTCAAGAATTGCATCGAAGGAAGGAATCTCTACAATGGAGTCTTCCATGCCAAATGATTTGTAAAATGGAACTCTATCAGGAGTGCAGTATAATTCGGTTTCAAATCCCTCTGCTTTTGCACCAGAGATTATATTCAATGCACTATGACTAGCTAGAGTTCCTATTTTCATTATGAGAAATCCCTCTCGTAATCTCGTTGATTTGTTGTTGAGCCATGCTCGGATAGGTTGCCCCGAATTTTACGTGCATGTTCTGTTGGATACTCTCCATTTAGACATGCAAGACAGAGGTCTTTGAGACCGATTGCGTTCTCAACAGTGTTTTCTTCCTGATATATCAGTGCGTCTGCTCCAATGAAATCAGCGATTGAATTCAAATCAGTTGTTGAAGCTATCAATTCGCTATCTGTTGCGATATCTATTCCATAATAACAAGGATGAGTCTGTGGCGGACATGTTGCTGCAAAATAGACCTTTGCTGCCCCTTTCTTTTTGAGGTTAGCAATAATCATCTTTGCAGTAGTTCCTCTTACTATGCTATCATCTACCACTAAAATGGTCTTTCCTGCAATCTTATCATCCAAGTAGATGTACTTGCTTTTTGCCATCGAGTTCCTTTCTTCTTGAGACCGAACGATGAACGTTCTACCCAGATAACGATTCTTCAATATGATTTCCCGCATAGGCACTGACAATGTTTCAGCCATCGCTTGTGCAGCGGGTCGGCTTGTATCTGGAACTGGTACAACATAATCTGGGACCTCAAGTTTCCGTTTAAGGAAACTCTGGGCAAGAGCTCGACCTAGGCGAAATCTCACATCATACACAAGCTGATTCTCCATTTTAGCTGCCGGATGTGCAAAGTAGACGTATTCAAAAAAGCAATGCGAATGAGTTGAATTCTGCGAAATTGAATGTGACTCCATTGTTCCACTCTTATCAAAAATCAGGAGTTCTCCTGGATAGACATCTCTCTCAAGAGGTACATCTGCCATATCTAGAACTGTACTCTCTGAAGCTACAACTGTTCTTTCTTTTGTTCGACCAAAGACAAGTGGTTTGAATCCCTGGTGGTCTCGATATGCAAACAATTTCCCTTGGTAAAGTCCTGTAAGACTATATGATCCGTCGACTTCAGCATCAAGTTGTTTGAAGGCATCAGGAAGATTTCCGTTGTGTGCTTTCAAATGATGGGAGAGTCTTTCTGCAAGAAATTCTGAGTCACAATCAAAGACAGTGTCTGAAATAGAGGGCATATTTGTAATATTCCCATTGTGAGTCATTGATATCTCACCTAAATTGAAAGGTCCTACAAACGTGTCAAGATCATCATCTGATACAACACGCTTACCCGTAGTTGGATATCTTGTGCTCCCGAGAATATGGTTCTGATTGATTTCTGGCACCGAAATCTTCCCTGGATGTCCCATTGCTTTGCTGGTCTTCACAACTCCATTATCACTCCAAAGGAGACCTGCT
>JAEOSL010000095.1 GCA_016840385.1 Candidatus Thorarchaeota archaeon | reverse complement strand
GATTTATAGATTCGGATATCCCGCATCAAACAGAATTGCAAAAGGTGCTGGATTGCATTTGGGTGACCGCGATCTTGGTAGTGAAATGATGAGAGGTGTACTTGGATGGTTCTTTAGATTGAACATCCTATTGTCCGTTTACACAATCGTTATTCAGGTATGGACCTTTCTAAGTTCAGATATTGTTGGTGTTGCAGGTTATGTGGCAAGCTACTATATTTTCGGTCTATTGTACGCTACTCCACCAATTATCTTTGCTATCTTGATCTTGCCAATTGCAGAAGACTTTGCTGTGGTCTTTTACAAGAGATTATTCGATGGAATGACTCAAGCTAGGTCAAAATTAGGCACCATCAATGTTCGACAAACCTTGGAGAATCTAGTAACTGGTGTTGGAACTGGTTTCATTGTCAGCCTGGCTGTCATTGGAGCGATAGTTGCAGCAACACTCAACTATACGCTGGGTGTATTCTTTGTGCCTTCTCAATTGGGTAATTCAGTGCAATTTGATATCACAGGGGCTTTCAATAACTATGATCTCTTCTCACCTGTAATTTGGACTTTGCTGATGCTTGGAATTCCATTCGCATTCATGCTATTTACAGGTATATTTGGACACATGGTACGAAAGAGAACTGGTGGCGGAATAGAGACCTTTGCATTTCTATCCGGCGCAACAGTGGCTCTTGTAACATATTTGGAATGGGTTAGAGTTGACTATATTCTAGCTGCGTTCACAACGTCGACAAATTACGCAGGTTACATTTTCAACAGAATCATTCCTGTCCCAGTTGTACCGGGTGAAAGCGACTTCTTCTGGCGTTTGGTTTCACAATTTGTTATCAATTTACCAATGTTCGTCTTCACTGCACTGTTTGTCTTGTACTTCTTTGACTTTCGTGCGAAGTGGAAGGAAACAATGGGTGATATGGAAGGCCCGCTGCTTAACACTCACAAAAAGGACATTATAGATTCAGTCTTGATGTTCTTTGGTGGTCTAGCAGTTTCCCTAATTGGTGTCTGGGTAGTAATCTTAGCTCTAGCAGATCCTGTATTTGTAATGAATACTCTACAGATACTTCTTTCTAAGATAGGTGACCCAGATGGACTTGAAGCGATTCTCCTGCCTGTACCATTTGTCCATACTGGGCTGTTTGCTATTCTTGCTGAACACAATATTGTCAGAACGCTTTTGATCCTAATCATAGGACCTGTGTTCTGGTCTGCTGTTCTCTGGTTTGTTGGTGTGAAGAAGGAAGGCAAAGAGAAACTGGTTGGAACTTGGAGTGTTGTTCTCCTTGTCGTTTGTGCTGCAGCAACATACATCTGGACACAGTTTGATGCATTGCAAGGTTTGTTCAACAGCCTTGCACCAAATGAGTTTGCCGCACAACTAGGATATCGATCTTTGTTTGTCTTTGGAATACCCATACTACTCATTGGGTTAGTATCGGTGGTGAATATTGCTCGAGGTAGAGGGGTCGGAAGTACTTGGTTCCCGCTATTCATTATGATGTTTGCACTCGAATACTTCGTCTATGATGATCAGTTCACCTTGATTGCATTGGTCGTTGTACCACTATTCCTCGCGGCTGGCTATAGGATATTCTTTAGTAAACATGTGAATGAAGGTGAAGATTTCCTCATAACCTACATCAAGTTCAGCTTGATGTCGCTTGCAATATCTGAGGTCTTATCTACTGCTCTTACAATAGGTGGTATCGCAATCATCCAACTTACTGCTCCACCACCGACTGGAGGTAATGTGGCATGGTTCCTAGCCTCAATATTACCACATGCAATCATAGAGATTCCAGTATTCTTGGTGGCTGCAGCAGCTTCAATTCGTATTGGGAAAAATCTGTGGCCAACAGTTGAATCTGAGGATTGGGAGTCTATACCCTCGAGAACTAGAGCACTGCTAGGTGATAAGCGCACTTGGAGAACATTCGCTTTGATTGCCTTTATGCTGATTCTTGCAGCATTGATTGAATCATTTGTCACTTGGCGCATCAGTGACATGTTCTTGCCATAGCTTAATTGAGTGAGAGCGGGGTCACTCCCGCTCCCCATTCTTATTTCGGAAAATCGAATTCTTCTTCATTTTGTAGGTCTAATTCAATCGACGTAGGCTTATATTGCATCTACAAGATAATTGTGTAAATGCGCCGCTGTTAGTGATAATACCGTTTAGGGATGCAGTACGTACCATTCCTTGATTGGTTTCGAAGACACAGCATGTTCGTGTTCTTGCTTGAAGCAGCTGCGGTCGCTAAGAGAATTACATTGAGGTGTAAAACACGAAGCCTATTACAAAGATGTTCTCACTATTTGCACTAGTTCTATTTTCCTTATCATTATTCATGACTCCTCCAGTTGCAGATTTATCAACTGAAGAGTCACTTACAAATCCATATTCATATCCTATGTATAATCGACAGACAATCGCAGATTATCCCGAAAATTATACTCAGGTTGATTGGGACCTTGGAACTGTCAACGAAGAGCATAACAATACTTGGAGTGATAATCACTATCGATTTGGACCAACAATCAACTGGCATACAAGAAATACAACTGATTCCAGTTTGATAGGTTGGCAAGATGCAATTGCTATAGACGAATATGTCGATTTCAGAATTGAAATTCCTTACAGCGCTCTAGGAGGTCAGACTCCTGTAGGAGTATATCTCATGGGGCAGTACTTCAACATGTCTACACTAGCAGGCAGTGAAGGAGAATTCTACAATCCAAATAATCAACCAAACATGTGGATGGTCTATTACAATATCACTGGAGATAGTTGGCTATCTTATAGTTCCACTAATGCGATTTGGCCGCAAGGTATACCTGAACTCGAATCAGGTTTCACCTTAGCAGATATTTGGGGAACTGCAGTTGATCCCTATTTAGAAGTAGATTATCCTTCCTTAGAATATGTTGCGGGTGCAGAATCTTACTGGGCTAATGTCCGAGTACGATTCAATTCATCTACTATTGGAGGATTTTACACTGTTTCTTGCGGTGTCCAAGATCAACAATTCAACGCAATCGCACAGAGTAGATTTGAGGAATTCAAGAGTGGAAGAATGATTGGAACTACATTCGACTTCTTAGTAGATCAAGCAGTTGGTGGATACTACGATTTTGAGAGAGTATCTGATGATGGAAGTCATGTCTATTCTGCTACTCGTGGTGTAGATTTCAACATGACTGCAACAATTATCAACGGCACTATTTTGGATAACGCGACAATACTATTTGAGATTCCCCGCGAAATTATTACTCAGCAATGGGTATATGGTCTATACATGGTAACCGAAGAAGTTACAGGAGTCTGGGAGTATGATAATGTCACTGAAACTTATTGGTGGAATGCAGCAAAGACAGTGAATTGGACATCTCAGAAAGAAGGTTTCCATTTTGAAGAAACATACACATGGCTTGATACTGGAAGAGAATACCTCTTCACAGATGAAGGTGGTTTTACTCATTGGCGATGGACTGATGGTATGGCTGCAATAATTTACGACTTTGAAACCGGACTATTCGACACCTTGCTCGCATATCGTTACCAGAATTTTACTTTCGTGGATGATTACTGGGAGCGGAATGAATGGTTTGAGTACGAACCTTGGCCAGTAGATGGTAGTATTCCTCTACCTTTTGTGGTGAATGAAACCACAAGCGAGTCGTACTGGGTTAATGGTTCTATTGTTGTGACCTTCCGTGGACATATTGGAGATGATATGCTTCCAACCACGGGTGAGGACAGCAGACCACTCAGTGTTCGGGAAGTTATTTTGGACATCAATGGTCGTAATCTTGCACCAAAGGCACGTTTACCAATATCTTCTCCTGAACTTGCAGTACAGTACGATTTGCTAAGAGAATTAGCAATCGAATCTCCAGTTTCACTTGTAACGCTGACTCATGAGGGTGAACAATATCAACCAGATTGGATGTTCCAAACTGATGTTGGTGAACCCTTTAAGGTGAAATCTTGGCTCCAAGGTGGTGCTGACTACTTTGAAGACATAGATGGTATTGGTTTCTTCATGAGGGCTTACCAAGATACCTGGGGTTTCGATGGAATGAATGACTGGAACCAATGGTCTGAGATTGAGATTCAAATACGTATTGATCCTCAAGGTATGGTCGATGTTGCAGTCTATAACAGAACCGTTCGAACTCAGTGGTCTTTTGGTGAACATTGGGATTGGGTCATGGTTGAAGTTATGCCTGGTCGATGGGAACCTCAATGGATAATGTTTGAGGATTGGTTCTGGGAAGAAAAGACCTGGGACTTTATCGCTAACGATTGGACTCCTGGTTGGCTCTCATTTGAATCACCTAGTCTAAGAATGCCAGTTCACTGGCTTGATGTTACAAATATAATGCGAGACTTAGTTGGAAACGACCTTAGAGTAATCTTTGATATCGAGCCAACACCGGAACTACCACAGCTTGAGTGGGAATGGAAATACTTCTATGGTGAGCTCACCTGGGTCGAAGATTATGAATCTGGATGGGGCGAGCACACAATTCTTGGTTGGAACGAAAATACTGTGTACAGTTACATTAACGGAACTGATAAGCTCCACATGGATGAGCCAATTCGAGCTGAGATTTTCAGGAACAATGTGACAGGAGATCTCTATGAACGTGAAAAGGTTCCATTCGTGGAGATTGATGGTGAGGAAATTGACTTAGAACCTTACTACTTCACAGATATGGAAACGACCTGGAAAGAAAATGTCAGAACTGAGTTCAATTATGAAACTGGCATGGATGACTACTTCATCAAGTTTGCTAATGGTACTGAAATTCAGATATATACTGGTAGTATTGCTGTTGTATATAATATCACTTTACCAGCGCAGAGCGATACTTCGTTCCTAGCTTGGGGTGATAGTTTGATGTACACTGGTACTGACGATCTTCATTCCATGATTGCTATAAATGGTACTTTCATTGTTGGTGATGGAGCTGCATTTTGGAACAATTATGCCTCCACTCCTTATGCAGTTGTTAACACTTCAATGGTCGAACATACCTATGTTACCTATGCAAATGGAGTAAATCCTCTCTACATGGTTGGTTGGCCGGAATATATCGGGGCTGACCATTATGTCATGTATCTCAATGGAACCTATGAGCCATTGGAATTCTGGAAGAGTCCTGGGTGGGGTTATCAATACTGGAACGTGTCAGACGCAAGTTTCTACAAGTTTGACTGGCCGTGGGAGTTGATGACTGGGACTTACGAGTCACAGCAATTCTTTATCCCGCACTTTATGACCAATTCCCATGTTTACACGATGGTAAGCGGTCTAAAGTACCAACTACCAGCACCAGGAATCCCAATGTGGAGTCCACACGAATTGAATAATCTGGAAAATATCTATGATTTTGTGAATGATAGGTATTTTGCAAAAGAGTATGCAGTTGTCGATGGATTATCCTATGAGGCTACTCTGCTACCGATGCAGGAATGGGAGCCTATGTTTGGATATTGGTACGATGTCTATGAGATTGATACTGGTATAGTCTACAACCTGACTGATTGGAGCATGGATCCATTCACTAAGTTGAGTTACGACTATGGTGACTATATGAAGAATCTACCATGGACTACAGTAGCGAATGGTACTATCTTCGTTCCTGATGTGAAACAAGAAGATTGGACAGTAGCCTATGGACATCGTGATCTGGCAACATTCGAGTTCATTGTGGATGGTTGGTTTGATCTCCAGACTGGTTACTACGACGGAAACTATCAGACCAGTATGATTCAGGAATGGAACGGTACAGGTATGTATGACTATGTTCTGACTATGTCTGGTGAGGAATACTTCTACAACCAGACCTGGAAGGCAACATTCCTTAACATCACCCTAGCAAACGGGACATTCTTCTATTCAAAGCATGATAATCCTATTGCTCTACCTACTGATCCGTTTGACTTTGAGATTGACCAGTATTACATGGTTGATATCAATGGAACTTATCAGAGATGGACTGGTTGGATGGACTTTACTGCAGAGCTCATTGTTCTTAACGAAACTATTGGCGATCCTTGGAGTGGATCCTTCTTCTTTGAAGGAAAGTGGTATCCTGTATTCCAGCAGTTCGTTGACTACTGGTATTGGGATGGTTCAATGTGGTATAGTGATAGCCACATGGAAGATAATATCGTTCCGCACGACTATTTCTTCCTGCAGTCTGTAATGAATGGGTCTCAACACGAAATAGTGGAATTGCAACGTACACCAGAGAGCTACAGGTATAACTTCCCATCTTGGGCGTTCAATGTTAGTAGTGTTGAGTATAATGCAACTGGAGCCAAGGAGGTAATCTACGAAGCATTCAGAACACAAGGATTCAGCATGAAGTTGGACTATGCTCCACTTCCTGTGACTATCATTCGTTCTCAGGGTGCTATTGTCTATGGTGCTCCTGTTCACGGAATGTGGGAGCATGATGTGTGGACTGTAGATCCTCTATCTGGTGCACTAGATCTAGATGGTGATCTAGGTACAACAGACGATCAATTCTACGTACGTGAGATTCATTCGAGTACGGATTACTTCAATGTGACTCAACAGTTCTTGGATGTCAGTATCCTTTGGGAGCCTGATAATACACAATTCTCTGATGAGTTCTCTCTCAACTCTTATACCGGAATGGTCACTTTCAATTGGACCTACGATTGGAGCGAAATGAATATCTGGACACATACTGACGGTACTAAACTGACTCCTGCAGAATATGATATCATCAATGCGACATTATTCGATTCCTATGGAAATCCAAAACCTGGTTACTGGGGCATCTCTTGGATGTTCGAAAACAGAACATACTCAGACATGCTCTCACAAGCCCAGGATGAGGGTTGGGATTGGGTTGAAGATAACTCGCAAGAATGGAGTTGGCTCTGGTGGGAACTTGATGAACACTACAGCACTGAGGTTAGTAATGGCACTCATTCAGACTTAATGGATGTCAATCTTGCCTATCAGTATGCAGGAATGTTCGCCTGGAATGATACCAGCTTGGATAATTTCATGGATATCACAATAAATAATGAAATCACGCATTACTGGATGCCTGTTGACGTAGATTCCGTTACCTTTACCACACCAGGTGAAGGTTGGGGTAATCTTGCAACCACTGGCTCTGAATATCGTGGATCCACCGAAACCATTGACTTTGGTGTCACATTTGCAAATGTGACCGGGGTGGTTTATCCATTCGGTGAAAGGTCTTACTTTGACTGGTACGAGGGCCAAGTTGTTGGTTCTGACTTTGAGGATTTCGAGGAAAGACCATCAGAAGTGCTGACCGAGGAGTTCTCAATCGATGTTCATTTCACCGGCATGTTAAATGCCACAGGCTCAAATATCGCAGAAGTGAAGTTTGACATTGGAGTTGGACAGTGGGATGTGGACTTCCCATCAGCTACCAACCCTCTAGAAGGCATGAGCTTAGCAGTTGCATTCTACAGCGACCTAGAAATCATGACTAGTGGTGGAATGACCGCCAATGCATCCTATATCAATGATGACGGACAAACTGTCACTAACGATCAGGAAGGGGCTTCATTGAACTTCACTATGGCTAGTGGTCTTAGTGATGTTGCGATGATGCGCCTTGGTGGTGCTCCATATGATTGGGCATTCAACAGTAGTTTTGCATCTACGGTAGGTGCACAGACAGTACCTCTCTCAACGTTTAGTGAAATCTATGTGTCTGGTGGAGGTAATTCTGCAACAACATTCTCAATCACCTCACAACAGTTCTATACTGTTTTGAGTTTCAAGTGGTGGGATGGTTATGCAGTATACGTTGATCCTGTATTTGTTAGTTACATCTCACATGGTGTAGCAGATGCAGCAGGTCCAACAATATCTTCAGTTTCGCATAGTCCTGCTAATCCAATGGCGGTTGATGATGTTACGGTATCTGCCAATATTCAAGACCTATCTGGAGTTTCAGAGGCAACACTCCAATACAAGATTGGTTCTGAAGATTGGTCGAATGTTACTATGACCTCATCCGGTGATATCTGGTCCGGTGATATTCCAGCACATGATCTTGATGTTTCTGTTACTTACAGAATTGTTGCTGTTGATATTGCAGGTAACGAAGCAATATCTGGTGAATCTACGTACACTGTCGGTGAAGATCCAGTCACGACCACAACGACTACTACGACTACAACTACCACTACAGACCCGGGTCCTCTTGATGAACAGCTCATGTTGCTTTTGATCGGAGGTTTCGGTGCAGTACTTCTAGTAATGGTTGTGTATGGAATACGGAAACGCAATTAGAATATCTAGAGCGGGCCTCGTGCCCGCTTCTACTCTCTTTTTTTCTACTAATAATTCGCATGAAACAAATTTCTAATCTTCTGACATCTGAGGATGCAGTTTCTCGAAGAAGAATTTGATTGCAGAAAGATGTGCTTCATACGTACAGTTGAAGATGTCATAGGAAATGCCTGTGACTGGAATTGCATTGCGGATCATAAGGCAGTTCTTTTTATCTACTCCAAAGTTTACCTCAACTAAGGTCGCGTTTGCCTTGAGTAAGGTTTCAAAGGCTGACTTCCTTGCTTTTAGTGGCAATTCAGTCATATCAATGAGGCGAGTTGTTAGTGTGATCCAATTCTTACCTGGAAATACTTCAATCACTTTAGTTTCTGTTTTTGTCTTTGGGTGTAAGCTGAAGGTCTTTCTTCCATGTTCCTCAAAATCTATCTCTAGTCTCTTCAGGTACTCTTTTGCTATGAACCAAGTCGTACTCATCTCTACCCTATCCCGAAAGGTAATAGTTTGTCCACTACTTACCAATGGTTTCCGCAGCTAACCAACTCTATTATATACAAAGACTAGTAAAAGTCTTCGCATATTCAGGTTCTCTCAACCAAAATGCCTTTAATCTCAGTTTTAGTAAAAAAACGAATGAACTGGACTATTGCACCTGATGGTATATGAGATGCTAAGTATACTCCTTTATGATCCTAAAGACACTTTGGCGTAGACATTATACTTTATATATCCCAAACGTAAAGCTCATGCCGATTTTGTCTAACGTTTGGCGTTCATCAAAATATATATATACTAATTTTCGTGCGGAAATACCAGAACGTTCCGTAAAAACGGAACGATAGAGTCGTGAAGATAATGCAATTTCAAAAGCAGTTTCGCAAAACAACTTGTGCTATGGCGTTCTTCTTGCTATTGTTAGCTGGAATATGGAGTCCTTACACAAGTTCTGTGTATGGAGTATCTGATGGCATTCAGACTAATGATGAGTATGAGCTCTCCCAGAGCTCTGATATCCTTACAGTCCCAACTTTTCCGGATGCATTTGACTATGAGATCAATATTGTTTTTCTCGGGATCAATGAGTCCAGAATTAATAGTGCTGACCTGTTAGATGACCTTCCTGCTTGGTATGCTCCACTGGATGGGATGGTTCCAGAGATAATCTTTGATATCAATTTCACTATTTCATACAATCTCATCTTCAGTGATCAGACTGACATAGCAGACTATAATGATTTTCTAACTTTAAACTCTGAAGAGAACCTAGCTCCTATGTTCATCCAACCAGAACACTCCGTAGCTGACTATATCCACGTAAGCACTGTTGAAGACTATCTAATCCAGAACTTCATGGATGATGCAACTCCTACACTGGTTATCATTGATAGGTATACTTATGATCCAAGTAATCATGAGCCATACTATTACAATGCGACATACAACGAATTAGATGCTGAGATCGAAGGTTGGACTACGAATCCCATTCCATGGGCGTCCACATACCACTTTGCAGGTGGTGGTGAAGATGCTCGATTACTCTGGTTGGATTTGTCTGCTGGACCAACTGAATACCAGTTCTGGGACGATGGAACTACGGTTGCAGCAGAAGAAGTCACACGGATATGGGATTATAGTGAACCATCAGTTTCTCAACTTACACAAGATCTAGTCAAATATATTGCTCTATCCGTAGAATGTCGATACCTCGCTTCCAATTTCTTTCTAGCGGGATATGCCTATGAAGAAGTAAAGTTTGAAGTCCTTCTGGTTGATCTAGCAGAATCAGATTTCGCTTTTGAGGAACGCCTGAAACTTGACTACATGGTTTCTGAGTATTCTAGAGTAATCCCATTTATTGATTGGACATATTCGGTATCTGAGTGGAATTGGCAAGAAGACGCATTGTTTCAAGCAATTCTCGAATCTAGTAGATATGGTTCCACGCAGACATACAATCCTGAACGGTTAATGAATTACTGGGACTCCATCTACACTAACTTTTTCAACCAAACCACAAAACAACGATTCGTTATCCCTATCTTCCTTGTAATGACCCCCTCAGGATGGAGTTTTGACCCAGACTATGGTGGATTTGCAAGAAATGTAGATGGTGTATTTGCATATATCTATGGAAAGCAAAACGAGAACATGGTAGATCCCAGCGCACGAGATCCATTAGTTTCCCCTCTCAATGGTATTGTTATTGAAAGTGGAGAATTCTTCAATGTGTCCGGAGAATCTGGGGATTATATACAGGAATTTAACCTAACTATCGATTATCAGAACGATACTGTAAGTCTATATCTGCTTGATGATTATAACTATAATCAATACAAGGATGGGCTCGCTTTCACTGACCTATTTGGCAAGGTTTTAGAAAATGTAACATCTATTTCAGAAATCCGTTCAGCTGTTGTGGACCTTGAGGTCTACGGCGCATACCATTTCATAATTGAGAACAACGGAACTGAATCCGTATCAATTAACTGCACAGTCACAATTGCATCTGATTTCAGTGTTGGTTATACTTGGAAGATTATGCACGAGACGGGCCATGCTATGGGACTGAATCATCCACATTATGGATTCTCTTGGGGGAATTATGACCATCCCGATGCAGAGTATAATGACTATGTGAATTTCCTATGGGACATGACCTATTCACAGATGAATTATGCAAACCAAGCACCTACTATTTCCAAAATGGATATTGATATACTACAGCGAGAATGCATCCCTAGATACTGGCAAGATGCTATTCAAAATTTGACCGTTCTCTTGGAGAATGTCACTACACTTTCTGCTGAAGCACGAACGCATTTAGAAAATTCTATTGCTCTGTTTGATGATAGTGTATCCTTTTACGCTGACACGAGTACAAGTGAGAACTACAACAAATCTCTGGAAGCAGTTTTCCAAATGTGGGACTCTATTCATCTTGCGGGTATTACCCCCACAACAGCAGAACTACCATTGCTTCTCATTATTGGTACAACCGGAATAATTGCTGTCTGTGCGATAGCGGTTGGTTTTGGTGTCATGAGACGAAGAAAGAAGTAAGGATTATCTCTAAAAGAAAGAAATACCGAACAGATTGAATGGTCTGTTCGGTTCATTGTAACTAGAAACCATTGCTTCATTGGTCTTACAGTTCTTCGATAGTCTCCTTAAATACCACATTTCTCTTCCGTAAGTATTCAATAACTTGGTGATAGACTTCTGAATGTTTTCCTAATAGTTCTGGAGGAATGATTCCCTTTTCTTTGAATTTTCCTTCAAGTATAATTCGAGCAACAGCTGTACAAGTATATCCTGTTGTTCTTGCTATAGATAATATACGCTTCTCTCTATCGTACCTATCAAGCATATCAAAGGTATAACGTAATTTCCTGTCATCTTTCATTCCTTCAATGACTATCTTCATAACAGTAACATCTTCATCTCCTTCTTCAAACATCCAATGATCAAGCAGAAGTTTGTGAGTTAGCTCAATTGGTTTGATCTTTGTCCCTTTGACATCAATTTCCTCTGTTATGAAGAACCCTGCTTTTTCTAGCAGTTTCATCTGTTCTATATGATCAGGATATCTCAGTGTTTGTTCTTTCATGAACGGGATGTCCATTGTCTTGATGAGTGATCTGAGTCCATCAGTATTGATGGCTACCAGACTTCCTATTTCTGGAAAATCTAATAATTCAGTTTCAGATAATCCGGGTTTAACAACTATCTTACCATTCTCAACATATCTCGATGATTGGAAGTATTCCTCGATTACATCAATGGGTGGATATGGAGATCTATAATCAAAAAGCCAGATCCTTTCTACAGGTAATCCTCCAACATAACATAGGAAACTTTCTGTTTTATCTAAGATTGAATCAATATAACCAAGTATGATGTTACTTGAACCGGGAGCTACTCCACAGTCGATAACAGCTGTGACTCCTTTCTCCTTTGCTAATTCATCCAAGCTTAATGCATCTTCCATGAAAAATGAGATATCTACTATGTTCTTTCCAGCTTCAATTACTGCTTCAAGAGCCTTATAACCAATAGACCAAGGAAGAGCTCCAATTACTAAATCAAAATCCTTCACAATATCTTTGATGGTATTGGGATTGGATAAATCCGCACATATTCCATGAAGATCATAATCATGTTTCAGTTTATCTAAAACTTCTTGGTTAATATCAACTATTGAGACCCCAGTAGAGGGATCTTCTGCGAGTTCTCTTGCAATTACATTTCCTACATATCCTGCTCCTAATACAACAACTTTCATGTCTAAACCCCTAGCGATATGAAAAGAAGAGAAATTTCTAACAGCATTCTTAGAAGGCAGAGTCTGGTATTATATATTACTTGCGAACCATTCTCCTTGAGAAATCAAGCGATGGTTGCTCTGGTTCATTATGTATGTGACGATCCCAACGAAGTTCATCGCAGAAATCTGCTGTAAAGAGTGTCTGGCTTCTCCTCATGGAGATATCCTTATGGACAAAATCTAGCAATCTAGCTCCAGGGTAACAAACGACATAGTAAGCAAGTTCTTGGTCTTCGACATGTTTCATTGACTCGTGCGAAACACATCTATCAAATTTTGCGAGAAATGCAGCCTCGTAAACATCGACCACACCAAACTCCATTGCCCCACCCTCGCTCCAAGCTTTCACACGGTTCTCTCGTACCTGCTCTATAGTATGTGTTCCCTGACCTTTCTTCGCAAGTTCCCTGCCCCAGAACTGAACGAAATCCTTGAATGAATCTATTCCAACCTCTCTTCCTAAAATCTCAACCAGTGACGTGATTTGATGATACTGAAGTGTATACTTTGCACGACAATAGTCTATCCATCTGATTGTATCATTTTCTTCGCTTAGTCTGTACATCTCATTCAATGGGATATATTTCATAATGATTCTAAGACCTTTGTCCTTGAAGTCAGGATGTGAACCAAGAAGTGTTTTATCATTTGCAATCTTGTCGAAACCTACATCCTCCAAGGCAATGGATGTACTCTCGAGTTCTCTAACATACTTGCCCTCTACCTTCTCTAGAAATTCCTCTAGAATCTCAGGCCGGTTCCTCTCAATATAGCTGAACATCAACTCCATGGTCGATAGCCAGTCACGAATCTGCCCCTCTAGGTTGATCTCACCTGATGCATTTTCGGAATACGTTCCGTAGTATTCATACTCTGGTCTCATAGAAAACCCTTTGGTCTGTTATTATATAAGTAAAACATCCAACGCAAGTTTCTCTAACAATGACGCTTTGATGGTACA
>JAEOSL010000180.1 GCA_016840385.1 Candidatus Thorarchaeota archaeon | reverse complement strand
ATCCATGTTCGTGAGCGCGCCCACACACCCGTACACTGGGTCCACTGTGTTCCACTGGTTCTTAGGATTCCACCGAACACGGGCAACTCTACGTCGTACAATTCCCACTGGACCTGAGTAGTCTATCCATACCTCAGCCCGCTTACGTGAGGGATTCACGCCCAACTCGATTGGTTTGAGCAGTTCGGTCTCAATGTTCACCAACCAGCACCCCCCAGATTGAACATGCACTGATGCCCACAGTTCCAGCAATTGGTAAGGCAACCTGCAGTTTCGGTGTATCGAGAAGTCAGGAACTTCTTGCCACTTCTCCAGCGATTGGTGATTTTCCCAGAGGTGTTGGACTTGACCCCTTGGACCTTGCTCAGGTTGAAGAGATGGATGAAAGGATTGGTCCCGCGAAAGCGCAATGGTTGCTGAAGCACGTTGGGTAGGGACATGAGGTCGTCTTGGATTTCCCAAAGGGGAGAATCTTCCACAAAGGGAGCAGTGACCACACGACGAACGGAGCGGCCTCCAAGGTCTTCATACCTTTCAAGAGCATCAATGATGATGTCAATATGCTCCTGTGGATCAAGAGCAGACAATGACCCATGAATGATTGCCTCGCTCCTTGCCATCAGTGCAAGTTCTAATCCGAGGGAACCTTCCAGAAGCGAGTGAGGAATATCGTAGTGATGTCGTATTGATCAGCAAAGCGCATGGTCCTGATTCCAAGAGGCCAGTCGGTAGAGGGGTCCCCAGTGACTCCATTCCGTACACAGTCACCAACAAGCAGGTCGAGTTGCCTGCCCAGAGGTTTCTCTTTCAGAATCATGCTAACGGGAATATCGAAGAGTTTGTGAAATCTCCTGCTTGCTTCCTTGGCATAACAATCCCCGAAACATCCACGCCCAAGATTTGCTGCACCACCGGGACAACCCCGAACAGTATCAAGGTGATTACCACCCTTGCGAATCTCTCGCCTACCCCATACCCTTGTGATGTCTGTCTTCACTGACTTGATGGTCCCTGTGACCTTGATTGCCTGTCGCTTGTATGGTTCCCATGGACGAACTGATGGTTCTTGTTCAACGGGATGGGAGAACTCACCAAGGGTAGAACCAGTGTACCCGAACTGAGTGAGTGTAACCTGCCCCGTCATGTCTCAGTGTCTTGGTCGCAGCTTTTATACTCATACAAATCAGAGGCCGACTACACATTCCGTAGATACACTCTCCCGAAGGTTATTCCAACTGGAGTCCACTATGGTAATCAAGTAGTTTATCAAGTGCAAGGAGAACCACATAGTAGGAGATGTGTAATTGAACGAGGAAACATCTATTGAAGGACATAAGATCCGAGAGATATGGGGAATGCTTGCTAATCAGATGCTTGAACGTTTTTCTAAATCACCAGTTCCCCATCGTGGTGAGAGAGGAAGCCAACGAGAATTCCTTGTTATTGATTATTTGAATCGATTCCTTCCACACAGGTTTGGTATTATTCAACAAGGAACTGTCATTGATTCTTCAGGGACACAGAGTAAGAATATTGACATTGTAATCTATGACAAGGTAGTTACCCCGATATTTGAATATGAAGAGTCCAAACTAATTCCCTGTGAGGGTGTTGTGGCAATTGGAGAGGTCAAGACCACCATAGATTCCGAATCGAAATTTAGAGCTGTATTAGAACAACTTGAGTCAGTGCATAGATTGGACCGACACATGGGATATTCAAATGACGAAGTAGCAGTTCACGGAGCCCATGGGCACATAAAGATGGAAAAAGTTGGAGAAGACCTTCCCACACTGGACCATCGAATATTCTCTTTCATCTTCACCTACAACACACTTACTTCAGAGTCCGTAACAGAATGTCTGGATGGTTATTGTAAAGAGAAACCTATTAGATATTGGCCTAACGTATACGTTGCGGCAAAGGATTTCCTTGTATCTTATCATCTAGGACCGGAGCCAGCACCTCTTAGATCATTTCCTGACGGTGCAGTTGGTTTCTATGTGACTGATCCTGAAGAGAAGGATAGAGTTGTCTTACTCTTTAGCACACTTCTATTGGATGCTCTCTCTGTCGTTAAAATTGTTCGACCGTATATAATGCATTATATGGGAACAAAAACAAGCAAAATCAATCCTGTACCTTTCGGACCTTGGATGCTCAAACGCATGAAAGAGAACAAGTGGTGGAAGAAGGTTTCAAAGATGCGATGGATTGTGGAAGAGTAGTCTATCTAGATAGGTCAGGATTTTTGTATAGCAAAGAGGTGGCGAACACACAAGTTTGTGGTAGGAGGGGGGAGTTTCGTTTTGTAATTGAGGGCATGTAACGAAAAACTAGGCCTGTGTGTTCACCGTTGATCTATGCCAACTCCTACTCACATACTAATCGGTGACCTTTGTAATAAATCCAACTGGGTTAGAGGAAGACACTCTAGACTAAGAAAGAAAGGCCAACCACACATTTCCTACGAGCTTATAACGTCCATACAACACAGGAGTACATGACCACTCCCAAGCGTTGCCCAACCTGCAAGTCCACAGATACGATTTTGCTACTAAAGCACCCCATCGAGGAATACCTGAAGTATGCCTGTGGATCATGCGCTCGCAAGTCAATTCCCAGAGGTGCAACCGTTGCAATGTTCGACAACCGCACTGATGGGTCTAGGTGGTACATCCCCATCACCCGCGAGGAAGATATCATCGAAATGGAACGGATTGGGGCATGGGCACAGGAGCAGGGAAAGAACAAGGTGAGTTTGTACGTTTATACCAACTGGCGAGTACAGACTGGAGTGGGACCTGTGAGTTTCAGTTTCGGACATGAGAACAGCATGGAGTTCTTGAAAGATAGAAAGGAGTGGTTGATGAAGGAGTTACCCGTTCTCTCAGGCAAGTTCACCAAGGTTTCACCCGATGTTTTCCAAGCCACCCTAGATTTCTAGTGATTTATTCTTGCTTTTTGGACCATTGATTTTTCTTTTTGGAAGAGGAAATGGGTGTGGATAATTTGAGCCAAAGGAAATCATTGTGAATCCGAGTTGCTTTGTGAAGAGTAGCATCGGTTGACAATAGTTTTTAAACAATGAAGGATGAGGGAGGTCCGGAGAATTCAATGTGACAATAAAACTAGAGGAAGGAGCGGGAATCCTGTGGATCACTGTGGAATCCACTGTTGTCGGTAAATGGTACAGAGATGTAAAAAAGACCGAAACTTTGATTCGCTTCGAGGATGCCGTGCAAAATTATCTTCTAAATCACCTGAAATTGCTCAGGACAGAACCGATCATTTCCTTCTGGGTAGAGGATAAACTCCGGACTAGCGAGAAGGACAAGAAAGAAAAAATAAAATACAGACCTGATGTCATCGTGGAATATGCTGACCAGATATGGTTGATTGAGGTCAAAGGTCACACTGCCAAGCTGATAGATGTCTTTCAGAGCAGACAACCTACTCCGGATAAGCCCAATAGAATGAAACCGTGGACTGCTGTTTGGCAGGTCGGATTCTATGAAGGGAGGCTTAGGAGCCTTGAATGGTGGGGAGTACATAAGGATGAAACTAAATCCAAAAGAAAAATCCAGAAAGTCGTATTTTGGTGTCATCAGTTAACGAAAAAGGAAAAAGAACGGCTCCCATTCGACCCTGATGAAATGTCAAAATGGCCTGTGTGCCGATGAAACTGGAAATCCAGCGATATGGCTGGTTAACTGGTATTAATTATCTGTACCCCACCTCAGATTAATACGGGCTTATTAGGCATCCACAGGAATAGAGAATCAGTGGTGAGGGACTATTTTTGTAGCCTCGATTACGAAACTTCCCCCTCCTACACACCCCTCACCGCTCTCTTTTTTTCTTCTGTTGATCATGTGGAAAGTCGTAGGTACTATCTTTGTGATGCGGTCTAGTAATCTGTACCCCACCACACATTTCTTACGAGCTTATATTGAACGGTCTCCACAAAGGAGCATGAGGGGCACATCGAACAACCTAACCTGCTTTGATTGCCGTGAGTGTGAAGATACTCAAGGAACAGAGCAAGGCTTCTGTAAAGAGCAAGATTCACCGATTGGTGGTCTTGGTTGGAATATTGAGAACTTTGACAAGTTCTTTGCACATATCGACCCACGTTTTGCTAGGTATTGCGGAGCCTTCAAGCTAAGGTATCCGTTTGCTGTGCGTGGTATCAAGGTGACTGTCTACGTAACTACTGTAGAAAGACTGCGAGAGGTCTTTCACAATCTATTGGGAGGTACTTCCAAATGATATTCATCAA
>JAEOSL010000094.1 GCA_016840385.1 Candidatus Thorarchaeota archaeon | reverse complement strand
CCATCTAGTTCTCCGACCAGAATTCATCACCAGCTTCACCAGGTGTAGGATCGAAACCAACTCCGACCCACATACCATCAACTGTGGTATTACCCCAGTCTTCCCAATAACCAGTTCTCTTAATGTAGTACCGATCATCTGTAGTTAGGCCGCTACCATCAAGGTCGATTGCACCGTCCGTGGTCAATCTCCAGATTGGAGCTGTGTAGTATGGCACATCACCCAGAATGAGATGACGGGGACTCCAGAGAATATCATTTGAAACATCAATGACCGTGTATACATCAGTCCAAGTTGCTACTAAATCATTGTATCTCTCAATAGTCCAGAACAAACTCGTTCCATTCAGATGTTCTGGAAATTCCCAAGCACCTGAAGTCGTATTCAACCATCTAACATTCTGAATTAAACCAACCTTGATTGCGGCTTTGTCAATCTTAAGATCTATTGCGTCTTCATCAAAGCTGAATTCAACAATGACTGTAGTCAGATTCTCATTTAGACTAATTTCGAAATCTGAAACAGTCCATCGATTACCCTGATATAGTATAGATGATACCATACCAACACCGATTTCAAAAGTTGTAACTCGGTGGTAAGTAATATTGGTGCTAGTTCCCAATTTATAATCGAGGACTATCCTATGTGTGATTTCGGTTCTCCAAATGTGAGTGCTGTTACTTTCAGTAATCGATCCTTGAACGTCAATAGTTACATCTTTGAGCTCAGATGATATGTTGTACGAACTAGTAAAACCACCATCCTCATTTTCAACGACGTATGAACCTTCGATCCTATTGATGTCTTCATGAACAAGAATCGTTAGATTCAGGGGGTCACCCTGCTGGGCTGTATTAGCAATATATCCAAGTTCATTGAAGATGAATGCTTCAATGAATGCTGAACGAAATGCCAGTTTCATTGTCTGACGTTCAGAAATCTCTGGTCTTGCAACAAGAGGATTTCCTTCTGCATCAAGAACCGTTACTAAACCCATTTCTGGTTCAATTACTCCACCAAATCCGAAACCTTCATCCAGATCTGTTTCATTGGTAAAGTATCCAGCCCATTGGATTTTATGGCCATCTTCAAAGACTCCGGTTAGTGCTGTATCCTCAACGTAGTACTTCGTAATATCAATAGTACTATTCTCTATGACGGTCAAATGGGGGAACCACATTCCAGCACCACCACCAAGATCAATCCATTCCCATTCAAGGTCTAGATACCCTGCAACGGGATACGCTCCACTCTCATTGAGTTTCAGAGCCATGGTTGGCCGAAGCGGTACGGGATATGATTCATTGAACTCTAATGCACTATCAAATAGCACAGCAAGTCCAATAGTATCCATTGTTTCTGGATAGGTCCAATTAACTGTAATCAAGTAATCATTATCATATGTGATTGCGTCAGTCAGTGGAATCAATGTGCTTCCAATTTCAACAGGTGACATCATCCTGAAAACGAATGTGTCATTGACATCAGCATAATGTAGGGTTCTATTGGTTTCATCAACGATGTCTGCATAGTAGTAATCAGGAAGTGAGAAATCACGTGGACTCACTGGCATTCCCAGACCTATTGGTGGGCTTCCATATTCTCCCCTTGCAGCAGACGTTAACCAGGATGATGAAATGGGTCTACCATCAGTATCAATCACCTGCATACCTGTGGATATGATTGTAGGTGGTAGTTCAATTGCATAGGTGATGGCAAAGACTACTTCATAGAAATCAGTTTCCTCTGTGAAATCAGAGTTCAGCGAATCTAAAGCCATGAACTGTGCGGGACGTGGTTCTTCAGAACCAGGAACGTACCTGTAACCAACACTGTTCCATCTTCCTGATGTCGCATTATATTCTAGACCAAATTGTGCTGCTCTTGTACCAATTCCAGTACCCCAGAACTGGACAACATCTAGGTCATTTCCTTCGCCAAGGAATGTCTTCGGAATAATCATATTGACGGTAAGATTCATTCCAACTTCAATCCTATAGCTGTTCTCTGCTATGTCAGTGCCATTGTCATACTCAATCCAGATTTCAGGCTGAGGTCCGAAAACCCAGTCCGAGTGCTGATGAGAGTGCTCAAATTGCTGTGTTTCGTTAGCTACTTGCCACGCAACACGCATGATAGGTTCGGTTGTCGTCTGCCCCGCGGCAGGACTGATTGAACCAGCAACACCGACAAGCAATAGTGCGATTAGTGTAATCGTGTATAATTTTTTCATCTTTTCCACCTCACCAAGAGCCTAGCGTGCTGTACTCCTTGTGAACAGAACATCTTCTTCTCCATCGCATAGATGCGGAAGTTCTTTCGGAGTCAAATGCTGAATCTTGATTTTTTGGTGTGTCATCAAAGGTACTTTCCTCGTAACCACTGATGGAAAAACCGACGAACTGCAACTAATATTGTACAAATTTGTATATAGATGGGTTGTGGATGAATCGTCTAGAAGATTCATTCGCTTAAAATTCGTCAAAATATACCCTAAGAAGTTCTGCAACACTTCGTGCTCTGGACACTGTCCCTCTATCTCGATGCGGTTTCGACCCATCAAACATACCTGAAATTGTTCCCAAACATCCTCTCCGAACTGCACTAAGAACGGGGTGGAAGAACTTGTCCTCTGCTTTCTTTTTATTGGCGGGTGTACGTCCATTCACAGTCAACCACGCAGAGATGTATGGTCCAATTAACCAAGGATGTACCGTGCCCTGATGTGCTGCTGCAGCTCTACTTCGAGGACCTCCAGTATAAGCACGAGCATATCGAGAATCACTTGGGGAGAGTGTTCTAAGTCCAAAGGGAGTAAGGAGTTCTTTCGTTACTGTCTTTAGAACAGAATTGGCTTTCAGAGGATCCAGCAACGGGAAGGGAAGACTAAGGGCGAATATCTGATTAGGTCTAATCGACTCATCCTTAATATCATCAGTGACTACATCATAAAGATACCCAAGGTCAGGAGCCCAAAACGTCTGCTCAAATGCTTCCTTTATCCATGAGGCAACAGCTTGAAACTCGTAAGGGTCCCTTCCAATAATCTGGCTCATTTCACCCATTGCCATAAGAACATTGTACCATAGGGCGTTAACCTCAACACATTTTCCAATTCGTGGAGTTGGGCACCAACCATCTACACTTTCGTTCATCCAAGAAACCTCAACTCCCTCAATACCAGAGATGATGAGCCCATCATGATCTTCATGAATATTAAATTTCGTTCCAATTCTATATGCGGCGATTATAGATTCCATTGTGTCCCAGATGATTCCTCTTAGAAACTCTACATCATTGGTAGCTTGAATATACTTGTGCACTGCCATAATGAACCAGAGAGAAGCATCGACTGAATCATATTCGGGTTGTATACCACGGTCAGGGAAATCATTTGGAACGAGTCCATATCGTGAATGTCGTGCGTAATTGGTCAGGATAGCACGTGCATCTTGGAAGCGGCCAATTGACATGGTTAGGCCGGGAAGTGAAATCATCGCATCAAGCCCAATATCCGCAAACTCGTGATAGCCTGCAATAATTGACCTCATCTTTGTTGACTCGCGATCAACAATGAAAGTGTCTGCGTCAAGGATAAGCCATTCTAGATCTTCATCGCGAGATCTAGGAACCATTGAATATGCACGGTCATTGAGAATTTTCCTTCTTCGTAGCTCCTCAAATCTGAGTTTTGCAAAATCCTTTCTTTTAGCCTTAGCAAGCGGACCTAGACTGTTCATCAATCCTTTTCGAGTTGGAGCAACAGCAAATAGGAAGGAAAGGAAGTGTTCTCCAGGTTCCAGTACAGTGTGGAATACACCAGGTATAATCATCTGCTCCTCATGTGGAAGTCCATTTGCCTTATCTCGACGATAGACCTGTGGATCAGTTACTCGAACTTCACTTGGCATAAATTCAGCATCAGGAGTATACGCGTACATCCATGGGCTATTTGGTCGTTCATCAAAAGAGAAATATGAATGTGAGTCAATAGCTTCGATTTCTGGAGTAAAATCAAGATGGGGAGGTCGCGCATGAATATCTCTACATGTTTGAATCGGTGTCACAGTTAGAACGGTCTCTTCAGTATTTTTGAGCTCATAATTCACAACAGTGAGATTCCGTCTATATGCCATGAAGATTGTCTTTTCGACCTCAACGCAACCCTTTTTGTATATCATCTGAGGTAGAGGATTCAGCTCGAATCGTTGAAGGTGGCGGTATCCTCTATGTGTCACACCTTCTGTTGTTTGTTCCGTGCTAAGATTGCACTCTCCATCTTTGTTCACAATTGCTTCATCAAGACGGGAGAGAGTGAGCCAACGGTCAACCGGAGGACTCAGTGATGAAACCATAAGTCCATGATATCCTCGAACGTTTAGACCAACAATTGTGGAAGACGTATAGCCACCTAGACCGTTGGTATATAGCCACTCAAACGTAACTGCACGATTGAGTCTTAGGTCAGCATCTTCCAAGGATATCAATAGCAAAGAGCCTCAGTATCTTTTGTTCTCGAACTTGTGACGGTTCTCGAATACTTTAAGGTTGTGTGATACGAGGTTTGTCGCTCGGATAGACAGCATCATAAGGACGTCAATCACAAATTCGCGAGATGATTTTATGCCACCAGATGCTGAGCCAATTCCAGTTGTCATGACAGGTAGATCACGTAAGGTCCTGGGGCTCAACATGAATCTGTGGCGACTGGCTATTGTTACAGGCATTGCTCAATTTTCTATGAGTTTGTGGGCATGGGAATTCAGTATCTTTCTTGAGTTTGATGTTGGATTACTCAGATGGCAGATTGGAGCAGCGTTATCCATTGGGACCTTGGCAATGATCATTGGGTTCATGGCTTCAGGTATCATTTCAGATTTCATTGGTAGAAAGAATACAATGGTGATTTCATTCATACCAATGGCAATAGGTCTCCTCGGAATGTGGCTGAATCCTATTTGGCCATTTGTAGCAATTGAATATGGTGTCGTCTATTTTGGATGGGCATCAATACTTGTCATCACAACGGCAATACCAGCGGACGAGATTCAAGCTGATGGTGGGTCGAACAGTGCACGTACATTTACGATGGTTCTCATGCCTGCATTCCTAGTTGATGGTATTAGTCCAGTTCTTGCAGGTGTACTCCTTGAGAATGGATACTCTGCGAGTTTCTTGCATCTCATTGCCTCTATTGGGGCGGTATTAGCACTCGTCGCAACATTTGCATTTGTTAGAGAATCCCTAGATAAAGAAATCATCAAGAAGGCTAGAAAAGGTCCAATCATTACTATTCGAGGTCTTGGTAAGAATTTCTGGAAGTTTGTAATTGGAATAGCAGGGTGTATCTTCTTTTTGAGATCAGCATTTCCATACCTCGGAAATCTTGTCGTAGGGGAATGGGCTCTCACTGATGCGCAATATGGATATGCATGGGCATTCTACTCACTGACCAGTGTGATTGTACTTTATTTTGCTGGAACACTAGCTGATAGAAATGTGAAGGCGGCTCAGATTGTTGCACTTCTAGGTAATGCCATCATTGCTCTACTATTCTCTGTCTTTCAAGGATTCTGGGTATTAGTCACTCTCAATATTGCCTGGGCGCTCCCAGTAGCTTTATGGATTGGTGCTGAAAATACAATTGTTTCAGGAAGTGTTACAGAGGAAAAGAAGGGACGTGCACTTGGTACGTATCGCTATGCAACCAGCATTGCTGGATTCTTTGCATTCTCCTTTGGTGCGTATATTTGGGAGATTAGTGATAGTCTCACCTTTCTATACCAATTTGCAGGAATTGGTACATTGCTATTCATCATAGTCATGGCTCTTGCACTGAATTCCATCGAGTTACCAGATAGGCAGAAAGAGCAAAAGGGGTTATTAAAAGCCAGTACGGATGTTTTGAATGAAGATACCGAGACAAGTTAGTGTACTCACAGATTCCGAGTAATGTTCTTATCTTGCTTTGAACACTACATAACTTGTCTGGAGAGCTGGGGTATACTATGGATGATGACTCTTCCCTCATTGGACGGCGCCTAAAACAAACAGGAGGATTACTCCTTGGAGGTGCTCAAAAACAAGTTCAAGATTACAAAGGGAAATTTGAGAGTCTCAGGGGAGTATACGATGAATTCCTATCCAAATTACTGATCT
This sequence comes from Candidatus Thorarchaeota archaeon, assembly GCA_016840385.1. The sequence goes on along the minus strand of JAEOSL010000094.1, from coordinate 7,478 downwards.
CATACGATTCCGCGAAGTTCGACCCAAAATTCGTTGACAAATTCTTTGGTAAGAGAAAACTGAAGTTTGCAGGTATCGATGGAACAGTTCTGAAATACGATGTCTTTGATCTGTTGATATTTTTCGCAGGAGCTTATCCAGCGTTTGGTGACATCGAGATAGATGACAAGGGTGAATCTAAGATCACTTACGAAGAGAAATTTCTGGAACATGGAATAGGGATTTCAAGTGTCCTTCCAGTGTACATTAGTGAGGTTCCACAAATTGACCAGACACTCCTAGTACGTTCTGAAAATGGAGAGGTTGACCACTCTATTAGCTACAGTGATTCTTGGGTTGTTGATAATTCTGCATTTGCTGATTTCATGATGGGTCTCTCAGAGTTCTATCTTGGGTATCAGCTCGTTAGCTCAGATGATCCAGTTGACATCCTACTACATGATAGAGTCTTTTCCTCAGAGGTGGCATCGTTCTATGCAGAAACCTCTGACTTCCGATTAGATCTGGAACATGAATGCGGTCTCATTGGATACAATATTGATGGAAGACCCCTAACGAAAACAGAGTGGGTCTTTGCACGACGTCTATTCGGAAGTCTTGAGATGGGTACACCTCCAGCACGGGGAGAATTTCTCCTCCCAAGAGTTATTATCGAACTGATGAATGCAGAAGGGAATAGTCTAACACGCGATGAACTTGTTCAGAGAATGGGTCTTGATAACGAGTTCAGACACGCACGTTTAGATAAAGAGCTCAAGAAAGGGATTCGGGGTACAGGAGATGCAGAAGGAGTCTTTGTCAGAAAGAAAGAACATTTTGTTCTGAAACCCCAATATCGTGATTTGAAGAAAAGAATGAAGATACTCGTAGATGATGTGTGTGGTCGAATCTTTTCCACGGACCCAGAGGTTTCATACGAAGATCGTTTCAAAATCAACGGTCGATGGTTAACAACAAGTGACCTTGCATTCTTGAGCCTGATGGCACTCTATCTCACGGTTGAGGAATGCTGGGAAAATCGGATCCTGCTCGTGGGTGTTGCAAAGGATACATCCGCACGAGACCTGAAGAGACAGGTGCTACCAGTTCTTAATTTCGTTGGAAGATTTCAAGGAGGATTTACAGATAAACGGGAAGATACCCCAGATACCGACCGTATGATTCTCCAATGGGTTTCACTTCAGGAACGTGAAAAATTGAAAGTCCCTTGGGCAACCGTCGAGTATGACACTGCCTTCAAAACAATCGTTCCACATCTTGAGAGAACTCCAGGTTTAGTATCAGGAGCAAGAAGAAATCAAATTGCTCTAGAGAAGACGTTTCTAAAATCATATTTCCAACTATGTCAAGCGGTTTCGGAGCCAAAACTCAGGAGCAACGTTTTACTTTACGACCGTCTCGTCTATCCAGAGTTTGAGAATCAGCCTTCCAAATTATTATCACTCAAACACGATTATGAGAACCGACCAGATTTTCCTGAACCAATGGAAGTAGTCTTCTTCGAGGGACAGGACAATCCGGTTCAGTCATTTATTCTACCATTATTCAAAGCAATGACAAGCATGAGCATTCCAGAATTATTCGGTCATCTCAAGCCGCTTTATGTTGCAGATAAAGTTGCAAAATATCACTTCGGCCAAATACGTGGAATGGTGGAGAGTACAGGGAACTGGTTAATGAACCGTCCCGATCTACGAGAGTTCCTATTCTATCTTAGTAGTTTTAGAGACAGGAGGTCCAGTCATGAGCAATCAAGAAGAAATACATAAGAAGTACTTTACAGATTTTGATGGTGAATTCGATGGAAGGTTAGCAAGGGTTGTTCCTATTGCTGCAAATTACACGTCGGAATGGGCCGGTTCAGCCGCAAGATATGACTGTCGAATTAAGATACGGTACAATAAGGAGCTCATGGCGCAACTCGAGGAAGGTATGTTTCTAGCTGTGAAGAACTTTCGTGGACAATCGAAAAAATCAGCAAAAGAAGGAATTGAAAGATATACGGTTATGGTGATTTCCAAAGTTTGGCCGCAACACTACGGATTAGGTGGTGTAAGTGACAGTCACTACTACCCAATGCAAATGGAGATAATTGAGCAATCTGTCGCGGATTGGTCTACGGATGATCAAGCAACTATGATGGTCCAAATGACTGCAATTCCAATCAATTATGATCTCGTGATAGACAAGAAAGGAGACATAAGTTTCAAGAAAGGTTTCTCATATCCACTCATTGGTGAACAGGTCTTCGTAATCAATATGGAAACAGTAGATTTCATCTATAACTCGAAGGTAAAGGAATCAATTGGTTTCACAAAGAAGATTTCAGTTGCAGATCCTCGAAAGGACCCCCGTGTTGGAGTTCTTCGAATGTTCATGGAATCAGATGAAGAGGTTCCAATCTATGTAGACCTACCTAAATTACTGCGGTATCATTTTGGTGTGTTTAGCTTCACTGGTGGAGGTAAGAGCAATCTGCTTTCTAATCTATTCAGAAGGATTCTGTATCACGGTGAAGAAACCAAACTAGTGATCTTCGACATCAGTTGTGAATATCCATTCCTTCTGAGTGATGTGTTCATGGACCCTAAGATTGCAAGTACTATTGTTCTGGAGGAAGAAGCAAAGACCGCAGACCACTTTGCAAGGTCAATAGTCAAACCTCGAGATTTTGAGGAGGATAATCGAGCGAATGAGATCCTCAAGAAAATTTATGCAAAAGGCAAAGTAACATACTTCAATCGACCACAGACACAAGTTCCCACCTTTGGTAGTTTGATTCAGGAAATGCGTGGCCTTCGAACTGATAATTCCAATCGACCAACCTATGTTCAAGCGATGGATGAAGTCATTGATGCTATAATGCAATATATGGAGACAAACAATAGCTCAGAACATGAAGAAATAGATGGCAATGTTGTAGACATTCTTGATACTGCAGCAAAGGCCGCAGTAGCAACTTTTCAAGTTCATGACAAGTCAGCTCTCTATGCATGGGCAACTACTCGAACAACATTGAAGGCTGTGATTGCAAGAGCAAAGAAAGCTAGTTCAACTGGAGATACGGTGAAATCGCTCCTGAAGAAACTTTCAGGACCTGAGCGAATCATCTGTATTTCAATAGCAGACCCAGATACAATTAGAGACCTCGTGATTAAGTTGACAGGTGCAGCTCTCAGGTATCGAAAGAAGACTTTCGAAATTAAGCCACAAATTCTCTTCGTCTTTGATGAAGCGCAGGAATTCATTCCGTCAGGAGCAAGTGGTCATCTAGCGCATACGAGTTATGCAGTTGAGAGACTGTTGCGCCAAGGGAGAAAATATGGTCTTGGAGGAGCAATCGCTACTCAGAGAATTGCATATCTGAACACGAACATTCTGCAACAGCTTCACACGTTCTTTGTAGGCACATTACCGAGACCCTATGACAGGACTGTTGTGAGCAGCTCGTTCCAGATTGATCTGAGTATCCTTGACAAAACACTCGAGTTCCCACCTGGGTCTTGGTTGTTATCCAGCTACATTGCAACTGGACTCGACAACGTTCCTGTCTTTGTGAAAGCGGATAACTCCGAAGATGCACTCAAGGAATACATCGAATCGAGTAAACCAAAGACTGCACCAAAACCTAAAGTCACCGCAAAGAAGAGTAAGGATTCAGACCAAGAAACACTCGGTTAGAATCGGTATCGTACTTCCCGAATTCGAGGGGGTCTTTTATGCAACAGTATGAACAGGTTAGTAAGTATGAGGTAGAGGTCTGTGATCATCGACTACGATAAAAGAACGGTCGGAATCAAGATAGTCTTCTTTGGACCTGCAATGAGCGGGAAGACAACGACAATCAAGTGGCTCTTCAAAGAGCTGAACCTCAATGAGGAACTAACTTCCATCGAGAACAGTGTTGGAAGAACGATGTTTATGGACTTCGGCATCATCCCCTTTCAAATGGGAGACGGTTGGACAATAAATGCACATGTCTGGTCTGCAACAGGTCAAGATTTTTACAAGTCTACTCGGGATGTCATTTTAGTTGGAGCAGATGGAATCATCTTTGTTGCGGATGCACAAATGCATCTTCAAGATGAGAACGTGGAGAGTTGGAATGAGCTAAAGGAAACTGCTCTTGAGTCGGATGAATCACTACCAATCGCAATCCTTCTCAACAAGACAGACTTGGAAAATATTGTCAATGAAACCCAACTTCGCATGGTCTTGGAATTGGACTCAAGAGTTCCAGTCTTTCTTGGAATAGCTAGCCAAGGAAAGAACGTTACAGAGATATTCCAGTGGTTGTTTCAGAAGGCCGTCAAAACTGCAGTTGCTTAGTCACTATCTTTGCGAGAGAGAGATTGAATCTCCTCTATGTCATGAGTATCTGCGAGGTTTCCGAATAGATGCCCAGACCTCTTTGCCTTGGTGTCAACGTATGCTTGGCTGTATTCAGTTAGTTCAGTGATAAGTGGTAAGCGTTCCATGATGTTGATTCCAGCTTCGGTTAGTTGCCGGATCTTCTCAGGATTATTTGTCAGTAGTTTGATTGATTTTATTTTAAGGTTCCGGAGGATGTTAGCGGCAATCCCGTAATCTCTTTCATCGGGTTGAAATCCCAGATGGATGTTAGCATCAATTGTGTCTAAACCTGCATCCTGAAGTGAATAGGCTTTAATCTTCTCAGTGAGACCGATGTTCCGCCCTTCTTGTCGTAGGTAAAGAACAACACCTGTTCCTTCTTTTTCTATGATCTTCAGTGATTCCAATAGCTGGTCCCTACAATCACATCTCTTACTTCCCATCACGTCACCAGTGAGACATTCTGAGTGGACACGAGTTACTACTCCCTCTTTGTCAATAACATCCCCCTTGATGATTGCTGTATGTTCCTTTTGATCGCATGGACTAACAAATCCGCAAATCTGAAACTCTCCAAACCTGCTTGGAAGGTCAGCAACCGCGACTAATTGTACACAGCATTCATCCGTAACACATACTTGCTTCTCGCTTGTATCAAGAAGCATCTCTATTTGTTCAGTTGAAAGTTTCATTTTAACTCGTCTCTCTTTTCTCAACCTTCTAGTCGCATTTATGTATACCTTTATTTATTGCGTTGTAAATATATTCACGAAATTACAGAATGAAATATGACAATCGTGGTGCTTACAAATGACCTTAGACTATAACTCTGCAGTTGACGAGATTCAAAAACTGCTTAAAGAAAAGACGAAGAGATATGCTTTCAAAAAATTGGAGCGAGAAGTCATTCTCACTGGTGCTTGTGTTGAGTGTGGCTCATGCGTTGAAGGCTGTCCTGTAGATGCAATTTCTGGAAACCGCGTTGAGAACAAATATGTACCATCTCTAACAGGAGAATGTACGTCCTGTGGTATTTGCTATGCGATGTGCCCACGCGCGTTTTCAATTCAAGATGACTTGCTCGGAAATGTCAAGAGTGCTTGGAAGGTGAGGTCTCTGGGAAACCACCAACGTCAAGATGGAGGAGCAGTTACGGCATTTCTTGAGTATATGCTTGAGAAGAAACTGATAGACGCTGCAGTAGTTGCTGGTCAGACACCTGATAATCCATGGTTACCAATTGCCAAAAGGGTCACCAACAAAGAACAACTCCACGAGTGTGGCGGAACTATCTATACCCATACTCCAGTAGTTTCAGAGATGATCAAGGGTTTCAAAGAAGGTCTCACTAAGCAAGCAATTGTGGGAACAGCATGTAACATTGACGCTATCGAAAGAATGGAATCACACGTGGCAGGATTCTTCACAGTAAACACAGATGCTAGTGTTTTCAAGATTAGCCTCTTTTGCATGGAATCTTTCAATTATGCAGACCTGATAAAATTCCTGAAAGATGATGGAATCAAAATAGAAGACGTGAAACGCTTTGCAATTGCAGGCGGCCAATTTACTATCACAATGGAAAGCGGTGAGAAAAGCTGGCCGGTCAAAGACCTAGATCCTGCGGCCGCTTCTTCATGCGCATATTGTCCAGACTTGACCGGAATGCACTCGGACATCTCATGCGGTAATATTGGTTCGGATGAAGGATGGACCACTGTGCTAGTTCGTACTGCAATTGGAGAAAAGGTTCTGCAAGGTGCATTGAAATCAGGAATGATTGAAGCTGAAGAACTCGAACCCAAAACAGTGCGGACAGTAGCAAATTCAGCTCGTTTCAAGAAGAACAAATTCTACAAACTTAGTGCTCCACATTAATGAAGAGAGAATAGATACTTGGTGAGAACTTCTCCTTACCAAGCTATCAATTTATTTTCTTGTTCTGAAGTACAAAACAATGAGTACTAAAAGTGAAAGACCACCAAAAATACCAACAACGCCATAGAGAAATGCTGGAGCGCCTTCATAGCCCATTGAGGTCACGGTCACATTGAACCACTCAGTACTTTCAACATTGTTGACTGATGAATTGTCAGTTGCTGAAACCCTATACCAGACTACTGCTCCGTGAGTATACTCTCCAATTTCCGTTGTGAAGAAGTCGTCGATTTCAGATAGTGTCATAGACATCGTTTCAGGTACGAAGTCTGCACTTTCAGGATCGCCTATACCCCACTCTATTGTGATATCTTGAATATTGTTGAGATCCCAAACATAAGCTTGTACTGTCAGATTGTTTGAAGTCTGTGAGGTTAATGACTGGAGAACTTCAACTTGTGCAATGATTGGATAGTGGGCATCTGGAGTAACATCAACTTGAATTAGTGAGTACGATGTCTGATTGAAGAAATCACGCAAAGTCATGTTGTAGACATGAACACCAACATCAAGCGCATCCACATTGATTGTGAAATTCTCTCCATACCAAGTTCCATTCATCATGACAGAGCCATCAAAGGTGAGGTTATACAACATGGGGTTATTCTCTTCAACAGTCCAAGTAAGGTTGTATCCAGTGTACCCTTCTTCATAGACAACATCATCAGCTGCATCAATCACTGGAGCTCGGATATCAGGATAAATTCGAACATATACTGAATCAGTTGTAGACTGATTGAACGTATCAAACGCTGTTATGTTGAAGGTATAATTCCCTAAGAAGAGGCTTTCAAGTGAGATACTAATGTCACCACCATCGGGGTCAGTGAATGACCAGTTCGGTTGAGTAACATTAAGAGGTGAGTGTAATTCAGGATTAGTGATGTTTCCATAGAGAGTATCGTTGAAGTGAACGAATCCATTAATTGTGTAATTTTTCGGATTGGAATCATAAGCTTCCCAACGAACATCAAACCCGGTATCACCAAACTCGAATTCAACATCATCAGGTGACGAAATTGCGGGATTCGTGAGATCTTCTAGAACTGTCACATTTACGATGCTAGTAGAATTCAATCCCATTGTGTCGTTGACAAAGAGTGTATAGATGTACCAGTGACTTGCATTCAAACCATCTACATCGATCTCAATATCAACACCAACCCAATCGCCAGTTTCCAAGACAG
>JAEOSL010000093.1 GCA_016840385.1 Candidatus Thorarchaeota archaeon | reverse complement strand
CCCAAATATCTCACCCCGCCTCATCACATTGACGAGGAAGTAGCCGGCATATATTCCAATGAACAAAGTTAGAACTGCAATGTTAAGTGAAGCACCTCTACCGGAATATTTGAGGAATGAGACAAACATAATCACAATAAATAGAGCAAAACAGGCGTATGCGATTAGTAACATGAATTGTTGAGTAACTAGATTCACAGTTGCACTGGCAAAGATCCCGTCCAATACAGGTCCAAGTGCCAAAATATCGAAACCGTAAGCTATCGACAAAGCAACAAAAGCCTCAGCAGCAATAATACCAATTCCAATAATGAGAATGATGAAGCTTCCAGCTCCTAATAGAAAACCACCCTTTTTTGGTTCAGCTAAAGTTGCTACTCGTAGACCTGTACGGGTTGAGAGATACGCTTGGAATCCAATCCATCCTAACCAACAGACAATAGCAAAGAAAAGAAGAACAATTGGTCCAGCAAGTATTCTCATAAAGACTGCTATTGCAAAAGAGATTGCCATCCAGGCTACACCCTTGAGCTCTGTAGTTCGTCCTCTGCTCCGTCTAGTTATCCAGAGTCCATCTACTCCAAGTCCTGTAAAGATTGCACCGAATGCAAAGTAGATTGTACCTGCAGAACCAACGAAGGCAAAGAAGTTGACCAGCAATTCTTCAGTAAAAGTTCCAATTGTCAGCGTCATTAACCACGTAACAAATAGACCGAGAAACGTGGTGGCTACAAAAATGATAGTGTAGGCCAAGTATCTTCGTGTTTTGAGGAACACACCTAGACCTTCAGTAATTCCAGAGATAACAGGGATATTCAATAATTCATCCTCCCTTGATAGTCCACTGTTGTAATTGGAAGGATTTAAGCCTTCGCGGAACAGGGCTAAGGTTTCTCCAGTGAAAGATAATAAGGCAACAAAGCAATGTGAGCGAGCTGAATAGGGGATTTTCCCATGACAGTGCGTGTACTAATGGTCGATGACGATTCTGTTCACCTTGAGCTCAGTGAACGATTTCTTACTCGTCAGAGTCCTGATTATGAGATAGTTATGGTTGAAACCAGTGAAGAAGCAGTCAAACTCCTTGAGGAGAATAATTTTGATGCTGCGGTCTGCGACATTGATCTTGCAACAGATACATTGAGTGGACTTGATATTCTTGAGCATATCAGAAGTTCTGGTGATGATGTTCCAGTAATTATATTCACTGGAAAAAGTCGGGAAGAATTTGCGATTCAAGCACTGAACCTAGGCGCTGATTATTACATAAGAAAGAGCTCAACTAATATTGAAAGTCTGTACGCCGAGTTATCATACTACATTCTCACTGCAGTGGAGAAACGAAATACAAAGGGCGCACTTAGAGAGTCAGAACAACAACTACGAGAGAGTCAAACAAGATTAGCTCAAGCACAGCGGATTGCACATTCTGGAAGTTGGGTATGGGATATTCAAGAAGACGTGATCTCCTGGTCTGACGAGATTTATCGAATTTTCGGCCTAGCACCCCAAGAATTCTTTGCTACCTACAAGGCATTTCTTGATTCAGTTCATCCAGATGACAGAGACCTAGTGAAGGAATCTGTTGATGCAGCTATACACAAGCAGAAACCGTACAGCATAGACCATCGAATCATCCGACCTGATGGAAGTATCAGACATGTTCATGAAGAAGGAGAGGTTACCTACAATAAAGCGCGAAAACCTGTTCAAATGATGGGTACGGTTCAGGATGTCACTGAAAGAATACAAGTTGAATCAATATTGCGTGATGAAAGAGACAATGCTCAGCGCTACCTCGATTTGGCGGGTACAATGATACTTGCTCTTGATACAGAGTTCAACGTGACGATGATCAACCACAAAGGATGTCAGATGCTTGGTTGTGATGAGAATGATGTCATAGGAAAGAACTGGGTCAAATCGTTTATTCCTAAGAGATTCCAAGATGACGCTATTGAACATCTAACCCGATTACTAGAATTAGAATACAAAGAAGGACCATGCTGTAATTTTACCATCGTTTCAAAGGATGGTGAAGAGAAAGCAATACAATGTCAAGATACTACAATTTGTGATGAACAGGGAAATGTCACAACAATTCTATGTTCAGCTCAACTACTAGAGGATACGTCATCTGAAGAAGAAACCTTACTAATGAAATCCATCGAGGATAGAGAACGCTGGTGGAAGGATGCTTTTGAAAGAGCTCCAGCAGCAATCGGGATCTTTGATTCTGAAGGATTACTTACTGATGTCAACAGTGCAGGTGTAGAGTTGTTAGGGGCAAAGGATAGAGAGAGTTTACTCGGCTTGAGTGTATTCGAAGGAACAAGACTTCCTCAAAAGGTACTTGATAATCTCAAGAAAGGAGAAGTATCAAAATTCATCTATAAATGGGATTTCGCATATGTAAAAGAAAAGGGTATACTAGAAACATCTAGAACAGATACTATCTACATGGAAGTAATCTTCTCATCTCTAAAGAGCTCAGAAGGTGAGATTGACGGATACATTCTCTATGCGACAGATTACACTGAGAGACAAATTTCAGAGAATGCAATGAAAGCAAACGAGGAGATGTTCAGAGCAATTTTCGAAGAGTCACCAATTTGTATTGAGCTATTCGATTCTGATGGTTTGCTTGTTGGTGCAAACAAGAAATGTTTCGAAATCTTTGGCTTGGAAGGTCGTGGAGATATCATTGGGTTTGACATGTTCAAAGATCCTAATACTCCTGAATTTGCGAAAGAGGAAGTCCGTAAAGGAAATTCCGTAACCTATGACTCACGATTTGATTTCTCAAAAGTAAAAATACACAATTTGTATGAAACCTCAAAAAGTGGCATCATGCACCTGAATTGTGTTCTTTCACCACTAAAATATGGAAGAGAGGAAGGTCTTCAAGGGTATATTATGCATGTTCAAGACAACACCGATAGACATCTAGCTGAACACGCCTTGATGGAAAGTCGAGAGAGTTACAAAGAACTCTACAATAACGCCCTCATTGGTCTCTTTCGAGTCAGAATTTCAGATGGAATGATTTTGGAGTGTAATGACCAGTTCGCCAAGAGTTTTGGATTCGGTGATAGACAGACGCTTATTGATGATTCAAGTTTCTTCAAGGACTTTCTTCAGAGCTCCGATACATGGAATCGGTTGAAAGGTACAATAAAAGAACATGAGCGATTGGCCACAGAACTAACTGTCACAACAAAAAACAGTCAACGTCTTTGGATGAGATTCTCACTTCGCATGTGGCCTGAAAAGGGATACATTGAGGGAGTTATGGCAGATATCACACAGGAAAAATTTGCGTTAGAGATGCTAAGAAAACAGAAAGAAGAACTTAGTGATTTTGCGCATTCAATGAACCATGATTTGAAGAATATCTTCCACAACATGCAAGGATTCATTGAACTTGTAGAAGATGAAAATGACCTAAGTCATCTAATACGGTTGCAATCGTTAATCAAAGAAACCGGGGAATTACTAGACCATTCTGTCGCCTTAGCAGATGCAGGTTTGACTGTAGAGGAGAATCTAGTAGAAGTGGATCTTGACCATCTTGTAAGAATCATTGCGGAGTCAGCTGTCCCAGAATTGATACATTATGTTCAGGATCCATTACCGGTTGTACGAGCTGACGAAATGAAAATTACACAGGTATTCAGGAATTTGCTGGATAATGCAGTCAAACATGGACAGCCTAGTAAGGTCGAAGTGAAATATGAAGAAAGGAATGGAACCTTCTGTATCATGATACGTAATGATGGGAAAGAAATTCCAGAAGCAATTCGTTCCAAGCTCTTCTTGAAAGGATTCACAACGAGCAAATCAGGACATGGCTACGGTCTTACGATTGTTAAGCGTATAGTCGAGGCTCATGATTGGAAGATACAATTCTCAGCAACTGGAATGACCACGTTTGAGCTGATAATTCCGAAGCAAACAACAACTTAGGACTCATTGCGGAGGCGCTTCAAGCCTTCACTCGGCTACACAATACAACATGCTTAATAGGTTAAATTGCGAAACTATATTCGTGGTCAGTGTGTACGGTAGGGCCTCGTTTTCGTAACATGCCCTCATTACATAACTCCCCCCCTCCTACCACATGAGCCCTATTGTTGCCTGGCCACACCTTTTGCGGAGTGTATCTTCATTCCTTCATAGGAGCTATGATTTCAAATCTCATTTTGATTTTGACGAATTTCAAAACTTGACCAATTGTTAAGTTGCAATATTAGTATGATGCAACAGAAACTCTAATGTTTCAAACTACACCTATAGCAATTCAATTCGAATATCTCTCAAAATTTATAGCCATTCGATAGTATTACGATATTGTGGTAAATGAGTTGAGAGATTCAAAAGAAACACGTAGAATCTACTTAGCCGCCGATTTGAGCAAGGTAAATAGATGTTCATGGTGTGGAACAATTGAGAGTAAAGGATGGGTGGGTACTTTTTGTTCCAGAGATTGTAGTACTGCTAATCGATGGCAATACAGGCTTTGTATGACAATCTTTGCTATTGTGTGTATACCGTTGACACTTATTTCACAAGGATTTGCAAGAGGAGGATTTTTTGCTTCCCTATTTCTTTTGGTTTTCATCGCTTCCTCGATATTCGCTTGGAAGGGTTATTTGAGTGCAAAAAGAGTTCCAAAAGATTCCAGAAAGGACTCAATTTCTTTGGAAGATGCATATGTAAAATCTCTTGTTAAAATTATGGAATGTCCGAACTGTGATGGGAAAATTGATCTATCACAAATTGGACCTGAAAGAATCTTCCGTTGCGAGTATTGTGGTATAGAGGGTGTTGTTGAAATTTTGCATGAAGATTGAAGTGAAAAACTCAAAAATAATCACGCACCTCGCTGAAAATGGAATTAAATTCTTGCTCCGAATTTTAACGGCGACTGCAAAGGGGATAATACTTTAGCACATCCATTTTCACTAGTGAATACCATGTATAGCATAAGAGAAGCAAGGGAAGAAGACAGAGAACAATCGATCCAACTACTGGTGAAAACATTCGGTGATATGGGAATACTTGAAGATAGTTGGATTCACTCGTGGAAAGAATACATGAACAAACCAGAGAATCATGATTGGAACATTGTCGCGACTCTTGAGGATAAGGTAGTAGCAAATCTCGCATTCTTTGGAAATAAGAATAATGTCATCAGAGGAAACCCGGTACCTTTTGCGGGAGTCTGGGCGGTTGCTACTGCGGAAGATCATCGTAGGAAGGGTATCATGAAGAGCATCTACGATATCGCTTTCAAAGATATGAAAGAGAAGGGTTTGGTGTTATCAATTCTAGAGCCCTCACCGTATCCAGGTGCTCAGATAGCTTATGAGAAACTTGGTTATGCTCTTGCTGAAACATACACGATTTTCGAATTCCCACCAGAAGCATTGAGAACGGTGAAAGGTCCTTCTACCATTACAGTTAGGGAATTGAGTGATACAAAGGAACATGTAACAATAGATAGCTTAGCAAAAGAGATGGCGCAATTTGGGTCAAGAGTATTCACTTTCCCATTCATGCATATTGGCTCTATTGAGAAGGGAGGCTTTTACCTCTTCGAAGAGAATTCTAAACCAGTTGGATGCGCATGGCTTATCTTTGATGAAAGAGAAGACGGGAAAGTCCTGAACATCTATTCCAATTACCTTTCATCCGTAAGTGTACTCCCATCGGTTGTTGAACTTGTGAAGAAGATGTCCTCAGACTGTAGCACAATAAAGTGGGTAACAGATCCACAATTTCCAATCCCAGAATATATTCAAAATATACAGAAGCTCATAACAAAAGTATCTGGGAAGATGATGATGCGAATCGTTGACTTTGAGAATTTCTGTTCTTCAATCAAAGTATCGGACCAATGTAGTGAGGAACTTACGGTGAAGCTGATTGATGGTGAATGTCCTTGGAATGCGGGAGTCTTTTCACTATTAGCAAACAATGGAAAATTAATGGTTGAGAAGATCGATGATGACACGAAACCCGACATCACTCTCGAACCGTACACACTCTCACTAGTAATAGGTGGCAGAACTCCTGCTTTAATGATGAGAGAACTGAGTAAGATTGAATGTTCTAAGGAAATTGCAATGAAGCTTGATGCTTTCTTTCCGGTGGAGAACTTCATTTCATACTTTAGATTCTAAGATGATTCATACAACATGTGAGATTTGCGAGCCCTGAAATAAGCTCTTGCTGTGACAATAGTACCGATAATGAGTGCAGGACCGATTACAATGAAATGTGAGAGGACACGAATGAAACCATCCCAATCGACACGAACTATCGAAAACATGACTAGGATGCAAGCTAATCCAATCCATGCTGCTACAACAGTTAGTATCCACATCAATACTAAAACTACGATCCCCATGATTCTCATAAATATCACCATATCAGGATTAACTACATTCGAGTCAATACTCTACATTCAGAATAATTCCAAGTAAAGATTTTGTTCTACTGAGCTTTAAATTTTAGAAGTGAACCAACACCAACTTCTTTGAAGATGTCTTCAAACGCATACATCAACGCAGCTTGCCCACGAAGACCTGTACAGTGACAAGGAGATAATCTTGTGAGATTGTAACCTTTCAGATATTCCACAGTCTTAGCAAGTCGTTCTTTCGATGCATCATGGAGGTGGAGACCTCCAACAACTCCTACGATATTTGAAGAACCGGTTATCGTGGTTGCATGGTTCATCGTGTTCACAAGCCCTGCATGACAGCATCCAGCCAGGATAACTACAGAACCATCCTTTAGTTGAAATATCAATGATAGATCATCTTCTATCATGTCAGGAACCTCTTTGCCATCTCGTATCGTACGTATCTTGGTAAGATTTCCAGTGAATTTCTCAAAATCATTAGATCGAGGAACTTCACCAGTAGTCCAGACTCCCTCTCGGATCGAGTAGGGGTCAGTTGTGCCAATGATGTCAGCATACTCCTCTAGTTCCTCTAGAGTGAAATAATTCGATATCCCGATTTTGTGGTCTTTGCCATCATCAGCTGTAAATATCTTCGGGACTGTAGCAAAGGGATGAAAGAGAACAGGGACTCGTTTACCGATTTGCTTCAGGATGTCCAGTAGGCCACCTACATGGTCCCAATGCCCATGACTAAGTATGATCATGTCCACTAGTGATATCTCGATTTCCATCTGTTTCAGATTATGAAGTAGAGCAGGAGTCGAACCTCCAGTATCAAACAACAATTTCTTGGCACTCTTGTCATTATAATAGACATCGACAAGTGCAGCAAATCCGCCCTCACCCATTAATTTCCCAACATTGACTATCCCATCGACCAAAATGCGTATGTGTACTTCATCAATTTTCCTAGCCATCTTTAATTACACCAGTCCTATTTTCTGAATCCTCAGATTTACCTCCAAAGAATACTATGAAGAAGATGATACTGACAGCGTATAAAATTCCTGCTAAGAAATAGGGTGCTCTTAGAAATCCAGAAGCTAGCATCATTCCTGCAATGTTCAAACCAATCGCGCGACCTAGAGCATCACCTGTATTGATCACACCCATAGCAGTTGCCTGTTCCTCAGGTTCCAAACCTTCCATGTAGAAGACTTCCATCACAGGCCATGCGATGTTAATGAACAATGCGCGAGAAACAAACCCAATGACACCAATGTAAAGTACTGGAGACCATGATAGAAGGAAAAGGAAGGGAAGTGAGAATATTTGGAACCAGATGATTGTACCCAGCTTGCCAAATCGATCTACAATTGCAGGTGACGTAAAATTCCCTAGAGCCATCACCAATGTATTGATTGCAAATATGATCCCAATCGTCACCGCATCAGCAGCAAACGCTAGGCTGAAGAAGACGTTGAAGAAATGAACAAACATACCTGCTCCAAGTCCAGAAATAGTCCATGCTAGTGCATATTTCCCAATGAATCTACGGTGGATTACATTGCTAAATCCGAAGCGACGCTTCTTCACAATTTTATCTGTTTTCATTGGAATTATAGCAAGTACACCGAGTCCAATAGGAATCAGAGCCATCCATAAAGATAGTCTGTAAGCAGATAAGAGATTAATAGCAAGACCCAAGCTTGAGAATAGACTAGGGAGGAAACCACCTACCAATGAACCTAGTAGACTTGCAACTAGGAATAAAGCAAATCTCACACTAAATACATGCACTCGTTCTTCTTCAGATGTCACACTGGTTGTGTATGGTTGCCAACACACTCCATTGAATCCATATCCGATTCCATAAAGCAATTGCGAGAGCAGAAGGTAAATCGGAGTTAGAGTAGAGTACTGAATAAAGAATCCAATGAATATGATGGTATTGCTAACAAGTAGAATCTTCTTTCGAGAATATCTATCAGCAACAATTCCTGCAAAAATTGCTAATCCCCCGACCAGGAACATAGAGATGGACAGGAAGAATCCCAGAAAGTCCTCACCATATCCTGCTTCAAGTAGATAGAGATTGAAGAGGACATCATTGATTCCAAAAGCAAACGCATAGAACATCCAACTTACAATTGTCAATCGAGCGTCTCGGCCAATGAGTCTAATTTTGTCCATATATCGAAGACTAGTGGTTTCTATTTCCATGACTTTTTCGTGGTAAAACGGTCTTTTCTTCTTTCTCTTTTGGAGCTAGAGAATATCCAAGTTATTGTTTCATCTATTGTCGAGGTCATGTAACCTCAAAATACAACAGGGAATGAACTGAGTACTTCTCTCTCCACTCCTTTTGTTTGTCCTCAGGCTCTGAAACCCATCCTCTGACATCTACCTCATAATCTCCAAATTTCTTGAATGTGAGATGTTCAGCCGCATAGACATGATCAAAATCTCCTTGCTCACTTCCATCACAGCTCATGTACGTCAAATCATGGGATTTCTTCAAACGCCGCATATTGTACTTCTTGCACTCTTCCTCATCCCACTTCCTAAGCTCTGTCTCAGGATCAATACTTTTATTGAAAGGATGCTCCATTCCCATTATCTCAAAATCTCCAAGAAAGATGTAGTTGACTTTCGCATCACCCATCTCCCATGCGAGTTTGTTCAACTTCTCACGATACTTGAAGGCTCTGAGCATCATCTCATTTCTTTGACCCATCCCCTGTATAGTGGGTTCACTATCAATATTCATGAAAAGCAAAGGATAGATGCGACTGTCACGAATAACTGTCACAAGGAGTCCTGGACAATAGAAATTGGAGCCAGAAGTATACTCTAATTTCTGCGTGATGAAAGTATCAAGTGAATCACGTATGCCTATGAGAATTTTCTGAGCACTTTTTCCCTCGGTTATTTGAAATGAATACCCGGAGAACTGGTTGACCAATTCTAGGAAGACATCTTTCCCAGATAACTCGTATAAAGCAAATATATCAGCATCTTGCTTCTTGAGAAATGAAATTGCACGATCTACTCTTGCTTGATTAGATTTGAAATTCTTTACATTCCATGATGCAACGGAGAATGCTTTAGTCATATGAACTCCTCTTTATGTTAGGTTGATGCGGCTATTCTTCACATTAATTACGATTTGTAACTTATGTCACTAAAGTATGGTTCTACTCCTATAAGAATTGTTTCTATCCATTCAGAAGAGCTCTTAAGTTGAGGTTATTTTCGCCATTTCAAAGGTGTTAGAATGCCAATAACGAATGTCCTCTTCATCTGGGAAGTCAGATCAGAGCTACAAGAATATCTTCAGAAAGGTCTTCTAGATGTTGAAGATCTGAACTTGCTTTTTCTAGCAGACACCTCAGAAGAGAACCTCTTGAAACATGCACCCGAGGCTCATATTGTAGTCGGTTGGAGACCTACAAGGGAATTCCTTGATACGGCTTCAAACATGAAACTGTTCATCAATCCAGGGGTAGGCGTTCAGCATCATATTGATACCTTTAGAGAACTTACTCAGAATAGGGACATCACTCTGATCAACGGTCATGGAAACACCTACTTCACTGCTCAGCATGCAGTAACTCTTCTACTTGCTGCAACTAACAAAATAATCCCGCATCATAACTGGATGGTTGAAGGTCAATGGAGAAGAGGAGACTCTCATGCAAAGTCAGTTCCACTGCGGGAACGAAAGATTGGACTTCTAGGATATGGAGCTGTAAATCAGAAGGTACACAAATTCTTGGCTGGGTTCAATGTAGAATTCTTAGTGCTGAAACGAAAATGGAATGGTGATGAAGAGTTGCCTACACCCGTGAAGCAGTTCCTACCAAAGGATCTTGATGAGTTCCTGGAAGAAACGGATATGCTCATGATTGCAGTTCCCCAAACAGAGGAAACAATTGGAATGATTGGGGAGAAAGAGCTCAAACTCCTGGGACCTGAGAGTTTTCTTGTCAATATTGCACGAGGTATTGTGGTAGATGAAGAAGCCCTTTACAATGCACTACAGGAAAAAACCATTGCAGGAGCTGGTATCGATGTCTGGTATGAGTACCGACCTGAACCTGATGTGGACCTTCGGAAATATCCCACAAAATTTCCATTTCACGAATTAGAGAATGTTGTACTCTCACCACATAGAGGAGCCTCACCAATGGATGACTTGAAGAGATGGGATGAAGTTGTTGAGAACGTCACTAGGTTCACTGAAGGTCGTGAAGACTTCATCAATGTGGTTGAACTAGATAGAGCCTATTGAATCCCTAGACCTCTTCAAGTTCTTGGAGATTAAGGGTCAATTTTCTGGGATTTGCAAGCAAGCTGATTTCGTATCTATGCTGCTTTGGAATCTTCTTCCCTTTTTTCCAGAGATTGATTCCTTTTTTGATCTTGTCCTTAATATCTGTACGATATGCAACCATAATAGAAAAGCACTGAAGAACTCTGCAGAACCATTCATTCTCTGCAAGAACGGGATCTTTCACATTTACCTTGAATTCTCCACCGAGGTCTCCAAACTTACTGTCAATTTGAGCAACTTTCTGACCTCCATTGAGTCGGACCACATCGTAGTCATCACCCATCGAACCTCGGGCACCCTCTATTCTAAATGCCTCAAAGGTTTTGTCTGGACCAAGAATGTAAAATGAATAATTCTCAGTAGAAAGTTTTCCTCGTTTTTGCTGTCGTACCCAAGTGATCATCTCACTTTCTTTAGATAGAACAGTAAATGTAACTAGGGGCTCACCTGAAACAAAACTTGCGGCATATTCTTCTGCAACCATCTCTTCCATCGTGGCAATCCACCCGCCACTACTTGAGAAAAGCTTGACAACAAGTCGTCTATCTAATTTATCCACTTCTTTCCATAGAGATTGACGACGTATGATGAATCCAGCTTTCTCGAAGCCTGGTAATTTTTCCTTGTCATCAGAACGCTTTGTAGTTTCAACATTACCAATAATCGCGGCATCCTTAGAAAACTGACGGCTCTTCGAACGCCACATCTCAGCTTGACGAAATCCAATAGCTTCCCCATGGAGCTGTGTTGAATGAAGGTCTTGTGAAAATACACGATATACTGGTCCAACTTTTCTCTTCTCATCCTTTGGCAAATTAATCACTCAGGCTGTTTAGTAGTAAGTTTCAGTGATAAGTGTTAGTTCCTCAGGATTTAATCCGCTTTCCGGGAATTACAGTCCCAAATTCGGAAACCAAAAACCCAGCGATTTCACCATTCGTATCTTCCTGAAATGTAAAGGTCTTACTTGATGAAAGCTTAGGTCTGAAACCCATTCCCCTGATAGGGACTAATTCCATTGGAGGAAATCCTGCCATCTTGAATACGAGTGTATTTTCTCCTTTGATAACTAGTTCCGCGGGTTTTCCGTAGTATTCATACTTGCCTACTATTTTGCTAAGGAATTCTGGGTTCGACAAGTGTTCATCGGGCAATCGGAGAAACTTGATTGGGGGAACCTGCATTTCTAGACGGATAGTAAAGGATTCTATATCACCACTTGATTCTGTATAGAAAGTGAGGGTATCTCTGAAATCTTGTCTATCATAGTGGTATTGAAAGGTATCATAATGATAGTGCGTCAGCCGAAATTTGAGGGATCCTAGCGTAGCCCGTAATTCACCTCCTTCAGATATGATGGCGAAAGTACCATATCCAGGATTGTGATAATTGCCACAATAGTCCTCTACAAGATGAGCTGGTTTTGTGTCGGCAATCCTTAGATCAGCTTCCTTCTCTTTTGTTTGCTGAATGACTTTCAGGAATTCGTCATAGCTTGGTTTGATGATCTTTGACCAATCTACTGGTTCGAGATTGAGTAATTTATCCAAGATGATTTTACCTATTACATCTGTGAGTGGATTGCCATATTCGTTTACCATAACTCCTACTCCAATCCCCTCATCCGGAAGGAAGTAGATTTTAGTTGATGATCCCTCTGTGTGACCACTATGTGATACACGAGTAAAGCCCCTGTATATTTCCGTATGCCAGCCTAATGCATAGGCACTTTGTTTTATCCACTTCTGGCCGGGAACCCATTCGTCCAACCTTGAGTAGCCTCCGATTACAACTGGGGTATGAGTTCTTTTGATATTCTCAGGGGAGAGAAGCTGTTTCCCATCAACAGTACCGATATTCAAATGGAATTTCAACCACTCAGCAATATCCGCAGTACAAGCATTAATCGTACCAGCACCCGTCGCTGCAATATCATCCGCATGCGCTATTGCATCATACTTGACTTCACTTCTTTCAGCATTAAGGTAAAGATATCCTTTAGTATGGTCTTTATCTTTCAGCATGTCCTGAAGGAACATATTCGCATTGATTTTCAGAGGTTTGAAAATACGTTTGGACACAAATTTCCTGAAGTTTACACCCGAGATTTCCTCAACGATAGCTGCCGCCGCTATATACATGAGATTGTTATATTGAAAGGTTGTCCGGAAATCTCTACTGAAGTCGAGATGAGGTAGATAGTCAAAGATTTGATCATACGTAAATTCACCATCCATCCATACAGCATCATGTCTGGGAAGACCAGTACGATGAGACAACATGTCAACCAATGTTGTCTTTGCGGATGCTGTTGGATCCTTCAACTCAAACTTTGGAAACATCTTATGGACCGGTGTATCCCAATCCAGTTTGCCATCTTCGACAAGCATTGCAACTGCTGTTGAAGTGAACGATTTTGAGCACGAGCCAATAGGTTGGATGGTCTGTGGCGTCATTGGCAGATTTTTCCCGATATCTCGAAGACCAACCGCATGAGAATATATTATCTCGTTGTCCTTCAAAGCAACACATGCAATACCTGGAGCATCCCAGTGGACTCTAAGTTTCTCTAGCTCATCATCAAATCCATTTAATTCTGAAATATCAGTCAAAACTATCTCCCTTCTATGCACACTCTAATAATCTAGTGGAAATCCATCAATAGTTAAACCATCAAATAATTGTTTTCATTTTTATAACAAAGATGAATACCGGAAAACCCTGCTCTTGTCGAAAGCTTAAAACCAAAGGTCAGTTGATTTCAGCCCATGAAACTAGGTGATATTTACAAAAAGATCGTCGATATGGGAATCGATGCAGATCCCCGAGGACGAGAGAGAGTCAATGAGATTCTTGAGAAATCTAAAAAGGCTCTAGAAAAGCTAGAAGGGAAGAAGAAGGAACTAGCTG
>JAEOSL010000092.1 GCA_016840385.1 Candidatus Thorarchaeota archaeon | reverse complement strand
CAGTCATTATGCCCACATTCACACTTCATTATCATTCATTGTCTCTCCTTAAATTCGAATGATCTCTCTTGATAGGAAGTGAGATGTTGTGGAGTCCACCTCGTACGGTGTGGTCCTCTACAGGAGTCCGTACAGCAATTGTGTCAACGACGCCGTAACCGCCTAAGACTGCAATTCGCGACATACTTACTCCTTAGGTGTTCCGCATATTTAGATATGCTGGGAGAATTAAGGAGCTATTAGTCATGCTCATTTCGAGATATGATGGACTATTTGAATAACTTGCTATATTTTCATTGTAAGAGTGATACAAATCATCGCCCAATTGATTTTTTAAGAGGTTTTGTATAACAATTTGTGCAGCTGTCACCATCGGGTAGAATTCGAATAGATTAGAGGTGGTATTATGAGGAGCTTCCAGGTATATACAATATTTTTAGTCATTCTTTTAATTTCAGTGAGTGTTGCACCAAACTCACATCAAAATGAGATTACTAAATCTCTATCATCAACAACTGCGCAAACCAGTTTAGATGAAATTGTGTGGGAAACGAATTATCTGCCTATGTTTATGGACCCACACAAAAATTACGAAACAGCTGGTTCATGGGTGCATTACAACATCTATGAAACGTTGCTCACGTATCCCTGGGACACAGCAAACTCAGACCCATCAGTCGGATTGCTTGCTGAAAGCTACACATTATCCGGAGATGGATTAACATATACATTCACACTAAGAGAAGGTATCACCTTCCATGACGGTACCGAATTCAACGCCACAGCTGTACAAATGAACTTCTGGCGAATGCTAGGACGCGGTTGGGACAATGGTTGGGGTCCAGTTTGGATGATTGCCGAACCAATCCTTGGTGGCTCAGCTGTTGAGGATGCCGTATATGCCTATGGAGATGGAAGTGCTGAGCACATTGCTGCTTGGACCACATGGAAGAACTCCTCAGGTGCAGTTGTAGTAAATAGTGAATACGAAGTAGAAGTCAACCTTGCATATGCTTACACACCATTCGTTTCAGCCTTGACCTACGAAGTTGGTGCTATGATTAGCCCTACCTTCTTCATGGCTCATGGTGGAATGTCACCTGTTAGCGCAGATGTTACACTGAATGAAGAAGCCTGTGGAACTGGTCCCTATGAACTAGTTACTTGGGTGCAGGATAACAGAATCGAACTAACTCTCAACCTAAATTACTGGAGAGCTGCTGCAGCATTAGTAACCCATCCCAATGCAGGTTCAATTACTGATGTCACAATCAATCTAAACACTGATGTGAACAGCAGAATGTTGAACCTTCAGGCTGGAAACACTGACGCATGCAATTGGCCAGCGGCAAATGCTTATGATATCTGGAATACCGCTACCACTATTGGTGACGGTACTTTACAGAGCCTTGATCCTAATATAAAGGTCTGGGCAGGTAATCCAACATTCGATATTATGTTCCTTGGATTTAACATGAATGATTACCTGAACGTATCAAACGAGGTCAGACAAAGTCCATTCCAAGATTGGGAAACTAGAGCAGCTATTTCATACGCATTCGACTATGATT
Organism: Candidatus Thorarchaeota archaeon; assembly: GCA_016840385.1. Next base: position 12,193 of record JAEOSL010000092.1, on the reverse strand, counting down.
CACTCATCACTAGCGTCCGAAATGGATTAGGTATCCAACTACAGGGTCCGATTCCACAAGGTATGTTTGCACACGATGACAACCTATTCATGTTCGAGCAGGACATGACTGCAGCAGTCACTCATTGGAACCTAGCTATGGCTAATGGTCTAGACGCAGTCTGGGCAAACAACTCCTACGAACTCAACATCTACTACAACGAAGGTAACACTAACCGTGAGGCAGCAGGTCTCTTGGTAAAGCAGGCTATCGAAAATATCATTGCCCATCCTGCTTCAACTGACCCCTCCTCAACACTTACCATCGATGTACAAAGTCTTGAGTGGGCAAGCTATCTGTACCAGGTCAGGAACAAGCAACTACCGATCTTCTGGCTCGGTTGGGCACCTGACTACGCAGATCCTGATAACCTCGTAGCACCAATCGTCAAGTCAACTGGTGCCTACCCATCAAGGGTTGGTCTAGTAGGTTCAACTGGTGAAGGCGGTATTCTTTGGAATGGAAGTATGGTTGATGGCTGGATTGATGCCGGAGCTGTAGAGACAGACTCAGCAACTCGAATTTCAATCTATGCTGATATTCAAGAGGCAATCGTCGATCATTGTGCATTCCTCTGGGGTTACCAGGCTACTAGCTTCCATGTTGAACGAGCTGAAATGAACGGCTACGTATTCAATCCGATGCATGATGCTTATTTTTACCACTATCATAAGAGTGCTGTAACAACAACAACAACAACAACAACAACAACAACAACAACAACAACAACAACAACCGGTACAACAACTTCAGCCCCCGGGGGACCGCTAGACGTCATGTTTCTTGCCGCAGCTGGTGGAGGGATTGCGCTGATACTAATTATAGGAGCCGTGTTCGTTACAAAACGACGTCGTGGTTTAGGTTCTGTCGGATTTGATTATACTGGCGTTCCTCCGGATGATGGTTTTGCCGATGCGGAAGAAGTGGATGGTTCTCCACCATTCACCGGAACTGGAGAGGTTCAAGCACTCCGCGGAGGAGAAATTGTTGGTGGTGCTTTTGATTACAAGGTTAAAGTGAAAAATGATACTGCATATGTCATCAACAATGTGACTGTTACTGTAGTAGCCTATCCTCAGGATTGTATGAATCTAGAAGGAGAAACCATGAAGCAACTTAGTAGAATTGAACCTGGTGGTTTTAGATCTCCACAATTCAAATTTACTCCAAGTAAGGATTGTGTAGAAGGACAGGTCCTAGCTACCGTAACATATGTGGATTATCAGAATAAAATACAAACTGCTGAAGTAGAGCCCTTTGTCATTAGGTCTGTGTGTGACCTGCTCATGCCACTAGAATCATCAATGAATGATTTCGAAGAAATTCTAACGAATATGCAGTGTACGAGTGAGGAGCATCAACTAGAATGGAATTCAAAAATTCTGTTTGAAAGGGCAAAGACACTCTTACCTTCAAAGAACTTCTACATTGTAGATGATACGACTGACACAATGGCCGGAGAATTTGTCGGTACGATTAGAGGTTTTGCAGAGGGCAAATACACCAACAAGAGGGTAGCAGTTAGAATTCGTGTTAATGGTCCTGTAGATGGGAATCAATCAAGAGTCATCATCGAAGGATTAGGTGATGACAGTGCAATGTTACCTACTACTATAGAAGAGCTAACAAAAGGGATCGAAGCATGGATCTGTACGAATTGTGTCAGTGCTCTAACTCCAGAAGAAGTATCTCAGATTAAGAGAGGAGAAGCAGTTCAGTGTAAATATTGTAATCGAACTCTCACAATAGATCTCTACCGTAAGTAGAACAATAATGAAGAATGAAGTGCAGTTTGCTCTTGCTTGAGCTATACTGTACTTGTTCTTCAGACATCACTCTTAGAAGGTTCCATTGAAGTCGATGAGATAGGTTGGTGATTCAAAGTAGTCACTGAGAGGATCTAAGTTATCCTTCACGAACTCTTCCTTTACTCGACCATATGAATCGAATTCCACTCCTTCTAGTTCCAAGATTTTTCTCTTCATCTTGAGACCTCCCTGAAAGCCTCCCAATGTTCCGTCTGATCTGATAGCTCGATGACATGGTACGATGATAGGGAATGGATTACGTGCCAAGGCGTTTCCAACTGCCCGATATGCTGTTGACTCAATCCTATTCGCAACACATCTGTATGAAGCTACGCTCCCATATGGAATGGACCACTCTGCATTGAGGACTTCTATCTGAAATGGATAACATACAGACATGTCAAGAACATCAAGCGGGAACTTCACAGGTGTTCCATCAAAATAGTCTACGAACATATCTGGTAAAGAGCCGAGTAAGTCTGGAGAACGAAGATGTGCTTCGGGGTACTGAAATTTCACAGCTCGTAAGGCATCATCCTTCGTTCTAGGAAGAAGAACACCGATAACTCTAGGACTGACTGTATCTCTATAGACTATCCCTATGTGTCCAAAGGAAGTGTCGACTAATGAGAAATACATTCTCCAATCTCCTGAGTATAACGAGGAATTCGTACTTCAAGTTAAGGATTCTACTCTGAAACTCCGAGAGACCTATGATTAGACAATATGATGTTGCATTATTTCGCTTGTGATGCTAAATGTCTCATAATATCGAGAGCTTTCAAGATTCCGGGATGTGAAACACTATACAGTTTCCTTGTACCATCCCGTCTGACGGCAAGGATTCCAGAGCGAACGAGTAGTGTAAGATAGTGGGATATTGTGGATTGTGAAAGGCCAATTGCAGGGAATATATCACATTGACACATTTCACCATCCAGCACCATCTCGACAATCTGAAGGCGAACAGGATTACTTAGTGCCTTGTGAAACTCTGCACGCCATTTCAGATCGGTTTCTTCTGTCAATGGTTTTCACTCCGAATTGTTTCTTATTTCATCTACGTGATTAGCTATGTCAGTAGCTAGTTTCTCAACCAAGTTTGAACTACTTTCCTTAACATGCCATTTCTCTTCAGGTTTGAGAGAGGCAAAGCCCGCATAGTCCTCTAAATTGATTTCGATAGTTGGTTTGTTGCTGTATCTTGTTGTGCCTATCGCTGCACAAAGTTTCCCACAACCATCCACAGTAATAGTTGGGAACCTCTTAGCAAATCCACGCTCTCCTTCTCCACCTGCAAGGAAAAGCGGAAGGCAAATTGTTGCAGTTTCTTCTGGTCTTAAATCATGGAGAACTTTCAATGTTGCTTCTCTTGAAATATTCCCACCAGGACAATCTTCTCCACTACAGGAAATTATACCAACTTTGGGTAATTCAGTCATTTCTAATCACTCCCTTCTTCAAGGATTATATTGACAATATCTTTTGCTAAAAGTACTCCATTGGGTCCGATATCTAGTACAGTGCCAGGTTTGTGATCAGTATTCTTTGCTAGAACTTTCGGGACCATAACCTCCATTGTGACATCAATACCAGTGCGTTCAACTGATAACGTTGCACACTTTTTCGGACACCCATCAATCGTATACACACGAGATTTTTTGAGAAGATCAATTCCATCTTGATTACCTGCTACGAGGAGAGGCAGACACATTGTCCTGTACTCTTCCTGATGATCGGTTTCTGTTAATTGGTATGTTGCTTCTCTGGAAACAGTTCCAAATGCTTTCCCTATTCCACTACATGGAATGACTATCTTTTTTGCATCACTCATTTTGATACCTTCTTTCCTAATTCATGCTTAGCCTTCTCAACACCATACGGTAGATACTCATCTGCGGTCTTTAGAAGTTCCAATTCACTAATGTCATCAGGACGGATGACGTATAGCCAACCTTTTTCGTATGGGTATTCGTTAACAAATTCAGGACTGTCCTCAAGTTTTGTATTCTTCTCGACGACTGTTCCTGATAGTGGAGTTATAATCTCCATTGCAATCTTCGTTGATTCGAAAGAACCGAGCTCATCGCCAAATTCTACATGAGTTCCTATATCTGCCAAGTCGACAAAGTAAACATCCGATACCATCTGTTGGAGGAGGTCGGATAATCCAATCCTCACCAAGTCCCCTTCTCGTTGAACCCAAAAATCATTGTCAGAATAGAAGAGCCCTTTCTTCACTCGGAGGATGAATTTGTCAATCATCTCCGACAGATAGTCGTTTTCTGATTGCTCTGAATCAATCGTTTTCGTAGTAGAGGACGATTCAGTTGCTAATAGTTGCAGTACCTTATCTGCAACAGTTCTTGCCTTTTCATTTGCATCACTATCCTCCAAATCAGCAATCGCAGACACTTCAATAGATTCGAATTCTCGTGCACTATGGTTTTGCACTATCTTGGTAGCACATTGGACACTGCATCCGTCTATACAGATTACATCAGATGAGCGTAAATCCTTGATTTCTCCAGGACGTTCAGAAGCTAATGCACCGATACTACCTGCTATGATGGAAGAGTCAGAGGATTGTAAAAGATCAATCACTAGTCTGGAAATCTTTCCGCCAGGTCTGTCATAACCTGCGCATGGAAGAACATACTTTGTAGTCAAAATCATCACATTCCTATGTAGACCTGGCTTCTTTGATTATCTTCAAAATGTCAGGTTTGTTTGGAAATGATAGTGCATCTTTCGGGCACATCTTTTGACAGGCTCTACAAAATACCACACAATTGTATTTCTTTTCAACCTCAATAAGTGGTGAACCTTCAACTACCTTGTACACTTTATGAGGACAGAATTTCAAACAGTCGAATTCACTAGCACAACCATCACACTTGGAAGCATCGACTTCTGGCCACCAGGGAATCTTTTCACGAGCAACACTCATGAATGTACTTCCGATTCCACCCTCAGACATCGAACCCGTTCTCCTTCATTGCATTCATAACTTTGTCAAATGCTTCATCGGTTGTCATATCTCGAACATCCAATGGAATGAGGTCTTTCTTGGCCTCGAGACCGACTTTCTCAAATGCATCTCGGAATAGTTTGTACTGCATTGCTGGAGCACACCCTGCAATGATGACCTTTTCACCAGCATTGAGTGTACTTTCCAGATATCGATCCCCATCATCTTCACAAAGCTGAGGGTGAATTACTCCGTATTTCACAGGGAGTTCCATTCTTATACGGTTGATAAAATCCCACATATCCATCTTTGCAAAACCGGGACATTTTCCAGTGCAGACACAGAAAAGGAACGCTGGATCTTCGTTATCGCTTGTTATCGAGGACACCTCCAATACTAATCATATATCGAATAATCTCGATATTTAAATAATTGGGTGCGTTTAGGATAAGTACTCGATACGAATCAACCGTATTGCCAAGATAGGTGAAACGATTGTGAGTAGATCTTATGGAGGTAGTAGAGCTATAATAATGTCAATGATAGTAACAATCGCGATACTAAGAATAAAAACAAATCTCACTTTTCTGAAGCCAGCAAGTTCTCTGTTCATTCCTTCCGCCATCAAGTCTTTTTGCTCGACAGCCGCAGGGTTACCATTCTCGGCATCTTTGAATATCTTGGCAGCCTCCTCATAGGTCATCTGCACCCCTCTGCTATACGTAGCTACGTATTTCTCAGCTTCATCTTGAATTAGTGTTTCTGACTTGGATTTCCAACGTGCAATATTTACATCAGAGAAAATCCTGAACCCTAATCCAAGAATTCCAGTAATGAAGTTTAGCAGAGCTACAAATGTAACTAACGTGAAAGAGGTTCCACTAATAATCAATCCAAACAAATACACCATATTTCCGGAGATTGTTTCACCTCCGGAATCAATGACAATCTGAGTAATGAAAAGAGAAATTGCTATTATAATGAGACCTACGTACAAAGGATACGGTCCAGAGGTGTGAGTACGAAGGACACGGATATTGTACATCTGATAGTTTGTATAGGAGGTGTTGGACTCCTTTGCTAAAATTGAGTTCGCAAACAAAACGCTATTCGGTCTTCTATCAAGTTCTGCATTCATGAAAAAAATCAAACCACGTGCGAAAAATAACACTGAAAGAAAAAGTGTAAGCATTGTGGGTCCGAATAAGAGTAGCAATTGGAATATATCCAATCCTTGAATAGTCTGGATTGCAACCACGATGAATAAAAATGTAAGGACTGACGAGAAAGCAGCTATTTCAATATCCCGAGAAGTCTTGTAGACCAATTCAGGGTGTTCTATAGCTTGGAATGAAATATCCAGTAATTCATCTCCCTTCATTTCCATGCACCTCAATTAACCAGTCCTATTCAACCTTCATTAGTTGTTTCTCTTATGGAAGTAAGAGAATGACAAAATCAATAATTGTCACAATGATGATAACGATAATAAAAACAAATTTCACCATTCTGAAACGAGCAATTTCTTTGTTCATCCCTTCAGCCATAATCATGGTTTGCTTCACAGCAGCAGGATCGCTATTCTCAGCATCTTTGAGTAGATTGATTCCCTCTTCATAGGTCGTCTTTACATCTTTGCTATACTTTGATATGAGTTTCTCTACTTCATTTAGGATTTCCGTTTTCGACTTGGAATTATATCGAGCAATGTTCACATTTGAGAAAATTCGGAATCCGATCCCAATAACACCAATTCCGAGGTTTAACAAGGCAACGAGTAAAACCATGGTGAAAGGATATCCATCAATAATTAATCCAAAAATTAACTGCATGTTATTCGTGAGTGGGGTTCCATTGAAATTCACGATAATCTGAACAACAAAGAGTGAAACCGCCATCAAACTAAGAACAATATACCCAAGATAATAACCTGAGTTGTGAGTACGAAGGACGCGGATATTGTAGTTCCGATAGTTAGTGAATGCTTCATCCGAATGTGTTTCCAGAATTGAGTTTGCAAATAAAACGCTATTCTCCTTTCTGTTCCATTCTGCACTTGCAAAGAAAGAGATTCCACGCAATAAGAAAATTAGAGCAAACATCACTCCAAACATGCCGGAACCTGATAGGAGTAGGACTATGGAGTCTTCAGATTCTATAGAAATCTGGATGGCAGCCACCATTAACAAAAAGGAAAGGGCTGAAGAATAAGCAGCCATCTGAATTTCCCTAGACGTTTTATATATCAATTCAGGTCGCTCGATTGCGTTGATTGATATATTCAGTGACTCCATAGTATGTTCACGTTCCTACTCCATTACTTTCAGGTTCAACATATTTTCACATATATTGGACAATCATATCAAATATTGATATTAGTCCAATAGCTGCTGCAGTGGCAGCCGCAGCTCTTGTCCAAGGCTCAGGTGTATCTGATAGTACCAAAGCCGCTGTAACTCCACCAATAATGTACGCGAGAGCTGACAGGAATGATGGTATTAGAAATGGAGTACTGTATGAAATTACAAATCCCAATACAGAACCTATGAGTGCATTGAAAGTATTTCCAACAAATGGATTAACTGCTTGAATCAGTGATCCAACAGAAATTCTAAGACCTTCCAAGACAAACTGAAACAATAATCCGACGGCAATACCAGCAGTACCAATTAGTATTGCAGTAAGAACGGTCCCAAGTGGAGCTGCAATAGCCCATTTTACGTAGTATGCACAAATGAAGAAAATACCGGTCAAGATAGCTATCAGTGGGATTCGTATTGCTGCCCAATCTGATTGAATGGATAGTGGCAATATATTTGTCCCATCTCGCATAATCGTTTCAGAACGATCCAAAGCAGAATAGAGAGTATCCTCAAACATAAAGCTTGGAGTATCAGGAATCACTTGTGTCAAAAGAAGCGAAACAATATACCCAACCAATAAGGCGTCAACAACACCATTGAATCCTACAATATCAGTGCCAAGTGAAACAGCATTTGAGCTGAAGCAGGAAGCTAATATTGTCAACTGGGATTGTACCTTTGTGGTTGTTGTAATGACATCCTCCCAGATAATCATGTCTTCTGAATCACTAACATCCGCAATACCGTATTCTGATCCGTGTCCAACAACTATGATTATACTTGCTCTGAAACGTGAAACGTCACTATCGAATGATGAAATATCAGATTGGACTGTACTTGTAGTCAATATCGAATTCTGCGTTTCTTTCTGAATGGATCGAGTACAATGAATAGATTTGGATATGACATGGTTACTCTCCCAACCGAGATTAGCTTCGTCATTTCCAGAATCCATTTTTCCCTCATTTAATTCAATCAGGAATCCTTCGATAATTTCTGAAGTTTTCATGGGAGCCTCTTCATTTCCTAGGTTAACTATTAAGACATCCCTATATGCAGGCATATCAGAAGCACTTTGTGCAGATGAAAGAACTGATACAAAAGACAGAACAATAATAAAAATCACGCCTGATGTAATCAACTTATATCTGCTTCTTTTATTTTCTAAAATTTCAATCACGATTTTTAATCCCCTAGCAGCATGTTATGAGTAAATCCATTTAAACTACTCGGCACTTGGCGCACTCCAAGAAATCTGTAGTATTCAGACTTTTCTCACTCGACCTGCATCAGACGTATCTCATTGTAATCAGTAATAACGCGAATGTAACCTCTCAATAATTCATCTACAGAAGAGTCACCAGTATCAACCTTGAGAGTTTCACCGTCAATACCTTTCAATTTGGATGGTGTCGAAATGACAAAAATGTGCTCTTTACCAACTCGTTCAATGACTCCAGGGCTAATCTGTTGATTTCCTCTACCAAATAACATTCCCTGATGCCCGATAGGAGAAACAATGATCCATGTCTTGCGGAAGTCTTCGACCAGCTCTATGATGCGAGCTTCGTTCACATCCTGCTCCATCGTTCCATTTTGATAGACATCAACACCAAGTGTCGTCTTCTTAGCATTCAGCATGTCTGTAACTGTCTTGACTGTGGTACCAGGTCCAAGAATGTAGGTCCCATCAGGGACCATCTGTTCGATGACATATTTTGCAATGGCTTCTTGAGCTTCATGCTCATTCACAGTTTCTGGGCTAACCTGTTTCGCTCCTTGAAATCTTGCTGGAACTGAAGGTCCATTCATGTATCCATAGAGCTTGATGATGAATCGATCTTGACGAAATGCTTCCTCATCAGCGTCCATGATCTCAAATTCAGCAATCCCAGCTCCGCCCTCTACGACTAAACGAACAACCTCCGCAGCATCAGCAGGGTTCACAACGAAAATTCCACTGTACATCTTGACTCCAGATGGCACTCCAATAACTAGGAGATCATCCAAGTTGTTCTCAGTGATTGCATCCAGTATATCACGAGCAGTCCCATCTCCACCCACAAAGACAAGAAGTCGGACTCCAGTATCGTAGAGAGCTTGAACACAGTTCTTAGTATCCGCAGGGTTTGTTTTCCCAGACACGGATACATCTACAATCCGGTGAGATAGACCAGCTGATTGTGTAACATCTCCACCCATCTGATTAGGACAGACAACTAGTTCAAGTCTTGATGGGTCCACATGAAGAGATTCTAAGGTCTGTAAGAATTCTAGAGCTCTTCCAGGAGCAATTGGAGTGGCTCCACGTTTTATCGCTTCGTCAACTACCCCGTCAGTACCTTTGAGACCAACGCGACCACCCATACCTGCAATGGGATTGACAAGCAGACCAACCAGCATGAATTAACCACGACCTTCATAGGATATCAAGCAAGCATACTCTAAAGCACTTGTGATTTATACACCACGAGAGTCACTTCAGTGCACCGACCTGAGCTGCAGACTGTACCCAGAACGCTACACGCACAAGAACTTCTTCTAAGAATCGATCTCTATCATCAGTGGAAACATCATCAGGCCACTTATTCCGCCTGTAGTCATCAAACTTCTTGAACTCTCGACCCCACTTTGTAGTGAGAGGAATCTCTACTTTTCGATCACAAGCAGTATTCAATGCACGGATAAGTGTGACAAAATCAAACCTCTGTCGCACCAACCATTTTCTCACTGCGGAAAAGAATGCACGGGAGTTTGTTTCATCCCAGGGGAGCTTTTTCAGAGTTTCTCGGTCCCATCCATTGATTCGCCCAGAGTTGAAGGCGCATTCCTTATCGAATCCACATCTAGCTCTGACATAGACCTTCTTCTTAGACATCCAGAGAATGATATCATGTTCTCCCTTTTTCTGCATCATAACCTTATGAGCACCAGCAGGAAGAATAAGTTCGATCACACCACCCTCTTTGAATTTACCATCAGCCTTGAAGTACAAGTCTAATGCCCATGAGAGAGCGGGAATCGTATTTGTTGGATAGAAATCATCAGGGTCGGTCATAGGTACGATTCACATCACGTAGTTCTCACTGATATGATTTGTCACTTATACATAATGGATAGAAGATATGGGAGGGAAAATGACTCCCTAGAGGGGCTTCTTCTCACGATTCTTAACAAGTACTTCAGCTAGGTCACCGAAAATATCGATAATTCCTTCTCCAGTCTTTGCACTGCTCTCGAGGTAGGGCATGTTGTGAGAGTCTGCAAACTCGCGACCTTCAGATGGCTCAACAACTCGGTCTGGTAGGTCTGTCTTGTTAGCAACCAGTACCAGTGGAATCTTCTTTCCTATTGCCTTGAATAATTCATCAAGCCATTCCTCAAGTACAATGAAGGTCCTGCGACGGGTCACGTCAAATACTAGTATACCTCCAGAGGAACCACGGTAGTACATCGGGCGAAGTATCTGAAAACGGCTTTGTCCGGCTACATCCCAAATCTGTAGTTTAACGGTCACATGGGACTGATCTGCTTTGGTGATGTCGACGTTTTTGACGGCGAACTGACTTCCGATTGTGGTCTTGTAATCAGTTCTGAAGAATCCGTGAGAGAAACGAGTGACGATGGCGGTCTTTCCTACTGCACCTTCTCCTAAAACTACGATTTTAAATAAAAAATCATACTGGCTACTCAATTAATGGACCCCCATTTGAACAAATAATCTTGAATATGGTTCTGTACAGATATATACACTGAGTACTATGGGAGGTTATTCCTTTCACACAAGCACCTCGCTGTTGATGACTAAGGGTCACAGGAGTACCGAACTAATAACCATTGTGACGATGAATAGATGCTTGAGTTACAGGGACCTATCTTCAGTGTATAACATATTCTTTTTGGTTGCGAGAACAAGAGCTAGAACACTAGGGACTATAGCTACAGTAGTCACCCAAGGAAAATCATAGATAGTGAACCATGGGAGCAAGGTAAATCCACCAATATACCCCACAACAACACCGATGAATCCCACTACCAAGAACGAGATACCAGTAAGACGAGTGAGGGTGATTGGTCCTTTCCTCAGGTAGATGATACCTATGAGAAAGAAGGTGATGCCAAGAAAGATCATTGCTGTGCTCCAGTACATGATCGCATATGCAACATCCAGAAGGTCGTATGCCATTCTATGGAGGATAAAGTGTATAGTCCAAGTGATACCTGAAATAAGAGCAGAAAGGCATGTTACAATAGCAATGTTACCTATTTCTCTCCTGATGAGGACCAGATATACTGACAATGTTATGAGTGCTGTTGGTGTCAGTAGATAATATACTATTCCCGAGATTGTGTCAATTATAGTAATTCCGCCCCACCAAAGATACGTTCCTCCAGAATCTCTACGGAGTAAGAATAGACCACCCAGTTGCAGGAGCAGTCCAAAACAGAACGACAAGATGAAGAATATCCAGATCATTTTCCTTGATGTTTCATGACTCCATGTAACCTTGGAGTCGGTTAATTCTTCTATCATTCTACGTTCACACCTGTACGATTTCTTATCAATGTTGTACTCAACTCTTTCACCTTTGATTCCCCATGAGAACTGGAATCCTCATTACTAACATCGCCCCTTGAAGTGCTAGTGCGGTGATAGGTAGGAGCAACCTTGCCTTACTCACCATCCTTACTGGATTCCCGTCATCATTGATGACCATTTTGATACCCTTCTTCCCCATAGCCTTCATCAGTCCACTGGTAATAATAGAGAGCGTCATAGCTGTGATGAAGAGTTCTCCACCACCCCAAGGCCGTTCGCTCTTGTCCATTCTAAGCATGGAATCGAAGGCCATCTCGAAGATGACTTCGCCAACAAGCTCGAAGTATTCACCGACTCCTTTCATCACAATAGTTCCAATAGCTCGCTTTGTGCTCATCTTGGAGAGCTTCTCAAATCCCCGAGTCCAGCCAAGGTCAAGGATGTCATCAATAGTTGTCCCAAACCTCTTCAG
>JAEOSL010000179.1 GCA_016840385.1 Candidatus Thorarchaeota archaeon | reverse complement strand
TTCAGGGTGCTTTTCACTAACTGGTGTGGACTCTTACCGTCTTCGACAGGTTAAATTATGAATTTGCAACTGATTTCAACCCACACGGAGATGTACTAAGATTGCCCGGGAACAAGAAAGTCTTCAATGAACCTATTGTCCGGGCTAAAATCAATCGAATTCGGTTTCCGAAATATTGCCCAGTATGCGGTGAACCAGCTACAACTACTACGGCCATATCAACTCGTCCTCAAAGTAAAAGATGGCTTAGACCGCAGTGGGATCCTGGGTTCTTAGCAAGTGACCGAAAGCGTTTGGGTTTGACTCTAGCTGAGAAGAAGAGTTTCCTTGTTCAAGTGTGTGAAAATCATCATGCATCAGACGATGGTGAAGCTAGAATGAGAGGTATTACCTCTTTCATATTGACCGTCGTTGCAAGTGTTTCGATTTTTGTGTTCATGTTTGCTGGTGCGGATATTTGGGCTGGTCATGGAATTAGACTCTGGGTGCAGAGTTACTTCTTGATTCTATGTGCTTCAATACTTGTAGGCTTTATTGCATTTCGACCAAACCCATTGGAAGCCTCAGTGAACATCGTCGGATTTGATTTTGATGTGCAGTATGTATGGTTCAAACTAAAGGATGAACATTATCGCAATAGATTCATTGAAGAGAACCAAATGAATGCTGAGTTAGTGAATTGGATTGTGAAAGTATAGCACTACAAGATTATGTTTACTTTCTACTCTCTTCTATCTCGTAATAGCTGCGAACTTTTGAGAGAGCAACAATTGCTTCCCTTACATTGTGAAAGACCGGTAGCCCGTATTTTACGAAGACATTCCAAGCATCTGAGCGAGGTCCTGGATAGGCGACGTCGGGTACCGCAACAAGAACTGGTTTCTTCTCATTGTCAACAACATGTTTTCCTGCCTTTGCCATTATCTCCCAGTAATCAACAAGATTGTCCTGCGCACCAAGGATAGTAGCGACCTGATGCATGTTGTGGATGTCTGCTTCAATAATCAGTGAATCAAAGTTCGGTTCCTCACCAACGAGTCGAATGACCTCCGAAGTAGTTTGATCTACATAGTAATCAGCTGCTAGATCAATTGGATTCCCAAGTCCTGTCCCGACATCTCGGATAAGAGGATCAAGCTTGTCAATTGTTTCTTGAGATGTTTGTGGGACTTTCAATCCACTATCGACACATAGGTCTGTGTAAATGACACTTGTTCCCCCGCTGATCGCAATCAGGCCGACATTTCTGGATTTGGGTTTCGGACTAAGAGAAAAGATACTTAGTGCTGCGACTAGGTCTTCCAGCGTATCTACTGTGAGTACGTTAGCTTGACGAAATGCTGCATTCCAAATTTCGTTCTTTCCAGCTAATGCACCAGTGTGTGATGCAGCAGCTCTGGAACCCTCATTCGAGCGGCCTCCCTTGAGGACGACAACGGGTTTCTTTTCTGCTGTTGCTTTCAAAGCATCAAGTACTTCTCTCCCGTTCTTTGCACCTTCAATGTACGCTCCAACCGCCTTGGTCTTTTTATCATCTCTGAAGAAATCCAATAGCTCTTGGGGTTTGATGTCGACTTGATTTCCAAAACTGAATACCTTACTGAATCCGACCCCTGCTGCTACACCCGCTGTATAGGTTGCAATAGCAACTCCACCGGATTGCGAGAGAAAGCCAATGTCTCCTGCAAGTCGTTTTGCAGTGGGCATGAAGGCAAATCCAATCTCTGGATACATGAGACCCATGCAATTAGGGCCAAATGCTCGCATCCCATTTTTGTCAAGAATTTGCTTGATTTCCGTTTCTCTCTTCTTTCCTTCTTCTGTTCCAAGTTCTGAAAAACCACTTGTGAAGATTGTTACTCCCTTTACTCCCTTTGCATGACACTGCATAAGGGTCTGTGGAACGTACTTGTAAGGAACTGCAATTATTGCATAGTCGATCCTATCCGGTATCTCATCAAAGCTCTGATGTATCTGATGGTCTTGTACTTCACCACCACGATGTGAAACGAGCCATACTTTGAGGTCGTGTTCCCATTGGAGCATAGAATGCGCCCAGTAATAACCTAGTTTAGCTGAAACTCCCACTATTGCCACTGACTTGATATCAAGCATCTCTGCAATAGTTGGCTTATTGTTTGGTGTCATTCACGTTACTCCAAGTTGTCCGATTGAAAATGCCTGTGATTTAAGACTAATGGATTGGTCGAAAAAATAGAAAGAATAGTGAGGAAAGGGCGTCGACTGATACATTGGAATCGAGGGAGTCATGCGCTTGTCTGCGGAAACAAACGTTAGCCCGTGAGGGCGAATCTAGGGATTCTATGTAGATTGTCTTTAGCCGACGCTCTACTATAATAAAACTAATAGCTCTTAATATAATATACTCGTATATATCAGAAAGACGTACCTACTCATAATTGACTTCTTACGTATCGATTACAGAGACCGTTTCATTAATAGCATTTCAAATGTCAAAAGATTCTATGCGCCGCTTATGGATTCTAACAATCTTGTTTCTATTTTCATTGAGTCTTTTCAGCTATGCACCAGTGGAAGTGCAAGACGTTGAACCACATGAGTTTGCCATTCCTAGTCAATTGCTCAATATTGAACGAAATTGGACTGCTCATATCATTGTGGTGAATTATGATGAGGCTCTAATTGATGAAACTAGCTTGCTAACAGGGATGCCTACCGAAAAGAACTATGCCACCTCTGACGTTCTGATAACTTACAATATCGAGTATGAGGTCTTCTATGCTGATGCTGAGTATATTTCAGATCTCACTCAGGTAGTGATGGATAATTCGATGAATGGTTCTGATACTGGTACGTATCTAGATGAAACAGCATTGCTCTATCAGCAAGCTCATCTCGATGAACCTCAACGTATCTTCTACCCACGAGCAGGAAGAGTGATTGATGGTTATGCAGTTGAGGACTGGCTTGAAGCAAATCCCTATGTTGCTACACCTAGTCTAGGGTATACACTCTATATGGTGAATTTCTCATCTCTGGATACAACGGGTCATGGACTAGAACACTGGTATGATTACCACCCTATTGATCCAGATACAGGTGAAGAGCAAGATTGGTTTAGACTAGAGTGGGACAATGCACTCAATCCAGATGTTACCATGGATTATGCAAATTTTGGTGGGCGCTACAATACATTTGTTGTAGATCCTAGTGCGCATCAATGGTATCTCAAATGGTGTCGAATCTGGTGGAGTGCTTCTATCGGTACTGAGTATGACTTCTGGACTTTGGACCTCGAAGACAAAGTTGCATCGCTGAATCTAGGTTCACAAGCTGGTATTGATGCACTGAATGTCTACCTTCGCGAATGCATATGGGATCCAATCAACCAGCTACTTTTCCCCTATCAACACCAACCTGCTAGTTATGTTCAGTCAGGTCCCTTGAGAGCACTTGTGATCTGCATGGATGTAGATGAAGGAACATCAGTTGATAGTTTGCGTTGGGTAACAGATGTTGAGATGCAGAAGGCACATCTGGAAGAACTATATCCGTTCATCAGCTGGGAAGCTCGGGTTGACTTCCTTGACATCGATGAATATCCTACTTGGAATACGACATTCTGGGACTATGCTACTGTGGAACCTGATGGAACAATAGTTGTTGATGGTCTAGCTATGTTCACTGAAATTCGCGATAACATGAGACCTCTATATATTGATGAAGATAGTGACGATATCGAGATCTTTGGTGTTATCTTCATCAAGAAGAATATGGAGATGCATGCATATGGAAAGACATACACTGGTCTTGGTGGTGGTGGGAATACTGTCATTTGGAAATCTTGGGACCGTTATTATCGTCCAGATGAAGTAACACCAAAGGATGGCATTTCTGCAATTCAACTTCATGAAACGATGCATGCTGTAGGATTTCACCACACTTGGCAGCATGAACATTATTCCAGTGATTTCTCATTTGGCCCGATGGGTTATTTTGCATTTCATAACGGGACTGCAACATTCGATAAGAACTGGGTGCAGGGTACCTATCTTGATCAGATGGAAGCAATGCTCTGGGATGATTTCCTAACGAAACGGGCAAGTTTGGGTGTTGATGAACGTCCAGAAACCTACGGTGCTGAGCAAGGCGTTCTAGGGCTTTTCGATGAAGCACGGGACCTCTACGACGAAATGGACTGGCTTGGAGCTTTCGAGGCACTCAGTAGTGCCAGAGATTGGATTGACCGAATGATGTGGTCGACTCAAGATGATACCCCTCCTGTGATTTCAAGTTGGGTGATCACACCCAGTATAAACACAGATGGATTCTACGTTTCAGCTCAGGTAAC
>JAEOSL010000091.1 GCA_016840385.1 Candidatus Thorarchaeota archaeon | reverse complement strand
ACTGTCCCAAGCAGTGTACAGACAATAGACATTGACCTTGATTCATTGACCAACGAGCAGATTGGTAACCCAGTCTGCTCGTTGGTCAATGAATCAAGGTCAATGTCTATTGTCTGTTCACTGCTTGGGACAGTCCTGTTTATCCAGTACTGAGCACCCAGTTCCTTTGAGGTTGCTATCCTGATATTGGCATAGATACCAGTGCTGGTATAGTCTTGGAGTGCAACCACCCAGTCGAGCTTGATGCTGAGTGATTGACCTCTGATGACCTGATGTCTCTGAATTGAACCTGGTGGGTGAAGGATACCTCCGAAGGCCTCAAAGCGCGGGGCCTCTTCATCCCAATCAGAGGTCTCTGAGAGTGATGGTCGTACCTTTATTGCCTCACTGTTCATATCTATGGTCTGGACATCAGGACGTACTCATCAATCCTGGAACATTCGCTATACGTATAGCCAGTGGTTTGTTGATCTTCACAGAGGTTCTTGAGGATTACAAAGAGGTGGACATGCAGGGTTTTGTCTTCGGAAGGCATTACTCTGTTGCCAGTACACGGGGAGAACTGGGTGATGCTCACCGTTCTACATTCTTAGCAATGATAACAAAAGAGATGTTTGAAGCTGCAAAAAATCTTGATTGGGTCGTGACAACTGGTTTTGTTGGGTAGGGAAGACGATTTCCCTGCCTTTACTTTTTTCTAATGGAATTGACTTTGACACTTTTAATTTAAAGAGGAAGTCATGTTGCACTGTATTATAGCGTATTTTGGAATTGGTTCCCAGTCTAATCGAATCTATTCTTGTTGGACTATAATTGGTTGCATAGCTTGCTTGTCAAAGAGTTATTCACATCTGTATCGAGTAGTTATCCTGTAACCGATGAACCATCCTTCTACAATATGTTGTAGAAGTATAGTCCTAGCAGTGCAAGTGCTAGTCCCGCAAGTAATGTGGCATTTCCGACTAACCATGGTCTTGCATGTTTCTTTCTTATTTTGAAAGGTCCAAGAGGTTTCAATCCGGTTGGTGCTTCCTGAGTAGGGTCTATTGCAATCCAGAGTATTTCAAACGGAGAATATGAGGACGGAAATATGTCAAGATATAGATGGGATGCGTATCCCAATAAGAAGAGTCCAGTGATGTAGAATTCTACTTCAGCACCTATGCTAAGATCGACAGTGGATCCAGAAGTTAGGATTCTTCCAGCATAGTTCACAAGAGTAGTTAGAAGTATTAGAAGTGGGAGAGCTGCAGAGTGGAAGATGATATTCCGATGTCGTGAGATTCCCAAGAAGGGAATATCCCAGTCGGGCATCAATGCACCAGCTACGATGATTACTGCACCAATGAATATCGATATGTTTCCGATGATAGAAATACCACTGTACCATTGATAAATGATGGTCCCAGCTAATGAGCCAACGCAAAATGCAACGAAGGTCATAGCGCTAAGTGCACTTCGATTACTCGTTGTTCGAGCCTGCATATCTTTGTTCGGAGCTTTCCAATAGAGAATTGGTACAGCTACAAAACTTAGAACTCCACCACCAATTACATAGAATGTAAGTAGTTCATAGAGAGTGCCCAAATCAGATTGCCATACACTGAAGGCATAGAGCAATGAGTAGAGACCTACGAACAGTGCAAATGCAAATACCATATGTGAAACACGATTCATTCTTCAAACTCCTACTCTCAACAAGTCGAGAAACCGAACTTATCTCTTTCCCCCAATAAGACCGGGGAAGAAGTATTGTGTACTTTTTGAATAGCTCCGCTGTTCTTTGGCAACACCATTATTGATCAATAAGTTCAGGGCATTGTGAACACGTTCCTCGGTCCAGCCAAGACCGATAACTGCATCTTCCAATGTGAGTATTCCTTCGCGTTGAGCAGCTAGGTCAAGAATCAACTGAGGATCATCCGTTAGTGCTACTGGAACGAATTCAACTAGTAATGCACCGCTATCGAGTGTAGATAGGCCCTTGATCAGTCCTTCTTTGGACATATCATTGATTATCTCCTCAATCTCGTCGGACCCAGTACTCCAACCAAGGTCATCAAGCCGCACTAAGAGTTCTGAGAAGAGCATAATACCACCAGACTTCTTTGATTCCCCAGCCATCCTGAGAATATCACGTCGAAGTCCATCAATTCGGTCATCTCTTTTGAGAAGACGTTTTACCATACCCGTTTTCTTCTTCGCTTCTGCAATCCAAGCTTCTGGTTCATAACCCAATTCAGATAGTAACTCTATCAGTGCATTACGATATGCAGGAATTCCCAGAAGAGTACTACCTTGAGACTCAAATGCGGTCCAAAGCCGTTCTCGTATCATATCAAGACGACGAGCTCTTTCGACCAATTCATCCAATCGCAAAATTATCTGTTCTTCATGAGAAAGAGGAATCATCACAATTGGAATTACAACATCATCTGTCGATGCTAAGGAAAAATCAACAGACTTCTCAATAAAACCTGAAGCTCGAACAACACCATCATAATGACTTCGCGGTAATTGAGTTGTTATTACTCCAGATAAATCAGATTTGAGAGATAGCGCTCCGAGCTCGAGTCCGGCTCCATCAATAGGGTTGCCAGCTTCATTGTGAATGTGAAACTTAACATTACACAGCGATTCATCTGATACAACATGAGTTACCAATCGGCGTTTTCGTTTTCTTAGCTTGGTTTCTGGAATTGCTGAAAGAAGATCTTCGAGTTCTTGAATTAGGGGACGTTTTACAAGAGCGTCACCAAGTAAAGCTTCAGCCCCACTCCGGACAAACTCCCTTGCTTGGATATTTGCAATTATGTTATAGTCTTGTGATGAATCTCTGATGAATTTCCTTAATGCAACATCGCTACTTGCCCGGTCCTCGAGTAATGATGCTAATGCATCAATGGAGCGAGATGGTGATTCAAACATATCAACAAAATCACGTCTTCTACTTACTCGCTCACCATTTGAGTGTAGGTGAGATAATGGATAGACTTCGATATGCAACTGGTCTTTTTTCGAGAACCCAGCGATGAAGAAGGGTATCAGGATAACAGATTTTTCTGTATCATCTTCTGCAAGTCGAACGGTAATCAGCATGTCAGCTAAGGCGCTATGTTGATTTCGGATCTGATTGAATGTCGTCTTTGATTCTGCACGTAGTTCATCACTTCCAATCATTAGATCCTGTGAAGTGTCTGCTAATTTTGAAACTAAATCAGACTGACGGTTCTGGTCTCTTGAAAGCGCAGATTTTCGAGCTGTTAGTAGCTGATTGAGCTCCTCTAGTTTCGCACTCCTATCAGTCGATTTTCCAGCTGTAATCTTTACAATCTCTGATTCGATATCTTCAATTTGTTTTCTCAAAGATTCAACACGTAAATCAAGTCTGGTTAGAACTGGAGTTGCTTTTTCTTTTTGAGACCCAACTAGCGACTCTATCCTAGGTTGAATGGTATCAAGAAGGCCAGTAAGCTCTTCTTCAACTGTACTCAGTGCAACTGAAGTATCTTGAAGAATCTTAATAGACTTGTCAAACTCGGATTTTCTGATTACTCCTGTTAATACAACTGAAAATTCTTCAAATGTTGTACTCGATGGTCTTTCTAACAGTCGACCAACACCACGCGCCGACAATCCGGCAAATAGACCAACAATAGTTGTTGAAGGAGCATCGAGGACTTTCTTAATCTCATCACGAGTACTGTTCAAACATTTCAAGAGTTCCTCAGAGGTACCAGCCTTCTTCAACTGTTTATGCAGTTGATGTATTTTCGGTGATTTCATCTCCTGCATTATTTCCGAGGTAAGACCTAGTTGTTCAACAAGGAAATATCTATTCAATTCGGGAGAAGGAACAATCACGACGGGTAAGTAACTCTTCAGAAGAAATTCAAGATTCCGTCCATCACGTCGTTCCATCGCACGTAACACCATCGCTGCAATAACGTAGTCTTCAGGAACTGCTTGTTCCATCGGTTGTCCGCCGGCCAGCTGAAGCCTTCTTGTGGCTGTAACTGGAACAATGAGGTTGCGGCGGTTCAAGTCCATGATGAGATACCTTCATGTTGAAATCATGGGAACGCTTTTCATACTTTCTTATGTTACCTCCATAAGCGCGAACTGAAAACAGGTGTTCCAAAATGACAAGAAATACTCCAGAAATCCTTCCATATTGTCAACATTGTGGGAGGTTTAAAGGAGTAGGAATCTGTTACAATCCTAATTGCGATAAAACAAAGCATGAAAGTCCTGGAACCAAAGAGGAGCTGTTCAACGTGTGTATAATTTGTACCAATGCCGGAGAACAATCGTGCTCCCAATGTGGGTCCTCATATTGTGATCAACATGCCACAGGAAAAGAAGAGTCCAAGCTAACAAATGTGGACCAACATCTAGGAACCTGTATCATATGTGGTAAGGTCATCTGTGAACAATGCTGGATTTTTGACAATAGTGGTTTTGTGACCTGTTTCATCCATCGGGAAGTAAAAGACTAGAATAAAATGTGGGGATTTGTGAATTATATCCGAAATCACGGATAGGGTTTGGAACAGCTGCAATAAACTTACCCAAAGTTGGACACTCCTTAGATGTTCATTTGACTAGTCCTGTAGGTCCTTAAATACTCTGAAGAGGATTTTCAGCTGTGGAGAAACTCTGAAACGAGAGCCAAGTTTCTGAATCACTTCACCGTCACCGCCAGTTGGACGGGACGTTAAACGCCCGTGGAGAGGACGTAAGACGTCTGCGTGGGTCTTTCGAGATCTGCAAGATGCTGCCTCGATGAAGCAGGAACCGAACATCAATCCGGGATTAAATGTCCAAGATTGGGTAAGATTCGGGCAACGGTTACATGAGAGTCAAACATTTATGGAGTAAAGTTGATTCACAGAATGGGGCGTCACATGCCAGAGGCAACATTCATAGTCGAATTTACTGAATTCCATGGGTTTATGGTCAAACAGCGATATCCAACATCACTAACATTGACCGAGAAACTACTCAATCTCATTTTCTTAGAACATCAAAAAAATAAGAAAGAAGAACTCATCCATTCCGAAATCGAGGGTATGAAAATTGCATCATATAGCTCTGCACTTTATCCAGGTTGGATGGTTTGTTCAATTCTAGGTTTTGAGGAGGATTTTGACCTCATTCGAGGAGAATTAGCCGGCTCTGGAAGATTGATACTTGCCCTCAATGCAATTGATCCAGAATCATTCTCCCTTGAAGAGATATTGGAGAATGGTAGTATTCTGAAGGATCTATCTGAAGAACAAAGACTTGCAGAGGTTTTCTTGACTCCCTCATCAGCACTTTTGCTAGAACGGATGCAAGCGGAAGGGGTCGAGAAGGCTGCTAAATTATCAATCTGGTTAAGAACCCAAGTTCAAAATGACGAAATCGATCTCAGAGAAGCAATGGCACCATTGATGGATTCAGGTGTAGTTAGAGTTGAACTTCTGGGAAAGACCGCAGAGATGGTATTCCTTGTGAAAGATGTATTTGGATACCGAGAACCCCCCGTTGATTCTATCATTAAAACTAAGGAAACAATGCCGTATATTGCAGAGAAATATAGAGATTTTGTGACGGAGTTCTTTTCTCCACCTCCACCAAACAAAGGGTACAATCCAACCCTACCGGTTGATAATCCTAATTCACCAATACTTGAGGATCGAGAGAAAATTTCACGAATCCTTGCTGAGAGGATTCAGTATCGAGTTTTGATTTCATTAAGAGAGCAACCACTATCGGCTGAAGATATTTCTCTGAAGACTTCACTTCCGGATTCGGTTGTGAGAAAGGTTCTATTTGCATTAGAAGCAGAAAAAGTTGTAATTAGGTTTGAAGAAGAGGATCTCTGGGGATTATTAACAAATCCGAGAATTGAAACATTCTTACCTGAATATGTGTTGCCAATCATCTCAAAGAAACTATCAGAGAAAGAGATATCACCAGAAGCAGCACGGCGACATCTAGAAATCCTAATACATACATGGGGTATTGCAAAATGATTCGAGGCGTCTTCGTACTTGGCGAACAAGGAAATATGATTTTTTCCAAAGAGTATGCCAAGAGCGACTCCAAGGCAAATATGGTAGAATTTCTAATCAATCTTACACATTTTCTCAAGACCATTGATTTAGAGGATAAAACAGAATACATGAACGTTGCAATCTCCCGGATATTCTACTCTAAGAAAGATTCATTCACCTTCATGTTCGTTGCAGATAAAGCAGACGACGCATCTCAAATCGAAGAGAAGATAGGTGAACTTGCAGAGTCATTCATGAGAGACTATGCGAATTTAGCTCTCGCAAATCAGGCTCTTGATGGATTTGATGCCAAGGTTGATGAAATTGCTGTCACAATGGTAAAGGTTGCCATCCTAGGTTTCGCAGGTGTTGGTAAGACAACTACACTTCATCTTCTACGAGGAGAAACCCTTCCACTTGTTCACGACCCAACGATTGGTGTATCAATCAAGAAATTGCCAGAAGAGATCAGCAATGCCAACATAGTTCTCTGGGATCTCGCAGGACAGTCACGATTTAGTATCCTTTGGGCAAAGATGATTGCAAATGCACAGGTTGTCATCATCGTTACAGATAGTACTCTTGAGAATGTACTCAGAAGCAAGAAACTGGTTTCATTGGTTAAGGATGAAGTTCCCGATGCAAAGGTCATTGGAATTGCTAACAAGCAGGACCTACCTACAGCTCTTACACCAGAACGTGTTGGACAGATTTTAAGCATCCCAACTTACGAGCTTGTTGCTATTGATATCTCATACAGAGACCGTCTGATACAGATTATCAGAAGAGCCATTCTTGAAGGTAAGGCAGAAGCAAAAGCTGCATAGAGAATCCCAATTCAGCCGCTCTAATTGTATGCAGAAGTATAGAAATTTCAGCATTAGTGCATCAAGGCAAAGGTTAAGAACCAATCAAGAGGAAGTATCGCTTAACAGGCGCACAAGGTGACTAAAAGCATGTCTTTCGATTTAAGCGCAATGATGGAAAAACTAAAAGAAATCGAAGGTTTCGCAGAGAATGTAGCTGAGACTAAAAAACTCGCAGATACTCTAGCTGAGAACTTCGCTAAGATGAAGATGTCTATTAACCAGACAATTAACGACAGTTTTGCCGAGATAGCAAATCAAATCGAAGAACTAAGGCAAAACATGGAGAAGATGGAAAGCGTCAAGACTGATGCCCCAAAAGTTGATTCTCCGGCCCCGGTTCCCGATCCGGCGCCAACGCCGGAGGTTACGCCAGCTCCCGAACCAACTCCAGAACCTACTCCTGAGCCAGCTCCGGAGGCAGTTCCTGAGCCAGCACCTGAACCAGCTCCAGAAGCTGTTCCAGAACCGGCTGTAGAACCAGCAGAAGGAAATGATCAGTTGGATTTCTTGCTACAACAGAAAGACCGACTAAAAGCACAGTTGACCGATCTTCGCTTTGACTATATGCGTGGCTATATCCCTGAAGATGAGTACAAGACAAAAGAGGGTGATCTTGATACTCAGCTTGAAGACTTGGATAAGCAGATTTCAGCTCTCAAATAGTCTAAGAATGATAATCTCAATGGCTCCAACTCTATGAGAGAATGGGGCCAACTAATTTCTTTTTCAACAAAATCACAAAATAAGAAGAAGAGTGGGCGTACCCTGTATGAATAGCCCACTTGTTTGATAAATCAAACTACTTCTTGGTTGTCTTTTTAGCTGCGGCTTTCTTAGGCTTTTCATCCTTCTTAGCTGCAGTCTTCTTTGGCTTGGCCTCTTTCTTTTCAGTAGCCTTCTTGGTTGTCTTTTTTGCAGCGGCCTTCTTTGGTTTCTCATCCTTCTTAGCTGGCTTCTTAGCTGCAGCCTTCTTAGGCTTCTCATCCTTCTTGGCTGGCTTCTTAGCTGCAGTCTTCTTAGGCTTCTCATCCTTCTTGGCTGGCTTCTTAGCTGCAGTCTTCTTAGGCTTCTCATCTTTCTTGGCTGGCTTCTTAGCTGCAGCCTTCTTTGGCTTAGCCTCTTTCTTCTCAGTAGCCTTCTTGGCAGGCTTCTTCTTAGCAGGAGTCTTCTTCTTGGCAACTACGGGTTCGGGAGTAGGATCAGGAGCAGCTTCAGGCTTAGCTTCGAGTGGTTCAACGACAACTTCAGGTCTGTCATCCTTGCGCTCTTTTCGTTCTCCACGTTCTCGTCTCTTGTAGGCTAACTTGCCAGGTTTGACAGCTCCAGGAGTTCCAGCCGCTACAAGTGCTTCGTCCATTTCTTCTGTAATCACAGGTTTTGAAGTTACAGAAGATGCAACCCTTTCAAAAACCTCTGCGGTCATAATTGGTACACCACTCTCTCTCTTTTCCATTTCGGATGGAGTGGTGTATACAATGAAACCACCTTCTCTAATGTAAGGTACAAGTTCTCCTTTAGCTTCTTTCTCTCTCAGAAGCTTGCGAGCAACGCTCATCCTAATATTGAATCGATTTGCAATATCGAAACATGTAACTGACCTAGTTTTCCCTAGGTACTCATCGATTCCTTTCAACGCTTCAGGTTTAGGAACTGCGTCTCGAATTATTTTCTCGGTCTTGGTGGCAGATTTGCCCCACTTCTTTCGACTGATGGTAATTACTCTCCTAGATACCGCTGACTAGGTCTTGGCGCAAAATCCTGAGGTGTGCTTTTAAAGATGCTCATCTATCAGTCTTTTACTTGGGAAGATATTCTAATGGGTGAAATGATTGACCTCTCGAAGTTGGTAATGCAACTAATTGAAAGTGCATATCCAGAATTAAATCGAAGTCATATCAGTATACAGTGGGGGCGGAGTAGCAGTTTTGCCACAATAAGTTGGACTCACGATATTAAGGATGTCAAAATTAGGTGTAGCAATGAAACTAAAATTTGGCATGAAGCTGCACTTACTGGGCTCCTAGCTCACGAGCTAAGCCATCCAGCTCAACACAAAGAGCGTCAGTCAGAAAGAAGTACGGACCTTGATGCAATCAATAGAGGGTTTGGACCATATTTAGGAGTAGAGCGGTTATTTGCCGGAAAATATGAGGACCACATCATCCGAAAGGGGAAAGACAGGTATCTTGGTTACAGATCCATTCGTCAACTTTTGAATGATAACGAGCTGAAGCATCTAGATGCGCTTCTCTCACAACTAAGACTTGTGCCAAGCAGAAAAGTGGAGCAGAAGAGAGTTCACCATGATATTGTAATTATCCATTCAACGAGTGATACAACAATACAAGTTGATGGGCATGAATTCAAGATTGCTCCTCTCAGAGAAGATGCGGAAGTTAGAACAATTGTGAAGGGGAACACCACTTACGTTATGATTGATGATGAAGAGGTGGGCTACTTCAATAGCCCAACCAATTAACAGTTAGGCTCTCCCTTACGTTCGCTAATCTTGAGTTTTTGACTGACGCTTACTTCACTATTTGGTGGGATGTCCTCATCAACCACGCAGCCAGCAGAGATAATACTGTTCTCTCCAATCCGTGTTGCAGGATAGATTGATGCATTGACTCCAATAACCACATTGTCCCCAACTATCGCACCAAATTTCTGTGAAGGTACCTGAACAGCGTCAGCTTCACTATCAAGAAATAGCGGTTCAGTTCCAGGTCTCCAGTTCCATAATTGAGCCCCAGCTTCTATGCACGTATCAGCTCCGATGAGTGAATCAGCCAAGTATGTCATTCGACCTACATTCACTCGTTCAAAGACCATTGTGTTTCTCATTTCTACAGCATATCCAATCCGAACTCCGTCACAGAGACTGGAATAATCACGAATTAGTGAATTATTACCTATGTAGACCTGTTTACCGATATAGATTGGACCTCTCAATGTAGTATGTGGACGAATTATACTTCCTTCATCGATATACACGGACCCTTCGATTACGACGGTCGGATGAACATCCGCAGATTCAGCAATGAAACTACCCTTTCCCCGAAGTTGACGGTCCATAACGATTCTATTTGCATTTAGAATATCCCAAGGCCATGTAAACTCAGCCCATTCCTTTTCCCACACAGCAGCAGATACTTGTTTCCCACTCGCAATTAATTCTTCGAATGTCTTCTCCATCTTCCCATGTTTCTCAAGTAGATTAAGGGTTTCTTTGCTAAAGATGGAAACACCTGCAACAGCATAATTACTTACGTAGCGATCGGGTCCACCCTTCTCAACGAGCTCCTCGACTACACCATTAGCACCAATTTTCACTGTACCAAATTGCTCTGGATTGGAAACAAGTGTGACAAGCATTGTCACATCACCTCCAACAGTTTCATGGTTAGTAAGTATCCTCTTGACCATTTCAGGTTCAACAAGAACATCGCCATTTACTAGAAGGAATTCCTCTTCATCTTCAAGTTCTTCACGCGCTGTTAGAATTGCACTTTCTGCTCCTTCTTGCTTGTGTTGTATAACATACCTGATTCTAACGCCTTGATCTCCACCCATCTGGAAGTGGTCAATCAATTCTTCCCGTCCGTGCCCAACAACTACTATGATGTCACGAATCCCATTTTCCACAAGACTATCTATGATATATTGTAGAACGGGTCGTCCAGCAATCATTAACATAGATTTCGAGCGATTGATCGTTAGCGGCCGAAGCCGTTTACCTTCTCCAGCAGTAAGCACAAGCGCTTTCATAATGGTCACACTACTTTTGTTCAATACTAGTGCGCATAAAACTGTTGACTATGATAAAATTGCACCAATTAGCGGTCTGAAAGTTTGAAGTAGATTCTTCTGACTCCGGCACCAACATTCTTGGATTTACCAATCTGAATGGTCCCAATCTCGCTTGTATTGGCCACATGTGTTCCAGCACAAGAGGCAGCATCATAGTCACCAATCAGAAGAATACGAAATTCCTCTACAGATTTTGGTACCATTTCGAGATATCGAGTTTGATATTCCTTCTCTTCTAGAAAAGCGATTGCCTCGCTCCTAGGCATATTCCGAATCTCAACTGGTAGGTTCTGATTCATTATAGCGTTGGCACCAGCTTCTACTTCTCGTTTCATGTCCTCGTCGAATGATTCCAATGGAGTATAATCAGCTCTACTCTCTCCCGGTTTGATATTATTCCCTTTAGTTTCCACTCCGTAGTTTAGTTGGAGATATCGTGAGAGAACATGTTGACATGTGTGAAATCGCATGCATTCATAGCGTCTAGCCCAATCTAATGTACCATGAATAGTATCACCCACTGCGAAAGGTTGCCCCTCAACTAAATGACGTATTTTACCCTCGATTTTCCTGACTTCCTTCACTTCGACCGTTAGTTCACCATTAGAGAGTTCACCATGGTCAGTTGATTGACCACCACCCTCAGGATAAAAGGCAGATCTATCAAGAACTACGTAACCATCCCCTGTATCAATCACGGTTGCGTCGAATTCTTTGAGATAGTTATCACTCATATGTAGAAGTTCTGTCATTATGATTATTCCCCTTCAAGCTTCAGGAGTAACTTTGACGTTTCTCCATTCTTCAGCGGCAAGTGCTTTTGCTTTTTCAAGCTCATCTCCAATAAGATCAACTTCAGGTGAATCAGCTGCAGCCTCAATTATTGTCATAACATCCGCTTCACTTTCTTCTTCCATAATTCCATCGATGATGGCACTAACAGTATCTTCAGGAACATTTCGCTCTTTCAAAAATCTGGCAAGAGGAGTATACGAAACTGGAACGTAACCACTTGCTGTTGATGCCTCTAACCCGATTGCACGAGTTTTTGACTCGAACATCTCAGTAATGACCTCATGACGAGAACGAACTGGAGGAACGGATAATTTCTTATTTTTCCCAGCCTCACCTTCCATTTTCTGCATTTGTTTTATCAGGTGACCCTTTACTTTGATCTTCTTCTTTTTTTTCGGTTTATCTTTCTTAGGGTCCTTTGGACCTTGAGGCTTTTTTCGGAAACCCACGGCAATGACAACTCCAAATTAACAACTGATAGCTGGGTCAACACAATGTCAACTTTAAGGTTTATCCTGACGTGACCAACTGTGTTATTCCTTAGATAACATCATGAATCGAACGCCAAACTAGCTGCAGAGTGTCATTCGTGAATTCATCTATCGAATTTTCGCGCAATTCCAAGGTAGACATCCACCGATTGATAGAGCTGTTCAATGTCAATGAACTCGTTTGGTTGATGCGCTTGCTCAATTGAACCAGGTCCACAAATCACATTCATGATACCAACTTTGGGTTGAAGTACTGAACAATCGGTTCCATACGTAGCACTGCTTAGAGCAGGTCGGTTTCCAGTAACTCGTTCGACTTCATCAAGGGCTATGGAAACAATCTCAG
Source organism: Candidatus Thorarchaeota archaeon (assembly GCA_016840385.1). Next base: position 1,454 of record JAEOSL010000091.1, on the reverse strand, counting down.
TATCTGCGGGTGTCAGTACAGCGGGCTTGCCATGAATATATTCAGCACGAACTCTTTCTGCGAGTCCTATTGCATAGATTCGCTCATTCATTTGTTCCAATAATGAATCAGGAGATTGTCCTTTTACGGTTCGCATGTCAACCTGTGCTTCGCAATTGGCAGCAACTACATTGATCTTGATGCCACCATTGATCATACCAATACTGATTGTGGGGTCTCCGAGAAGGTCATGCTGCTCGTAGGGATAGGGATCAGCTGTGATTGCTCTAAGTGCATCCATACACAGTTGGATTGCATTCACTCCTTCCTCTGGTCTTGAACCGTGGGCGGACTGACCTTCAGCGACAACCTTAGACCAGAAGATTCCCTTTTCTCCAACCAATACTTGAAGTTCAGTTGGTTCTGCACACACACCAAATTTGATACCAGCAAGCTCTCCACTTTTTGCGACTTCTTCTGCACCAGAACAACCACTCTCTTCATCAGAGGTTGTAAGAACGACAAGTGGCTGTTTGTGCTTTTCTTCGGTGTAGATGATGAGAGTCTCAGTTAGAGCTGCCACTGGTCCTTTCATGTCACAAGCACCTCTGCCATAGAGAAGTCCATTTTCTTTTTCTGATGCAAAAGGATCATGGTCCCAACTTTCAATATTGCCAATCGGAACTGTGTCCATATGACCATGCATGACTAGGTCTCCTTTCTCACCGTCATGACTGGAGAATATCAGGTTTGGTCGTTCACTAGGCCCTACTGTTTTGCAAGAGATACTGTGAGCTTCCATATGGTCACGAAGTACCTTAGCAACTTCGTCTTCACGACCAGGGGGATTCTCCGAATTAGTAGCAACCAAATCTTTCAGCAATGTGAGAACTCTAGATTGATTCATGGTCATCATTAGTCCCACGAGTCAGCCATCGCTAATAAGGTTCTGATTCAGGTGTGAACACTTTCATAAGGTATTGATACACTAACACATGTGGCAATCGATGACGCGGTTACCCCTGTCTGAGCATTTGCTTTGCGATGAAGAACCAAGAGCAACCCGAGATTTGCCACCCTTTTTCAGAATTTGCTAACAGAATGAATTGTGGTGTGATCTGAAACCTGCACCATAGCACCAGTCTGTTTGGTGAGCGGTGAGAGAGATTTGGACACCAATCGCAACGTAGGTGGGTCTCTATATCTCGTCAGGTGTGATGACGAGTTGATTCTTTTGAAGAACCACTCCAAACTTCTGACCATCGTCTGCGACGACAGCGACATCTGCATCTCGGAGGAATCCTTTAACCCTCTTCCTGATTTTTCGAGATGGTAGGTCGCCGATGCTTATGATGTAGGTTTCAGCCATTTATTGAAACTCCAGCGGATGTTGTGATAGCGCGACAGTCTAAGAGGGATGCAAGACTTATCCTTATCATAGGCACCGTGGTATATATAGGAGAATCCGACACCGC
>JAEOSL010000178.1 GCA_016840385.1 Candidatus Thorarchaeota archaeon | reverse complement strand
GCAAGTAGTAGAAGAGGAGATTGTGGTCCACGAACTGACTGTCATAGCTCTGCTCAATCTGTGTGATCTGCTTCTTTCTGACCTACAAATCTCTGGGGATGCAGAGGTTCTCAAAGGAGTGCAAGTATACCAGAGCAGACTTCTCAAGATAGCTGAAAATCAACACTCATTCTGGCTGTTGGCTGAAACCTTTGTGCTGCAGTCCAAGATTCTCTTGTTGAACCTCAATGTAGAAGAAGCCAGACGTCTGCTGACTCTGGCTCAAAGATTTGCTGACGAGAAAGGGCTCCATCGACAAGCCGCCAGAATCTCAAATGAACATGACATGTTGCTTGAAGAACTTGACATTTGGGACGAGATGACACAACGTAAAACCCCCTATATTGAACGGTCCAACCTCGCTCGAATAGATAACCAAGTAGAAAACATGTTCAGACAGAGTGCCATGGAAGACCTAGATCCGGTGGAGGAGGAACCCATAATGCTGATGGTCTTGTCTGGAAACGGGCTTTTGGTGTATTCCAAGAATTTTGCTCTTACGGCTGAAATGAGCGACCGGATGATAGGCAATTTCTTGCAGGCGGTTCAGAAGTTCGGTCATGAAGTATTCTCACAGGCACTCGATAGGATAAAGTTTGAAACATACACCGTACTTATCAGATCCAAAGACCCTCTCACATTTTGCTATATATACAATGGGCAGTCGTATACAGCTCAACAGAAGTTGAGTGAATTAATTGATGATGTGTTGTCGAGATCTGATGTTTGGGATACTTTGCTCGATCCAATAAAAACTGGTGGTGCATTGGATTCAGATTCTCAAACCACTCTTGATGTTCTGCTCTCTGAAGTGTTTGTAGGACCTACAAGCAACTAAGGAAGTATCAAATTCATCTCCAATTTTAGTCTTTGAAAAGCTGTCTTTGTCAATGGGATGAAGTTGCATGTAACCTCGTCCATATTTCATAAAACCCAAGCTGATAGCATACGAAGATAATTCTTCAGTTAACCACGGTGTCGGCCATCCTGATTCAAAGGAGATATGGGAAGCAGTTGGAGAGAGTTTCTGAAATGCGTAATCTAATAATCTCTTCTCAGTTTCAAAGTTCCAATTTGCAAATAGAATTGGTAGACGACCAATATCGAGTTTGATAACTAAGAATCCTAGAGGTATTCCATTGGTATCTTCTTCCATGAGAACTTGATGAGTTTCCTGAGATATTCCGAATTTCATCTGTTTCATCACAGTATCAAGAGTTACTCCTTCCTCGATCTGGTGACCAACATATCTACTAATCAAAACCTCAAGCTCATCTACATCATCGACAGAAATCTCTCTGACCATAGTGTGACATTGTAATTGCCACTAAATCAATTATTCTCTTTGTTCAACCACGTGTACATGGAATATTCACGTATGGTTTCGTATCCAAGTGATTTGTAGAGAAATGTAGCATTGTTTTCAAGTGTTACATCTAAATCGATTTTTACAATGTCGGATTCACCTGCAAGAATTTCCTTCATCGAGTGAATTAGTACTGCTTTACCGAGACCCTTTCCACGATAATCTGGATCTATAACAATGTCAGGGATATATCCAGTATCGCCCTTGTTTCGAATGGTCATAAAACATGCACCGATAATCTGATTGTTTTCAATCAAGAGCCAAGAGTATGGTTTCTTGTATTCACCATAGACACTTTTCTCAATATTCACAATCAAAGCTTTACAATTCTCAATAGTCCCAAAGAAATTTGGGAATACGATTTGATCGATGTGACCATCATTGCTGTTGAAAACAACATTGGATAATTCGTCAATCTTTGAATTATCATACACTTCGAGTTTCATACCATCAGATAGTTCTGGGTTGTCTATCGCTTCTACGGCCTTTCTGCTGAGGGTCATATATGCTCTATCTAACTTTCTAAATCCAAGTTCGACAAGATGATGAGAAATCGCTTCTGTTACCGAAGGTCCTCCTGCATGAATGTATTGGCATTCATCTGAGTGAGTATTGAAAATAGTATCAATCAACTCAATCTCCAAGTCTGCATTTCCACTTGCATACACAAATGAAAGACGCTTTGATACATTTCCAAACAAACCAATTCCATTGAGATTATTGTTGTCAGTGAACGCCCCATAGAGGAATGCCTTACCATCTTTGACTGAGGTCTTCACTGTTTCCGCGAAATTAGGAGGAACTGAATCTGACTCTTGACTAAATTTGGTTATTATCGGATCAATCACGTCCAATTCATCATCTTTGATCTTTCTAATCATGAGAAATCCTTGGTTGTCAATATGAATAGGAATTTCCTTCTACGCAAGATTTTATTTCTCACCATAGACACTGGTCATTAGTTGAACCGCAATATCACGGGGCATGTACTCACGGGCAATTGTTGCCAGAGTTTCTTCCTTCATTGATCCATCTGCTATCAATTGTCGTCCTGCTTCTTTCACGGCTTCGTAAATATCATCAAGTTCGACGCCTTGCTCCTTTGCACCTGGCATTGCCCACGCGATTGGACGAAGAACTGCTCCAGCATATTCTCGACTCATATTCTTGGATATCGCTTTGATATGAGAAACCAGAGGGTCGAAATTATCCATTTCAGTAAAACCAGATACCGAGAGTAAAACCAATTTCCCCTTATTGACGTAATCACGAGGAGGATGCCTGCAATGATCTTCACGAATCTCAAACCTTCCGTGAAGAAGTGGTATACTCCTATCAAGGAGTGTTTTCAATAATCCTGTCATCCCATCAACATAGACAGGAGTTGCTAAGACGACAATATCTGCTTTAGCCATCTTACTTAGGACCTCAGTCATACCATCATCTTGAATGCACTTGCCAGGTGTGTTTCCCCAGCAGTTCAGACAACCGCGGCAGTCACCAATCTCAAGATCCTTGGGATAGATGAAATCGACAGTAGCACCACTCTCTTTCATACCTTCAGCAAATAATGAAACAAATGCGCGAGTATGACCTCGGTCCTTTCTAGGACTTCCATTGATAACTAGGACTTCCATTTACAAACACCTCTGATTTGTAAAATTCGAAACCAGATAAGCTTGATTCTTTCTAGTTTATTTTCTGTTTGATGTCAATACCTCTTTCACGAAGAGCTTCGATGAAGAGGTCAGGAGGAATACATCGCTCTGGTGTAAGAACTCCTCTCTCAGTGATACGGCCATCAGCCATCATCAATGCAGTTACTGCAGCTGGAAATGAGGTTGTTCGCATCATAGATGTGAGTCCTGTTTCTTCATCAAAGAGATCGACTACCTGATACTCGATTATTCTTGACTCAGTTCCTTTCCAACCCTCAACTGTAGTCCGAATGAGAGTTGCATCCTTACCAGATGGTGGAAGATTTTCTTCGAGCAATTTTTCTAGTACACGTCGAGGAGTGACTTTCGTTCCATCAACATCAATCTCTTTTGAGTCCATGAGACCGAGCTTTAGCAAACACCACATCTTATGTCCGTGACCAGGATACCTGATTGTTTTGTAATCGAGCTCATTCACTTTTCCTAGATATGTATGTGGAAGTGTTGACGTACCACCACTTGTGTTGAAAGCTTCTAGTTTGCCAAACGGTTCAGGAAATATTAATTCTTCAAATCCGACGAGGGGTTCTTCAGTCACTATTTTTCCATCACGTATTACTTCACAAGGTTCAACATATTCATTGATGAGGCCTTCAACCGAAAATATGAGCGCATAGTTCAGAGGTGGCCGGGGTTCTTGTTGGAGACCTCCAACCCTAATCTTCACACTCTCAACTCTGTCAAGATATTCAATCCCATGACGAGCTAATACACTGACCATTCCGGGTGCAACACCACAATCGGGGACTACTGTGATTCCAGCATCTTTCGCTTGATCACTCATTGCAATCTGTTCGTCAACGACGAACTTGTTACCCCCAAGATCGCACATATGCGTCCCAGTTTCAATTGCAACTTCCGTATGAAGTTTGTTTACGGTGTAGCTAACAGCGCTGATTACAGAATCTACTCTTGAAAATGCTCTCACAAGATCGATACGTTTCTTTGCATCAACTTGCACTGCTTCAGCTTTAGGACCAATCTCTTTAGCTAAGGCTTCAGCACATTTTAGATCGATATCTGCAAGAATAATCTGTTCGACGCTGTCTTGTTTCATTAGATCATATGCGGCACCCTTGCCCATTTGACCAGATCCCATAACTAGTACTTTCATCTCAAGCTCTCCTCAATGTGATGATGATAATTTTCAGTACGCACGGCACGTAAAAACAGTTGTGTAGAGCGCGTCCATTAACTAGTTTCAGCTAGCCAATGAAG
>JAEOSL010000090.1 GCA_016840385.1 Candidatus Thorarchaeota archaeon | reverse complement strand
CCACCTTCCTCACCCATAGTTGAAACAAACATGGGTGAAGTAGTTTCATAGAATCCTTCTTTCCTAAGATACTCACGAGCAGCACTGAACACTTCATCCCTGATTTTCAATACATTGGTGAGCTTCCTAGAACGCATCCATAAGTGGCGATTATCATTCAGGAATTCAATGCTCTGGTGCTCCGTGATTGGGAACTCTTCTGCAAAGTGCAAGACATTGAATTCTTCTACTTGCACTTCGAATCCACCCTCTGCTCTATTGTCAGCCCTGACAGTGCCGACCATTGTCACGAGGGACTCTATTAGCATTTTCTCTGCGTCAGCATAGGATTCCTCGCTGACAACATCCTTCTTGATTATTGTTTGAACAACACCTGAAGGGTCTCTCAGTAGAGCAAAGACCATCTTCTTCTGTTTGCGAATCCGATGGACCCAGCCTCTGAGGTGGACTTTCTTTCCGTCCAGTCCTCCTTCAAGGATGTTCTTAACGTGTATATAGCTCACTATAATCACCACAAATTCTTGTTAGACCAAAATCTGGCTAACATCTAACATCCACTAAGGGTTTGGATAAAAGGATGACGGCCTAAGAAGGCCGCCAACAGTTTAACGATATCTTACAAACCAGATGATAGCGATGAATGCTATTATTGCAATTGAACCTATAGATACCCATGTCAAGTAAGTCACGAAGGGTGCTTGACTAACGATAACTGTCACTGTTGATTGAACTGAGTTACCTCCCAAATCAACCACAGTAAGTGTTATTTCATGTGTACCAACTAGCAATCCAGCAAAATCGAATTCGATATTTTCTGTTTCCCAATCGGCATGAACCACTTCTTCATCACCGATTGTGATTGTATAGTACTCCATGAATTCATCTGTTGCAGTCCAATTTCTGATGATATTTGTTTGACCTTGGCTGTAGTAGACAGTTTCAGGGGTGAATACAATAACAGGAGCAACATCGTCAGCATTCACAGATACAACAACTGTATCTTCTACCTCATTGCCACTCGTATCGTTTGCATGAAGTGTGATATTGTGCACACCAATTGATAGTTCTGCTAAACTAGTTGTTATGACGGGTTCGTCAGGATTAATGTCTCCAGAGGCTAGGACATCATCATTATCCATTACCGTGTACTTGTTCACATTATCATCAGTTACATTCCATGAAACGGAGTATCCTGTTTGAGTGAAGTAGAACTCTAAATCGTCAGGTCCTTCAATAACTGGAAATGTGTCTTCATAGATACGCAGTGTGATAATAGTAGTATTCATGTTGAGATTCCAATCATAAGCAATCAATTTGATCTCATATTCTCCAATGACTAACTCACTAAAAGTTGCACTCACATTGAATGAATAATCGTATGTTGTGTTCATCCAAGAAACTGTTTCATTTAGTTCACCATCGATATAGATCTCAATTGAAGAAGGATAATCATCTTCCAGATGCCAAGTAATCGTTACGTTTTCTGCATCAAACAGAATATCTTGATTGCCAGGACTTGTGACTATTGGTGCTCGTTCGTCAGCATTTGCGGCTGTAAGATTGAAGTAATAGTCCCCTAGACCAATTGGTGAGCCAAGATAGGTAACTGTCCAGTTGATATATTCAACAGGAAGATCCAGAAAGATCACTGTTCCATTAGCAGGCGTGGTCTTAACACCATACACTGAACCATTCTTGTAAGTGACGTTCACTTCGGCACCAATAATTGGTTCAAAGCTTGTTTCATAGAATGTGAAGACCTCAAGATCGTAATACTCAGGAGATCCAGTTAATGGACCTATACTTTGATGAACAAGTAACTGAGTGCTGTTTGCCTCAAGAAGACCCCAATCAAGTATGTAACCATCGTAGACAATATCATCCATGACTTGGAGCTTCCAGATATAATCTTCATCAGGAATATCTTCGAAGTCTGCCCTGCCATCAATAACTTCTGTCTGTGCCCATATCGAGTCATTGCTACTGAAATGAATTGAAAAGTTGAGGTTATTGGCGGGGTCGTCTGCAATATCTACGATTGTTGCATTCAGGTCATCTTCATCATTGTCCCAATCGATATTTCCGAAGAGGATGCTCACATCAGCTTCTGGCCCATCAGATACAATCTGACCGATTTTATCGACTGTATCAGGATCAGATGTATGCGATACATTCCACTGATAGGTTCCTTGCTCGACGTTGAAGAATTCGACTTCACCATTACCATCAGTATGATCGTCATATAGCAAAACCATTGTAGATGCATTGAATAGACGGACCCATGCATTGTCTAGTGGAGTGCTACCATTCAATACTGTAAACTTGAAATCATCATCATTGAAATCTTGTAGCGCGTTAAACACGCTCACACTGACAACGTAGTTTGTTGCCGCAGGAGCATGTGGTGCATCAACCAGGGATACAGTTGTAGCTGGTTGGCTATTGAAAGCAATTGGAAGTGTTGCACTTGCAATGAATATCATCAGGAAGATTGTTGCAAATGCTTTGTGTGATTTGCTCATTCAAAGTCACTCTCGATAGGGCTATAGACGGCATGTCCAATGACATCTAATGCTTGGCGGCGTCGAAATCGGACTCAGCATAAAAGGATTACCCTAGTCCTATTGGTGCACCACCAATTGTTGTCCTTCAGGAAAATAATTTCTAAGACGCAGTTTTTCTACTCATCTACACTAGTCCAACAAGAATGAGTACTAAGCCATGCCTGTAAAGACACCTACTAGAAAATCCAATACTGGAATATCCAATACAGGTGCAAGAAATCTATCAGCCAATATAGCGATTGCAAGACAAATGCCACCAAGTGGCAGTAACCATTCTTCTTTGATCAGTGCCAAATAATCCACCAACATAGAATCTCTCGTGGGGGATAATATTGTTTTGCGTAACAGTAATCCTTATGATATAGATTTGAGGGGGACTATTCATGCCTCGCATTGAATGGGATGATAGTTTCTCCGTCGGAATTGATTTGATTGATGAACAGCACAAGATGTTGATCGAAAGGACCAATGCAATCTCTGAAGCTGTTGAAAACAGACGCGGTCTCGGGAAGATCATGCAAACACTAAGCTTCATGTTCGAGTATACTGAGTTCCATTTCTCAGCTGAAGAGAAAGTGATGACTGATAATGGCTATCCCAAATTTGATGAGCATCACAAGCTGCATGAAGATTTCAAATCCAGATTGAATCTCATGGTTCAGGACTTTGAAGAGGAAGGCGCAACCTCTGGACTAAGTCAGGAAATCACTACATACCTGAATAATTGGCTTGTCACTCATATCAAGGGAATTGATACTGAACTAGGTCAGATCCTTCGTGATAAAGGATACAAGAATTGAGTTCTATAACTACTACAATCGTTCCTCTATCCACGAAAAAACATCAGCTAGAACTACTTCACCACCAGGATCTTCGAAGGGTTGGTGATATAACTCTGGATACAGCTTCCAGGTTTTATCTTCCGAGCCAATATTATCGAAGAATTCCTTGTTCTTTTCAGGAACCAGAATTTGGTCCTTGCCAGTCTGCATAACAAGAACTGGAAGTTTGATTCTGTAGGCAGATTCGAAGGTGTCTTTGCTGGCATTTAATCCCTCTATTGCATATCGAGGAGTTGCTTTGTCAAATCTCAGAGGATCATCTTTATTCATTTTGATTACTTCAGGATTTTGTGCAAGATTATCAATATCAAGTCCATTATCGAAATACGACTTCACATTAAGTCTAGATAATCCTGCGGCCATCGTTCTCGTTGCCGCACTTATTTTAAGTCGTTCTGACACAGCTGGACAAGGAAGAATGAGACCGGTGACAGGAGCATCGGGATACTTCATTGTGTATCTAGCCGCATGAACAGCGCCCAAAGAATGACCAAAGAGAAACAATTTCTCTTCAGGATGTCCTTCTTTCACTTGATCTACTAGCAACTTGATATCTTCATCATATTCATCATAACTTTCAACATGTCCTTTCCTGCCAGGAAATGTTCCAAACCCGCGAAGGTCAGGGGCATAGAAGACAAAGCCTTTTGATGCAAATTGTTTCGCGACGAATTCTTGAAGCCCACTGTGAGATCCAAGTCCATGGAAACCAATAATAACTCCCCGAGGAGGATCTTCAGTTTTCCACACTCGAAGTAGCATTATTGTTCCATCATGTCCTGAGTAATGTTCCTCTCCATTTGACATTAGTACCACGCAGCTCCTGTTTCTGATGACATTGGCCCCTATTTGTCTTCCGAACTCCAGGACCTTGGTTGATTTACCTTAATTTGAGAATGGATGCTATATTGGCATCGGAATCGATGATAGGCTCAATGTTACCCTCGGTAGAAGTGAAGAGAGTTGTAACACCAGGGCCATGACCTGAAATCACACAATCACTATGCACAACAATACCAACAGAAACTGCACCCGTCTTGTAGATTCGTCCATAGGAATGATCAGCATCCATGATAGCTACAAGATCACCGAACCGTAGATTATCAAGACCGTACTCCTTGTTTGTTTTCTCATCGAAGAGTTGAATATCATAGTCTCCTGAAGAAACCTGATCAGCCCCAAGACCAGAACCCATAATTTTAGCTGGAACTTTGTGTGTTACTGGAATTGCCAGTTTTCCATTTTCTTCACTGAAATTTAATTTGTTCAGAAAACCCGGGTCGATATTCATGACCTTATTCTCGGGATAATCAATGAGTTCCAATCCCTGACCATAGGCTTTGACCATCATCTTGTCACCGATAACAAGCTGTTCCATGACCTCTTCAGAGAAATCAACCATAACGTGTTCGATCCCTCCATGTTTTCCCACAACAGTTCCAATCGCTCCCTTTGCTTCCCCAGCTACTACCTTAGCTTCATTCCCGATGCACGAGAGTACGTTCAATGCTGTGTTTGCTGCTTGTTTGAAGCGAGCATCATTCTCTTTATTCTCGATGCTTACACCAGGTTCCACGTGGTCTGCCTTCCATCCGGTCGCAATGTCACCAACACGGAGATTGTATGTTATCCCACCAACTCCAGGAAGTGTAACAGCTCTTCCATCATGGGTTATGCGGTAGGCGGTCCTTGCTACAGGACTAGCCACCTCACCCAAAACAGAAATCTTCACAATCTTGTCTTCATTAGTCTTAACTTTCATGATTGAAAACAACCAATGTGTACGGTTCGTTTCCTACACATAAGACTGACGTTTCTATCAACACGGTCCAGTTAACTACGCTCATCGATGAATGCAATCTGCTTACTCGGGTAATCTATGACTGTTTCAAAGTTCTTCAGGAAATCGTACCCAATGATTCCATTCTCGATTAACTTTCCCTTCGGAGACACCTTGCTCGAGTCCATCACAACTAACTGATTATTGGTAATCTTTGCATCACCTACAGACAGACTCTCTGCTTGGGCCATCTTCAACTGCATATCGCCACCCAAGCCACGAGCAATACCTTGGACAGCTTGAACATCGAGACCCAATTTCTCAGCCAAAGCAGGATCCATTACGGTACCGCCCGCGCCAGTATCAAGTGCGAAATTGTGTGGTCCTTCTCCGTTGATGTAAACAGGGAGTTCTATGAGGTGTGAATCTTTCACATACTCAAATGGTATCCAATCCAGATCTCTCTGTGATTTCCCTTTGTGTAGTTTGAAACTTTCATTGTGATAGCTAAGTGACATAGTGCAGTGTTTTAGAGTAGTAAATCCAAAAGCACCATCCCGCGATCCAAGACCTCGAAATATTGCTTCGAAGTCTAACACGTAGACCTCATCTTTTTCGAACTCAAGAGAGCCTATCCCAACTTCAACATCTGCATATTGTACCGGAATTCCTCCGCCAACTCCACGAGCTTCAGTTCGGCTACCCGCTCGTGTTTCAATTCCAAGTTTTTCAGCCAACCGTTTTCCAATAGTTGTGATAGATGCTCCTGTATCAAGAACAAAAGTGAACGGGCCATGACCATTCACACTAACGGGAATGTTCACATGGCCCATGTTGATTTCGGGCTTAACTTCTATTTCCACGAAATCATACCTCATTTCTCAGGCTTGAAACCAGCAACATATGCGCTAAATGCACCATGGGGACTGTATCCAGCTTTGCCAGTTATCTCAACATTCTCAAAGCCAGCATCACGCATGTGCTGTAAATATTCTTCGTCGAGGATTGCTCCACCAATACAGCCTGTGTATGTGATTACTTCGTCACTGACTTCTTTGGACAGAGGTTTGGATAGGACAATATCTGATACCATAACACGACCACCTGGTTTCAAAACTCGGAAAGCCTCTCGGAACACCTTTCCCTTATCTGGAGCAAGATTGATCACACAATTACTGATCACAACATCAACGGAGTTATCGTCCACTGGCATTTCCTCGATATCACCAAAGCGGAAGTCCACATTCGTAATTCCAAGTTCCTCAGCATTCTTCTTTGCTTTCTCGATCATTGCTGGAGTCATATCAACACCGATAACTTTTCCGGTGTCACCAACTTTCTTACTAGCAACAAACATATCGAGACCTGCACCACTTCCAAGATCTAGGACAACTTCACCTTCCTTCAGACTGGCAAGTGCAACAGGATTTCCACATCCCGCAAAGGACTCAGTTGCACCGATTGGCATACCTTCTGTATCATAACCAAGTGCTTCAGCAACGTTGTCTCGTAGAACTTTTGGTTCAGGAGCTTCCGTAGCTGGACCACAACAACTTGATTGAGCTTGCGCGGGTTCATCACAGCAGCTTGATTCGACCACTGCTTCTCCAGTGGCAACTTTGGAATACGCATCCCTTACTGCTTCCTTGATTTCATCAGGTTCCATTTCACTAACTTTTTTCATTTCTGTCATGCAATCACCAATTTCATCGGATTATTATTTTCAATATCATCAAAACACCCATATGATAATTTCAGATGATCTGATGAGCAGCTTTTGAGGTTCTTATTACAATCTTCTTCAAGTCGTTTTTCATCATTCATTCAATCACCAACTATATTGGGTGTCCAATATTTGACTATTATTGGACATCCTATATATACATTTAAATGTATCGGACGTCCAATAGTTGAGTATGAATGAGCAGTCTGAAGATGCACCGTGTTGTCCACCAGCTTGTTGTGACATGAGAGGACTTCTTACATTTCAGATCCTTTGGGAACTTGACAGAGAAGAAATGAATGGACAACAGATAGCAGAGAAGATTGCTATAAGAAGAGGAACAAAACCAACCCCTGGAACCATCTATCCTGCGTTGAAGGAGTTGAAGAATGGGGGTCTCATCGAAGGTGAGAAAGCAGGAAGACAGATTGTCTACCATTTGACACCGGAGGGAGAGAAAGGACTAGCAGAATCTTCAAGGTATTTCCTTCAAGCCTTTGGTGATATAGCAGAGGATGTCAAAGTGAAAGTCATTGTTGTGAAAGGTAACGATTGCGATTGTTGAATCAAAGAACCTAAACCTACTTTGAAACAATGGTTTGGGGTCCGTACTATTGCTCACATTTATAAGGCGATTTATATACGAAACGTTTGTCCTTTATATACCTTATATACTATATAAGGAGTAGAAATAAGGCAGGAGCAAGAGCAGATGGTACGTCCAGAGCCTAAAACAAAGATTGAGAACGTTGTCGCGTCAGTTGTTTTGAATCAACGACTTGACCTCGATGAGATTGCAGCCACCATGCCCAACGTGGAATTCGACCCTGAACAGTTCCCAGGTCTTGTGTATCGTTTGAAGAAACCTAAGACAGCCACCCTGATTTTCAACTCAGGCAAAATGGTCTGTACCGGAGCGAAGAGTGAGAAAGAAGCAAAGCGTGCAGTTCACAAGATTGTCAAGAACATCAAAGAGGCCGGTATCGAGATCACTGGTAAGCCAGAGATCATCGTCCAGAACATTGTCGCCAGCGCAAGCCTCGGTGCTGAGCTAAATCTTGAACTTGCAGCTATGAAGCTTGAGAACACACTCTACGAGCCAGAGCAGTTCCCAGGTTTGATCTACAGAATGAGAGACCCCAAAGTCGTTATCCTTCTGTTCGGATCAGGCAAGCTTGTTATCACTGGAGCCAAGTTCGAACCACAAATCGACGAAGCTGCATTGAAAGTCATGGATCGCCTACTCGAACTCGGTGTCATGAGAATCCCAGAAGGTGAAGACTGGGGTCAGATCGAGCATGACGATGCAGACGACGACTGGTAATATTTGATTGGTTCTCGGGATAGCAATCCTGAGAATCGCTACTTCTTATTTTGAGATATGAAACTGTGGTGTAGAAGAAACTACTTCTTCTTCTTCGGTTTTGGCTTTGTAGTTTTCTTCTTGACAGTCTTCCTTGAAGTGACAACGTTCCCTTTGCCATCTTTCTTCTTAGTGCCCTTCTTTTGAGTAGCCTTCTTCTTTGGAGCAGACTTTCCTTTTGTCTTGGTCTTACTCTTGGACTTGATGGTCTTCTGAGTCATCACAATCTCTTGATTACCTGCAGCAGCAAAGAGCTCAACGGTTCCTTTCTTTTCCTCATCGTATGCATAACCAAGTCGTTTGATTTCCTGAATTTGTTCCTTTCGAACCATCTTAGCACCCAAGCGCCTTGCAAGTCTGAGAATGCGAACAGTAGATCGAGTTTGCATAGCTTCATTGAACATGACTAGTGGAATAATGTAAGCCATCACGAAGAACGGCAAACCAATGGTCCATAGCATAGCTAGAGTACCCTGGTATAAAATTTCAGGAATTGTCAATTGTACACCAGTGAGAACTGGTTCAATTATAGGAGTATAGAATTGAGTCATAAACATCGTTATTGGAAATGCAAGTAAGGCAAATCCACCAAGCATGTTTGCTATCCACCGTCCTACACCTTGCGTATCTGGGCAGTGTCGCATGGTCATATTGTCAGACTTGAGATGAGTTACAACTCCAGCATCATTCAAAACCCAAGTCGGCATGAATAGCAAAAGAGCTATTGGAACAAAGAGAAGTGCGCCCATAAGAGAAAGACCTGCGTTGAATAGAGGTGCTATCTCAATTCCCAATGTTGCTGGATCGAAAGTAGGACCGAATAGAGCGTCGCGAATGAAACCACTGAACATCTGTGCTGAAGCTACACTGAAGAGAGCAGGAGCCGCAGCTCGACGCATTATCTGAGTACCACCAAACTCACGGCCTATATTCATGATATTCATGTTGTAGCGATTGGACTTGACAATCTTGGTGATTAGAAGAATAACAACAGCAACTGGTACAGCTAATAGAACATACTCGAGAAACAGAATGGGAAGTGCGATGGCCATGATTAGTGTAATGTCGGTTCCAAGTGTTGTACTCAATGGTACTTGGTTTATCTCTGTACCATTGAATAGTTGTGTTGGACCAACACTGGTTGTTACCGTTGTAATTAGCTGAAGAGCAATAAGTGTTCCAAATATGAACATGAAAAATGGTGCTACAAATCTTGCCTTACCCATTCTAATAACCAGATTTGAACCATACTTTTAGCCAGTTAAAGTTTCCGAGAATTCTCTCAGAGTTTGGTCTTTATAATAACCATCTAACTAAAACAGTATCAGCCCGAGAGGTACGATAGCCAGAACGAGTATCACCATGCATAACAGGAACAATGCAATTCGTCCATTTGAAATCTTGACTGTGTCATTGAGCGGTCCAGGATGGCTACCACCAGAGGACATTACAATAATCAGAATTGCCATCGTCCAGTATCCTAGAATGAGCATAATTAGAATTCCAAGCCAACCAATTTGCTTGTGTCTTTGAGGACTAACAATCGATCTCAGTGCGTGTCCTCCGTCAAGCTGTGCAATTGGGAAAAGATTGAGTGCTGTAACTAGGCATCCAACCCAGGCCGCAAAAGCTACAGGATGAAGAAAGATAGTTCCACCAGCTGGAATAAAGTCCACAAATAAGTATTCCATCAATACAAAGAGTAATGGAACGGGCAGAGAACTAGTTCCACTTGGAAACCTTTGATCAATTGCTATCAGCTCTTCAGCGGTAACTGGAACGGACATGAAGAATCCAACTACTAGCACTATAAGAGTAACTGCAAATCCTGCAAGGGGTCCAGCAAGACCCATGTCGATGAGATCTCTTCGATTCATTGGCGGACTCTTTTGTGAAATGAACGCACCAAAGGTCCCACCAATCTGTGGTAAACCTGGCAGGAAATATGGTAGCGAAGCCTCAATTCCCAACTTTTGGCTCATTTTGTAGTGGCCCATTTCATGAGTGAAAATTATCCCCATGAGAGCTGCTATGAAGATGATAGTTGTAAATGCGATATCCCAACCAGTGAAACCTGCGGGATAGAATAGTGCGAGAAATAATGGGCTAGTTGCTTGAAGGAATCCTCCAAGTGCAATACTAGCAAGTGTAGTTACGAAGAGCACATAATTGATCCTGTTGTTACTTGGTTTGGGTTTCTGTTTGGGAACAAATCGGATAATGTATTCCCCTTCTTTCTCATTACGCCATCTCACCAGAGGCCACACTTTCAAAGATTCAGTGGCATTTTTTATCTCTTCAAAGACGGTCTCTTGATCGTTATTACTGGGGACGAAACCTTGTGCCCACTGGACAACAAAGGTTGGCATCCCATATTCAAGAACACTCATTTTGATCTCGAACTTTCCTGCAAGAATCTCGTTTAGTTCAGCAAACGTCGGGTATGTAATAACGCTTGTAGGTTCACCATCAAAAGCCACTAGTATCTGGTCTCCAATTACAAGGATAGTCAGGAATTCCGTTTGTAGCATTTTAAGGATTCCCGCTCAGGCATAGTTGTACTAATTTAGATTTTGAAGCCAGTTAATCAGATAACTCAAAATTACTAGCAAATTCAAAAGCGCCATGGACAGTATCCAACAAATCCATAGGTTTCTTAACAGAAACTGCGTTCTCGCACTTGAAACCCCTCTTCTCCAATTGTTTAGCTAGACGATCTCTTGATTGAGGTCGTGTTGCGAGAATGATTGTTTTCGCTTTGACATGATGAAATTTCTCATCTTGATAAACCACAAGTTTCTTGCTATCGATACTGGCTACTTCTGCATTCAGAAGAGTTGGGATATTTCGATCCTTCAAACCCTTCAGAATAACCCATCTTGTTGTTCGACCAAGATCCACTCCAAGAGCTTCATCAGCCTCAATTATCTGTATAGAATCAGCTCGTGAAGAGAGATACATTGCGGCATAACAACCAAGAGCACCACCACCTATAATGACAGCGTCGCCCAAATCGTCCATTTCAAGCGCGATTGCATCGTAAGCACTGGTTACGTGGGGCATTTCTACTCCATCAACCGAGGGTGCTCCAGCGATTGTTCCGGTAGCACAAATGATAGAGTCAAACCCGCTATCAGTGACTGTACTCGCCGTAGCAAGTGTGTTGAGTCGGATGTCAACACTGAGATGCTTAAGTTCGCGAATCATGTAACTCACATAAGCTGCAAACTCTCCGCGTCCGGGTATCTTGGCAGCGAGATTGAGAAGTCCACCTAAACGATTCTTTTCTTCAAAAAGAGTGACACTAAAACCTCTCATTGCAAGGACCCGAGAAACCTCCATACCAGCAGGTCCACCACCAACCACCGCAATCCTTCCTGAGCTTGGAGTACCTATTGACTTAGTTCCCTCATACCCAGCTAGTGGATTAATTGCGCATGTTACTGGTTCCACCATGAACACTCTGTCAAGGCAACCTTGATTGCAGCCAATGCATGGTCGAGTGAAAGATTGATTACCTTCACGGGCTTTCTGTGGTAATTCTGGATCTGCAATGAATCCGCGTGACATACCAATGAGTTGTGCTTTTCCTCTCTTGAGAATGTGTTCCGCAACAGTTACGCTGTTTATCCTATTACATGCAACCACTGGAACATCTACAACCTCAGCAATTCCTTCAGCAAGATAAGCATAGTGACCACGAGGAACATCCATTGTGATTTGAGGAACCCGGGTTTCGTGCCAACCTCCAGTGACATCAAAACAATCAACGCCAGCTTCAGCAAGTCGAGGAGCAAGATTCTGATTATCAGCCAATGTCAGTGTATCAGGTACAAAGTCCTCACCACTCATACGGTAGAGGATTGGGAATTCTGGACCAACTGCATTCCTTACTGCACTAACAACCTCACGTGGAAATTTGCACCGTGCATCAAAGTTCCCACCGTATTCGTCAGTTCGTAGATTGGTCGCCTTTGCAAGAAACTGGTTGATAATATATCCCGCAGACCCAATTATCTCAACTGAATCAAAGCCTGCTTTCTTTGCCCGTTTAGCAGCGATTCCAAAGTTGCTAATGGTTTCCTGAATCTCTTCTATTGATAGTTCACGTGAGATTTCCCTTGTAAGTCGACATTTTGTTGCTGATGCGGAAACGGCTTGTTGTCCTAGAACGAGTGAATGAGCATATCGACCTGCATGATATAGTTGAGCTGCAACTGGAACGTTGAAAGCGTGAATTGCATCGGTAAGTAGTTTGAGACCTTCGATATGTTCATCTCGAGAAATTCCTATCATAGTAGGACCGCTCATTCCAAGATGTTCAGTGTAACACCCTCCAACGACTATCAGCCCCGGTTGATACTGAGCTCGCTCTTCATAGAATTGCACGAGTTTGTCAGTGACTGTGCCATCTTCACCGCAATACCCCAAGTGAGTAGCTAACATAATTAGACGATTGTCGAGCTTCAAATTTCCAACGGAAACAGATTCCCACAGTTTCATTTTCATCCCTTAGCCATAGAAACTGAACCAGTGATTTAGAGTGACCTCTCCGAATCTCTCAAATCCCGATGATATTGCGTCTGGAACCATTTCCCTTGCAATGTAGGACTCAACTGATAGACCAGTCTTTAGAGCATCCTTTACGTTCTCTCGTAATTCAGATAGATCTTCGATATATACAGCTAATTCATTCTGGCCGCATGTTGGCCCATGCCCGGGAATAATGATTTCATGTTCGAGTGCATGGATCTCTTCAAGTGCAAGTATCCATCTATCGGGATCACAAGTAGGGTCTCCACCATATGGGAATTGTTCATTGAAGATTAGGTCGCCTACAAAGATAGTGTTGTGATGAGAGGAAATTACAATCGATGATCCTGAGGTATGTCCGCCAAGAAGTTGTACAGTAAGTTCATCGTTCTTTCCGATTATTAATTTATCATGAAATACAGTGTCAGGAAGCCTGAGTGATAATGTCTGTACTGCATTCCATAGTTCAGGACGGTCATCCTTTACCTCGGAATATCTCTTGATTAAGGTAGTAAATTCCCAATCTCCTTTCAGATTCTCTTGACATCTCGTCATCATCGGGTCTGAGGCAATCAATTCTACGGGCTCGAAGGCTTGAGCTCCAAATACATGATCACCATGGGAGTGTGTGAAAACCAGTTTGGAAATTTGTAGTCCGGTTTCAGATTCAATGAATTGTCGGGTCTCAGCGCTCTTCGGATGCATCATTCCAGAATCAATCATAACGACTTCATCATCAAGAACAATTGCTCCGTGATTTCCACCATTTGAACCGTCATCACTAACGTAAATCCCATCAATGATTTTCTTAAGCGCCATAACATAGACATAGTCTTTCATGTAGATATAGTTGTTCACCAAAAAGGCACGGACAATCAGGTTGTTAGAGTGCGCAAAATACCGTCCAATGCACCCTCGGGTCCCTTGAAAACTCGTTGTCGAAATTCTACACCTAATCTGTCAGCAATACTTCTGCATGCATCCATGTCTACACCAGGGATATCAACTGCAGATAATTCGACACGCATCAAAGGCTTGCATCGTTCAGCAAACTCAAGCATGGAGTCAAATGTCATTCTCCCAAAACTCGGTTGACATAATCTAAGATAGGTGTCAGGGTCAGGAGCATTGAGTGATATC
>JAEOSL010000089.1 GCA_016840385.1 Candidatus Thorarchaeota archaeon | reverse complement strand
TGTTGTCTTCAGTATCGCACCATCAGCTCCAACTGCCCATCCATAGGTGCTGTTCAGGAAATCAAGCGCATTTAAACGACGATTGATCTGTATGGAAGCACTCTGTGCGTACCACGTACTCCCGCCATCAGGTGTATGCATGATGGGTATCTCACTTGCCACAATCCATCCATTGTCCTCAATGAAGAAAATATCAGAGAAGTAAGGTGGAGTGAAACCACGAAATGGTGCACGTCCTGGGATTGGGAGATCATTCCAATCGGTGCCTGTTGATGTATGCATCAGAGCACTATCACTCACAGCCCAACCTTCACCATCATCTAGCATGGAGAGTGACCACCCACCATAATCGTACACACGGGTCCAAGTCTCAGTCATATCGGTACTGTGATAGATACCAAAGAAACCAATAGCCCATACTTCATTGGAGGTTGAGAACCACAAGTACCGAAGTGTATCATTAAATGACCATCCTGATACTTCAGTCCAGTTATTACCGCCATCAGTGGTCTTGTACAATATTTCATTGGTCGCAGTCCATCCATGCTGCTCATCAATGAATTTCACAAAGAGCATTAAGCTCGAACCATCATAGACTGCATGTTTCTCCCATGTCTCTCCACAGTCGGTAGAATGATAGAGTCCATCTTGTGCAGTTACCCAGACTGAATCATCATCGAGAACATCAACGCGGGAATATCTATTGTATACGGTGTTATTCTTCAATTGAGTTTCCCAGGTTACTCCTGCATCGTTAGTATACATGACGATACCGTTGCCAGAGCTTTCACCAGTCCATTGACCTACAACCCAACCATGAGTCGCATTAAGGAATGCAACATCACTGAATGCTGCATTAGTATAATTTTGATCCATTGCCATCCAAGTTGTTGTATTTTGATTTTCTGTTGTAGCCCCAGAAACAATCACCAAAGAGGGGCATGTTGTGAGAACTAATCCAATAAGAACTAGAATGACCATCAAATGTGATCTCTTGACCTGTGAGTCAATGATACGTTTCATAGTTCAGATCATCTGCCTGAGCACAGATAGGGGTAATCTTCGAATAACCCTTTCGACTATATCGGTACTGGATCACCACCAGGTTTGCCACCACCGCCCCCTGGTAATGTTACATAGGTGGTATCGTAACCTAGAAGATGATTGGCAGAATCATATGCTTGAACCTTTACCTGCATTTGAACATATCTTAGTGTATCTTCTAAAATACGAAGAGTTTGCGATACTAGCAGTAAACAGATGGAACACAGAAGTATCTTACAGTTGAACCGCACTCATTATGACCCGAAAGCCCTACTTCCGATGCTTTCTTGATAAAACTTCGTTATTGTCCTACATGAGGACAACCGGTGTTCCAATTGCCTGACCCGGGAGGTTAGTGCGGAATTTAGCTCGAACTGCACCGCTGTTACCGTGTGGTCCCAACACTTTACCCAGAAATTCCTTTTCATGAGGTGAGGTCCATTTAACCTTACGACCGACAAGTGCAGCAGCCCCCGCTCTGGTCTTTGTTTCATTGAATATCAAAATCACCTGATTTGTATGCTGTAGGTGCTTTCCTCTTCTATAACTACTGACAACACCTTTTTGACCAGTTGATACTTTGGTTGTAGACATGCGGAGTTCCTCCTATGGGAGTTCTCGTGAACGCGCTTTGGAATCGGATATAAGACTTACTGAATGAACTTTCTTTTACTCATGTGCTAACCAATCTCAGGACCATTGTCTGTGCTAGAATCATCAGGACCTGATTTCGGACTTCGTCTTTGAAGAAGAGCATCTTCCTCTTTCCCTTTATCCAGTAACACATCCCTGATTACCCATCCGACTTGGTTTTGTCTCTGAGCAAGTTTGAACAATGCAAACCATGTTCTTCCATCGCCCATTTCTCCCTGAAGGTAGAGATCATCTACCATCCTCCGTGCTACGCCAATCTTGTCAGTGGATATTAGTATTGCTGAATTTATCCTTTCTTCACCATCACAAACTTCCTTGACTCTCCAAGAATGCTGTAACGCACTCAGAAAAGACAGGAAGACAACAAAGACTACTATCCAGAAAGCTCCATTAACATCATTTACGAGAAACAATGAAAATCCAACTGTATATAGAGAAGACACCAGAAGTACGAGAAATACAACTCCTTCGCCAAATGCATTCTCAAAACTAGTGATTCGCCAGCTATAGTACCTTGATAGTCTTGAAGATGGCGCGCGAAAACTCATAATGTCAATTAAGTATCTATTTCGTGAAATTCTACCTAAATAGAGCCAAGCTGCCTGCAGGACTAAAGCTTGTAGTATGAATACCAATGAAACTGGGTTGAAGAAGGCCTGCATAAAATTTCAGTCGGTTTTTTGCGTTTAAACATATGGAACAGCGCTATACCGTAATACTTTCGGTTTACTCCCTAAGATGCTACTGTCTGTTCTAGAAAACAGTATACTGTGAAAAACCTGAACCTCTCTGGTGCATCAGTACTCATAGGGTTTATTCTGGATTGCGCGGGTCCGGGTCTTGCCCTCCCGGAATTGTACCTGGGCTCGCCTCCTCTCCCCTTTTCTTACAGAATCACTTATCATCATAATCCTTGGTTCGATGACTGGTGACTACTATGGACAGAGTTCATCATATCGATCCATTACAATCCAAGGAGATACATTCTTTTCTTGATGCTATGAACAAAGTGGGAGTTCTTGGAGCAGGTCGTATTGGAAGAACTACTGAAATCATCCGGAGAATGTTCAAAGATCCTGACTGTTTCACTTTTCTCTCAATGTCAGGTCCAATGGTTCCTGGAGGACTAAGAAAGGTAGTCAGTCATCTCATCAAGAGTGGCAAAATAGATGCGATAGTCACGAGTGGCGCTAACATAGTCCATGACCTAGTTGAGGCATACGGAGGAGCTCATTATCGGGTACCCACTGGGAAGGATGATTTTGAACTACGCGAGGCTGGGATGGGTCGTATTGCTGATATCTACGTGAAGGAAGAGGACTTTGAGAAATTTGAGAAGGGAATCTATGCGTTTCTCGATAGTCTTCCCGAAGAAAAAAGGACAACTCTTGCTCCTAGCGAATTTCTAACTGAACTTGGTCATACAATCAATGATGATACATCGATTTTGAAACAAGCCGCAGAAAAAGGAGTCCAAATTTTCTCTCCTGGACTGATGGATTCGATGCTGGGATTTCATCTTTACACCTACAGTACAACTAAGAAACTGTCACTTGATTTTGTGAAAGATCTTCGAATTCTGGGCGAAATAGTCACCCAGACCAAGAAAACTGGTGCAATCATGCTTGGGGGTGGTCTCACGAAGCATTTCACCATGGGCTCTACAATCCTCAAGGGCGGTCTCAATATGGCAGTTCAGATCACATTGGATCGCCCAGAAGGGGGCAGTCTTGGTGGTGCTCCACTTGTTGAGGGTATTTCCTGGCAGAAGATGCAAACAGAGTCCAACTTCGAAACCGTAATTGGAGATGCAACTATCTTATTTCCTCTATTGATTGTTGGAGTTCAATCTTAATTCACAATAGTTAAATCATAATATACCTTCTATTCTGGTGGTTACTATGGGCGATAAGAAATGGCCAATGCCGTACAAGAAAGGATCCGTGTACTTCCAGTATCAAGTAAAAGACTTTGATCGTGCAAAGAAATTCTATTCCGAAATAATGGGTTTTGACATCACTTGGGATGGTGGAACAGAGGTTGGATGGGCTGAGTTTGCATTACCTGCTGAGGGTGCACGACTAGGTATCAATCTAATACGAGATGGTGAACATCGTCAGGGCTCTGGAACACTCACTATGGATGTTGAGGACCTCGATGTATGTAAGACATACCTGCAAGGGAAAGGAATTGAAACAACCGAGATAACTGATATTCCTGATATGGTTTCATACTTCAATCTAAAGGACCCCGAAGGTAATCCTATACAGGTCGTTGCTGAACCTCGGGTGAAGACCGAAGAGTAAGCAGGTAGTTGTCCCAACTGTGGACAACCACTAACTCCTCAGGTGTAATAGTCTATCGAGTGTGTCCAACATACGGTAGCTATGGAAGGAGCTCAACTAGCTCCTTCTGAACAGCCAAATAGTCTTCATTTACGTTTCTTCAAATAAACTACTACGATGACTACCAGTATAACTACCCCCACACTAGTTATGACCCATATCAGAATGTCACTGCCAAATGGCCCCGTTGTTGTAGTAGTTGTGGTAGTGGCCCCGATTCCTGCAGAGAATTGATTGGTAGTTGCTTCTGTGTACAATCCAGGCCAGTAGCCCGTCGATGAGGGATTGGGATTGAGATACGGATCGTTGTCCCAACATCGTATTTTGAAGACATAGTCACTTCTCTCTTCATACCCCGTGCAGTTCCAAACGAAATATGTCTGGGTTCCTTGGTCTGAAGGTTGTATAAGGACCTCGTACGTTGCTCCACCATCTGAAGAAAGGAGAACCTCAAAGTAGTGTGATTCGTGAGCATTTCTGTCATTCACTGTCCAGCTGGCAATTATTTCTTCCTCATCAGTAACGATGGTGATGTTTTCCAGACTTGGTGCGAAGTAGTTCTGAATTGCCACAGATGTATACTGATACGAATAGTATATTCCACATCCGGTGTAGCCAACCACACTTATTGCATATGTCCCATTCAAACCGAAATTGTATGTATCAAAAGATACATCGCGACTGTCCTCTGAGAATGTTTCACCTGTGGTGGTATCTACATGAAGTTGATATGAATCATGGACCACTTCTGTATACGGGAGTGAGTATATACAACAGATGATATCCATATCATGAGCAGCAACAAAGGACCCTATCTCACCTTCATTGATTCCTTTTGTGTCAAGTGTGATTATTGGTAAGTCACTACCTGTTAGCGGAACTCCTAGATACTCATACACTATCAAGGTTGAATCAGAGTACTGATTCCCTAGTGCTAATTCCAGCTTCACGGTTTCACCAGCTTCTATGTCAGTCAATATCTCGGTCGAGTAAGAGTCAGTCAAGGTTGGGTCAAATGGCCAATTGTTTCCATAATCAATTGCTGTACTTCCAAAACGAAACACATTTTGACCTGTGAAGGCTGTGATAGTGGTCCTCAGTACCTCATAATACGACATGTTGGGTAAATTCGCCTCTGAGAATTCGGTGTTGATTGTGACATGATCTCCAACCATTGTTATATCCGAGGCTAGAGTTTCTGGTGTGGGTGAATCGTTACTGGTCCAATCTCCATTAAATGTGTGACCTGGAAGATAGTCATAAAGATAGAACTTCAATGTAAAAGGAGCTGGATTCGTTGCTTCACTGATTTGATTTGTTCTCACAATAATGATGTAATCTCCAACTGGATCAGCTGGAAGAGCGACCATTTTTGCAGTTGCAGAATCGGTTGTCTTTACAGCACTGACAGATGAGCCCAAAAAAGATCCATCTGATTCGAAGATTGAAACATCAAAATCATTATCCTGTCCGAACCATTCCAAGATTACACCTAGATAGTCTGCAGAGGGTCTAGTTACTTCTAAGATATAGGACTGATGATCTCCAGTATTCGTAGTAAGCATCCCGTTGGATGGGATTGATACATAACTATTCTCGTAAGGATTCCAGTCACTACCATAACCACTTCCTACAACAATTCCCTCTCCATGAGGCGAATCGATAACTGTTTTTACAACGTAAGAGTATGGAACCATTCTGAGTCCGCTAACATTGATGAATCCCTGATGAACACCTATCTCAGCATCAAGAGATACATTGAGTGTTATGTTTGTTTCATCGGTGTCTCCACCTGCTGCAAGTATTATTTCACTATCAGTCTGAAGTCCCCATGAGATTATAGTGACCTCAAGATCATTACCACCAATATTCGGATTCTCTCCGTCATGAATCATGATTATGGGTTCGTCTGTAAAGAGATTCCCAATTCCATCAGGATGAGCCAAGTCCATCTTGATGACATTCTTTGTCATCTCTCCATATTGGACCCTTGTCAATTCATCACCTGCACTCCCACTGTAGAAATCTGGAACCCCATTTGTTGGGTCATCGTCTACCCAATCGAACACAGCTGCCCATGAATCAGTGCCCGCAAAAGAGTCCTGGTTTCCACTGATGAGTATCGTTGCATATCTGGAATTGATGAATGTGTCATAATCTGTCCCCATCACTGATTGGAGAATTTGGTAGCCTTCTCGAGTAACTGGAGAACCTGTTGACGTGGATTCCTGGTAGGTGTGTGTTGTCCAAACATCATGAAACAGATTTTGTTCTGTATAATGTACAGCAGCCATATCGTAGGCAGGATATCCGACACTACTCCAATCTGATGTGTATCCCATCATGGTCATTGATACAGTTTCTCCTGGTTCAACCCATCCAAAGTATAACGAGGAGTCTTGTTCCCACAACCGCTGAATATCATCGAATAAGACCTCCTCATCGTATGGTCTCATGTGAGAATTCCAAGATGAATTCATGACTGATGCATAGTTTGTTCCAGAATCCATAGAAAAGAATGTGTAGTATCCCGAAACTCCAATTGTTAGTCTTACAACTGAATATGCATCAATTCGACCATGTCCCTGAGTAAAAGCATCGTAGCCTAAATCAACTGCTGTTGTTTGAATGTACCGCCTCGCATTCCCAGGGCTCATCTTATTTCCATTATGGTCATAGTACGCCTCGTAGAGAAGTGCTGCAACACCAGCTGCAACTGAACATGCTACTCCTGTTCCTGAAACTAACTGATAATCATGCGTACCATAATGGTCTGCTGCATAGTTTCTATAGATGAATTCTCCATAATTCGGATGAATCGTATATCCCATTCCAGGAGCGAGAACATCTGGTTTCACGAAACCTGAAGCTAGAGGTCCCCTTGATGAAAAGTCAGCTACCTGATCAAATCCTTGGTCTGGTCCATAGAGTGACTCGTATGATTGCCAATTAGTACTAGCGCCAACCTGAAGTATTGACCGCGCGCTAGGAGGAGTCGCTGTCCCATAGCCTGGACCTGAATCACCTGTTGGAAATACAAAGAGTGCACTATGATGTTCTGGATCCACCCACCCTGACACTGACAATGCCTGAAAGAAGAGTGATATTGGTTCATCGAATTCATTGTATTGCTGAAGGTTCCAATCAGTTGGGTTGCAAATAATGTTCATCATGTGCGGTTGTTCATCCGAAAATCCACCAACCCAATCAAACTCAAAGTATCCAGAACTAGGATTATAATCAAATCCAGATGCCCAAAGGTTAGCTGCAAGAAGTGAACTTAGGCTGTTACAATACACACCAAGAACGAGACTATCATTAGCAATACCTGATAGTTTTTCGTATGTTCCACCCGAACCTACTGGATACTCTAAGATCCCCCTACCTGCTATTAACCCAGCCGAGGCGGTACCCATACTACCATGATCGTAGAAGACGCCGATGACTCTACCACCATCTCCAATACCTTCCACAACTCCTGAATGATATGCGAAATCCCAGACAGTAGCCAAAACACCTAGACCAAAGTCAACAATGTCATCACCGTCATAGTCATGAGCCATGATAAGGCGGTCTGCTATTCCGGGCTTGTACCATGCGTCTGCAGCGAGGTCATCTACAAAACTCCAATCGCCCATGTTTGCATAATAGTCCCACTCTATAGAATTACTGAAGTCGATCCCTGTATCAGTTGCTGCAAAGCCCCATGCCCAGAAGTCAGTCCATGAACGCGTAGTATTCCAATCTACAACAACCCGCTCACCTGGTGTGTTTGCATTCAGAACTAATATCGGGGCGAAGACTTTCATATAAGGTGCTGTCTTTGCTTCGTAGAAATACCCTGTATAGTAGAAGGGTATCGTCTGATTATCGGTGTCTGTCCAATTGTAGAAGTATTGACTCCCGCTAGTAGTGGATGGATCTGTAAGTTCAAAGTCTTGGAAGAGAACATCTTCAATAAAGTCTGAAAAGTCAACCTCACTAGGATACGTACCGTCAAACCAGATGTCAACGTAGTGCCAGAGGAAATACTCTCTTAGCGATTGTATTCCGAACTCAGAGTTGACCTCTGGATCCCATAGATGACCTCTACTCGTGCAGTTCATGTAGGTCTTTCCACCAACTGTATAGCTCAACCAATTATACTCAGAAGCTGCAAGATAGGCATCTGGATTGTCTAACGGAGTTGCATTGATCTTATAGGGATTGAGACCTATGCCTTGTCCCGTGGGATCAAAGCAATTTAGCAAACCATCTGACCAAAATTGGTCCAACGCATCCACTAAATCGGGATGAGTGAAATCAATCCCTGAACCAATAATACCAACCCTGACACCACCACCATCATAGCCTAAATCATAAACATCATCCACACCTATCTGTTCCTTAATATCATTCATTAGTGGGCTGGTTTCAAGGGGAGGTTCTTGTCGAAGGGGCTTAACCTCATTTCCTGCAATCTTATCCTCCTGCAGGAAATCGGCCCAGACTCTGGAAACCCCATGAAGATCCTCAATGGTTGATAGTGTGTTGGGTGAGTCGATGTAAGCATTGACTAGGACTCCACTTCCGAAGTTCACCTTCCAAATAATGTCAACGAGCTCTGCAAGTTCTTGCGAATCAATATCATTTGAAACCGCCATCAGAATACCAACATCTCCTGCGGGACTCGTGGATACATCATCCGGTAGGTTCCCAGTGTTCAGGTAGGACGCCAGAGTTGAATCAAGAACGCTCTCTGGATGTGGACCATTCATTATCTCTTCCCACTTCTCATCAATCTCTTTGGTGAGGGATGGGTCATGGTCAACATTTGATAGATTCATCTCGACCAATGGAACAATTGGTACAATGATGATGAAACCAACACTCAGCATGAGAAATATAATTAATACACCGGTCTTCTTGCGGTCGTTCATCGCAGATTTCTACCTCTCTCTAGGCATGAGAAACAAGCAATGATCGACTCTGAGGACTAATGCTTTGTCATGAAATCAAAAAATGATGTATCGAAGGTTCTCAAATGACATAACCAAAGACCACTCCTTGTTCACGCACACTTGGACCTAATATGGCCTCCTTACTATTAAGAATACCGAACATGGTTTTATTTCATTTGGAACCAGTTACAGTTAGGGAACGATTAGATTCCAAAGGTTCACTACTCGTGATTGTGTTCTACTGAAGAGGTTGGCCGCAACTAGGACATGAGGTTGCTTGTGGAGAAACTCCTGTCTTTCCACAATACTCACAGGTTACGGAATCTGAAGGTGGGGGCGGAGCTGGAGCAGGAACAGGAGCTCCTGGTGCTGCATCATAGACTCCCTTCTTCATTGCATTTCTCAGTGCAAATATCCCCGCGGTGAAAGCAAAAATCCCAGCTAATCCACCAGGGAGTCCCTGTGGGAAGGGCACATTCATTATTGTAACAATGAAGACTGCAATACCCATGGTGAATCCACAGATACAAGCATCTGCAAATTCCACCGATTCACGATACCATCCTCCTCCGACACTCCTTTGAGTTGTTGCAGCGTATCCTAGTCCAAACCTTGCCATTCCTGCGGCTACGAGGAATAAGACAGCGAAAAGACCAAAGATGGGGGCCCACCACCTTATACTACTAGTTCCTGTAATTACGATGGCTTGGATCCCTTCAAGGATGGCTGCAATGACGAATAGATATGCAGCTTTTTTTGATTTCACAGATTTGTATACCACTTGTTTCTCCTCTTTTAACGAATATTTTCAAAAGGCGAGTATTGCATAGGTTACCTATAACTCTTACGTGATTTTTCCGCTCTCACACAATGTTCTCCATTCTCGTGTAATTTCTAGCTTTCACGAATCCAGTTCTTGCTTGTTCAAAAGAAATCACATCCTATACAGGTCGTTGCTGAACCTCGAGTAAAGATCGAAGAGTAGTTCTTCTCATTCACTCATCGAACTTTGCGGCTATATACAATCCAACTAGCATGATTACGATTCCTAAGTATAGATGGTGTAAATGAAATCCACCGATGATGTATGGGTCAAAATCTGGTAGAAAATGTAGGAATTCTGTACCCGGTACAAAATCATGTAAATCATCAACAAAGATCAACAAGCCTAATAGGAACGTTATAACACCAACTGCGACACCTTTCTTTCCCACGACTATTCACTCCTTTTGAGAGTCTTGACGAATCCCTTGCTACTTATAGTCTCGAAAGGTTATCAATCCATCTTCTGCACAGAATGAAACAGGGTATCCTAGAGTACATAAGTTCTGAAACCTCCAAGTTATGTAGAAATCTCTGGTGAGGGGTAATAGTGAACGATGGGTCATCTAGAAGACGAGGTTTACTCTGCATTGGTACTATCTCAGTAATAGTTCTGATATTGGTGAGTGTGGCAATCGTCAGAATGTTCCCTGTATTTCCGGGCTACAAAGAGGTCATATATTCAAGCCCAGGAGAGAGTATCCCAATGAATAGTGGGGAGTGGTTTGCTAAGCCATTCACGATTGATAGTGATCATACCGATTTTGGAGTTGGTGTCGAGGGTGTCCTACTCAGTCATAACTACAACGTAGACAAAATCAGGATAGAATTTGGATATGCACCTCTCTCATTGACCAGTTTCACGGAACTCAATGACACTGAAAAGAGGCAATCTTTTTGGGGGTTTAGCAGTTGGGGTGGTTGGGGTGAATCAGGCATAGATTACTCCAGTGGATATTTTCCTCTAGGTACCGTTGGTGAATATGTTTGGGCTATTCGTTTCATCGATGAGAAAAATAATTCAACAGTCATTGAGACCGACTTTGTAATTACGATTAGTCCGATGTAGTTCCACAAGAGTTGGGCGATAGTAACGCCGCCCTCTGTATGAGATGGTGCTCATTAAGAAACACTCATTGTATATTGGGAACGCGCACGAAGCCCTAGTCCCAATCAAGAGTTTCTTTCGCACAAATATTGCAAGAATGAAACAGGATATCTAAGAGTACATAAGTTCCGAAATCTAATAGTTCAGTAGAAATCTCTAAGGATGGATCTTAGTGGAAGAAACATCACGTAAAAGGCCGCGCTTACTTTACATCGGTCTCATCTCAGTGGTGATTTTGATACTGGTAGGTCCGAGCATCTTCCTGATGGTCCTATGGCAACCAGTGGTAATCTTTTCGAGTCCAGGAGAGAGTATCACAATAGGCAGCGGTGAATGGTTTGCTAAATCGTTCATAATTGATGATAGCAATAGGGATTGTGGAGTTGGTGTTGACGGTGTCTTAATTAGTCACAACAAAAACGTAGACAACATCATACTAGAATTTGGATATGCACCTCTCTCGTTGACTAGTTTTATGTCACTCAATGACACTGAAAAGATGGATTCATTTTGGGGGTATGGTGGTGGGGGTGGTTGGGATCCAACAGGCACGAAATACACCAGCGGATATCATGGTGTGGGTTCCATCGGTGAATATGTCTGGGCAATTCGTTTCACCAATTTGGATGATAATTCGACAGTCTTTGAAACGAACTTTGAAGTTTCACTCTTTCCGATGTAATTCCCAGATGTTAGATTACCTCTGTATGAGATGGTGCTCATCAAGGAATCCTCTTTTTGCGATTTTAAGGAACGATTGAGGTATAATGCTAAGTTGTTGTTTCATAATCTCTACTAATTCTTACCAGTACGTCAGCAGGGAGGGGGGAGAGGTCCACTGATTTGATTCTATTTCCTTCCAAATAGATTGCCTGAAGAGCAGTACAGGAACTGAGTGGCGTAAGGTCAATAGTCTGAAGCTGGTTTGTATCGATACGGATTGCTTCAAGATCTGTACAAAATCTAAGAGGAGTAAGATCAATACTCTCAAGCAAGTTATCTCCTAGATCTAGTCTTTGAAGGGCAGAACAGGCAGAAAGAGGCGCAAGATCAATACTCTGAATCTGGTTTTCTCTCAAGCTGAGATACTGAAGAGCTGTACAAGAACTAAGAGGAGTAAGATCAATGCTTCGGAGTCTGTTCTCGCTCAGGATCAACAGAGTAAGGTTAGTGCAGGAATTTAGAGAGGTAAGATCAATGGTCTGGAAACGGTTTTCTTTTAGCAATAATCGACGTAATCCAGTACAAGAACTGAGAGGTGTGAGATCGATATTTTGTAACCGGTTCCTCCACAAAAGGAGTGCTTGAAGGTTAGTACAGGATTGGAGGGGAGTGAGATCTATCTTATTGAGAAGGTTACGCTCCAAATCAAGTAACTCAAGAGCTGCACATGAACTAAGGGGTGTAAGGTCAATGGTCTTGAGCAGATTTCTATCCAGACTGACTTCACGCAGGAAACTACAAGAACGGAGAGGCGCAAGATCGATCTCTACTATATCATTTCCACTAAGTTTTATCGTTTCCACATCTTCTGGAAACTCTATACATTTCTCTTCATCATCAATATTTGTATAGATTAGCTTGACTTTCATACCCCATTCTCCATGATTTCTAGTTTAGAAACAATACCAAGATAAATCTTGATTAAAGATTGAAATTCGGTTTCAAAATTCTTAGTAGAGCCGCCCTCTGTATGAGATGGTGCTCATCAAGAAACACTCATTGTGTATGGGAACGAGCTCAAGGCTCTAGTCCCAATAAAGTATCATTCCCTAGATTGTGCCTTCTCACACAACTAGATTCATATCAATATTCAACATAGTATTCAGTAGGACGCAGCGCTGAATCAGGAGGGAATAGTGCTTGTCAAGGAAAAGTGGAAGATTAGTTATTGGAATTACAGTCTTATTGCTAGTGAGTTCGTTATGCAATATTACCATTCTTGAAACAACAGCTAACCCGATTGCGATATATGTGACAGATAGTTATGGATACCTGATATTGGATAGCAATATGTCCATGCCAGAAGCTCTTGTAACAATCACAATAGAGCGAACCCATGTTCTATTTGCCACGTATAATTATGATATTAGCATGGATGCAGTCTATACCTTCCTTAGTCCAGATACCCAAAATGCAACAATCGGTCTAGCTTGTCCAAATGAATGGTTCACCGATGATTTTGATGTACAGATACTGGACAATCAGTTATCTCTCCCTTATGTCATTCATGACTATGATGATCTTATCAGCGAGAACGAAACACAAACTGCTACTTGGGACACTCTTGATTTTTTCACATTCAATTGCTCACTTGATGCAGGAATTCTGACCAATATCTCAGTTCGAATGGATTTGGGAAGTTCAGAATATGACAATGGAATAACGTTCAGATACTTTGTTGCTACTGCTCATTCATGGAGTGGTAATACGTATGAAGTAGTTACTATGAATCTAATAAATCTGAATGGACTACGCAGTTTCACTTTCGCACCGACCCCTTCTTCTATGATTGTCGATAATCCTTCATCGAGAACTGCTATTTGGAATCTAAATATGAGTGCTTTTGAAGAGGATTCTGTAAGACTCACGACCATTGATGATGAATTATACTTGGAAGCAATCGATTTTCTCATAATATTAGCTGCAGTGTCAATTCCTACAATCATAATTATCTTAGTTGTGTTCATCAGGAGAAAAAGTTAGAAACACTCACGGAGCATACTAGTCCCAATCAAGAGTTTCTTTCGCACAAATTCTTCAGATTGGGTAGTTTTATGCCCATATTTCCAGCAATTGTCCGTGCAAATGGTTGTTTTTGACACACTCCCAAAAGAATTCCCTATCCACTCCATAATCCTTTTATTGAAACTTCTTGCGGAAGCGTTGAGTTTAGCTACTCAAGACCATCAATATTAGGTGAATGAAATATGGGAAAGCGTCCCGGACAATGTTATCGAGAATGTGACAGACCCGCCTTCGTGAGGAAGAAGTATATCCATCGTAGACCAGCTAGCCGTATTGTTAGCTTTGACATGGGTAATA
>JAEOSL010000177.1 GCA_016840385.1 Candidatus Thorarchaeota archaeon | reverse complement strand
GGGACACATGGCACTTCATGCTCGTAACGTTGCAGCAACTGCAGGAGCTCGTGGTGAACAAGTAGATATTATCGCAGAGAAACTTGTCAAAGAGAAGAACGTCAAAGTAGAACGAGCCAAGGAATTGCTTGATGAAATGGGCAAATAACCTGCCAAGATTGTCGATATTTTGTAACACCTACGTCGGCACAACATATTTGTGCAGCACAGGTGAGTTAAGAACGCTCTAGACCAGTCTAGAGTAGAAGTATCCAAGCTAAAAGGTCGAGTCACATGGAAGACGAATGCACTCAATGGGAACGTCTTGCAAATGAATTCTTAGAGTCTGAGAATTATTATCAAGCAGCGAATCAATTCAAACAGGCAGCATCATGTTATCTCGATCGAGTACTTGACATGACAAAGAAGGCTGCAGAGTACTATCACATGTATGCAGAAGAAAGTGTAGGAAAAGATGACCACAAAGCTGCAGCAACCGCGTACATGGAAGCGGCAACACAGTACCGCAATGTCAGTGATTTTTCAACCGCTCTTACTCTCTATGAAAATGCGGCCAAAGAAGCGCTTCTTGAGAGGATGACAGAAACTGCAGCTCAAGCTTACCTCTGGGCAGCTTACTCATGTCACAAGACCGGAAACACAGAGTATTTCCTTACAGCAGCCCAAAATATGGGTAACCTCTACGACAAAGCTGCTGAGAAAGCAATTGACGACGGAAATGCTGAGCGAGCTGTCATCGATCTATCCCTGGCAGCAATGGGCTTTGCAACCATCGAGAAGATGGACAAGGCTAAGGAACGAATTGAGAAAGCCAAGAAGATCATAGGTAGAACCCGATGGGACTGGCTTCACACACTTTTAGATTTCAGTTGTAATCTTGCAGAAAACAAGCTTGATGATGCAGATGAGCTTTTCAAGGCTTTCAACGAAGAAGAGGCAATCCAAGAAGTCATGGGAGCCTGCTTGAATATCAGAGAAGATGCAGAAAGAAAGAAACGGAGAAAGTAGGACTTAACCTACTCTCACCATTGAAGTCCGTGAAACTTCTTGACCTGTTCTACCATCTACAGCATGAACTGTAATTAGTTCATCACCCTGACTTATTGCTCGAACGAAGATTTGGAATCGAATATTGTCTCCACTTCCGATGAAGTTAATCGTCTTCTCTTCACTTCCTAGAGATATCTCCAATCCTTCAGATAACTCAAATCGTACATGGACTTTGTCAGCAGGTCCATCACCATTATTCTTCAATTCAATCTCAAATCCTGCTTCATCACTGAGACTGCAAGAAACCCGTTCTGGTGAAAGATTGAGTTCCAAATCGGATGGAGCTCGTGCGATGTTGAAATTGATGACATTACTATGCTTGTGAACGAGAACCTGATCACCTTCAAGGGTGACAGTATAGGGGCCAACAATTCCATCTCCACTCAACACGGGTTTGAACTGTATGACCCAAGATTCTTGTTTAGATGGTGGATTTCGAAATTCAGGTTCATTAGAAATAATGATACTATTTGAGAGAGAAATTCGGTGGTCGATTACGTGAACATCAGCAGGGCATTTGTATTGAAGTTCCAACTCAACCGTTGATTTGACAGGCACATTGCTTAACGCCTTCCCTGCCCAGTCTAATGTAACTTCAGTGTCAAGAGCAAGTCTTACAGAGTTAATAACGAAGTTCACCAATGTTTCTTCAGCAGTAGTTGGTTTCGCACCACCTGCAGCTTTCTCGAAGATTTTCTTCTCGACATCAGAGCCTTCACACAAAATACTGACGCATATCTTGGCAAGATTATAGTTGGAATCTGTCTTCGCAGATGTTTCAGATATCCGTTTCTCTGCCTTTCTCTGTAGATTAGTTGCGGTAGCAAAGTTTCTGGCGCCCAAATATCCAATAATCGAAATTCCAAGAGACCTATTGGATTCGCGTCTCTTCTTTTCACGGTGAAAATGATCAGAGGCTTCAGAATACAAGCTTGCCCCCTCATCATAGCGCCCTTCTAGGAAAAGACATTCAGCAGCTGAAATTTTCAATTCAGCCCCACGGTAGTGGTCTTCAGATTCCAGTGCACAATAAGCAGCTTCACGGAAGTACTTGACAGCAAAATCAACCTCTTCCTCTTTATGAAATATTCTAGCTGCTTTCTCATACGCAGTGCTCGCATAATCGGGGTAACCATCTTCTAACTCGTCCAGAGCTTTGTCAACGAGCTTCTTTGCCTTTTTCAGTGGGTCTGATTTCAAGAATTTGAACATTATTCCTGTCCTCTCTTATCCTCTAAGCGTTTTGTGTGTGATGTGATTGCGCTATATCGGTTTCGGCTGAAGTGTTGACCACTATTAGCAATCGACCATATTCAAAAGGAATGCATTGTATTGATAGACTTAGTGAAAAAACGATGAGCTCGCAACCGTATTACTGGACAGATCCAATGAAAGATCAATTCGATATTGAAATCGAATCAATTCTGGAGGCAAATGGACACTTTCACATAACAATCAAAGAGCAGGTTGCAAAACCAGCAGGTGGCGGCCAAGCTGGAGATAGAGGGATTTTAGTGATAGGTGAGAAAAAGTATGAGTTCATCGACACAATACTCCATGATGGCCACATAGTGCTCGTCATGAAAAACTCACCAACTAACGGAAAAGGGAAAGCTATCCTGAAACTCGATATGTCATGGCGGAAAGCAATGATGACCAATCATACAGCAGAACACATCTTTGTTGGTGCTATGAAGAAGAAATATCCTGAATTGAAACTGGGTAAGATATGGGTAGATGGAGTTCATGGAACAGTTGTTCTCGAGGGGAAAATAATCCCATTGGAAGAGATTTTGGAAATTGAAACTGAAGTCAATGAATTGATTCGGGATTCAATCTATGTAACAACTAAAGTGGTTACAGCAGGGGATGTTGATGAAACCGTTAGAGCAAGAGAAGGAGTCACATCAAAGAACGATATGATCAGGTTGGTAAACGTTGGCGAGTTTGATAGTTCAGCCTGCTCTGGAATTCATGTGACCAATACAAGTGATATTCGTCTGTTCAAAATCATCGATGTCAAAGCCCAAGAAGGAAATACACACGTCGACTTTGTTTCTGGAGCGATTGCAGTTAACAGACTTGCAGAAATCTACAATATGGCATTGACAAGAAAATCTAGCTATCCCTTTGAGATGGAACAACTTGGTGCAATCTTAGAAAAATCAAAAATTCTTCAAGAATCCTATGAAGAAGCAATTGAGAAAATACTTCAGTTATTGAGAGAGGGACCCAGCAAAGAACAATTGGGCGACATCACCTTCTGGTATGAGTATCTACCTGGTTTTGAAATATCGACAACTAGACACCTGATTAAGGAACTCAAGCTAGAGGAACCATCAGTCACTCTATTCTTAACCACGGGGAAGAAAACTAACATCGTATTGTGGACAAAAGGATTGCCAAAAGACGCAGCTCACTACATCGCAGCAATTGTAGATGATCTAGGAGGGAGAGGTGGAGGGAGTGCTGAAGCGTATACAGGTGGATTCACAGAAGTTGACAATCCACAAGAACTGTTTCAGACATTGGTCAAGCGAGTGAAGGATAGAATTCTGGAATAACCAAAATATGCTTCATCATTTGAGACCGAACTTGGGTGCAATTTCGAACCAGAATTTCTTCACAGCCCAAGGAACAGCAAGGAATTCCTCTCTGAAGCCATCAAAATTCAAACCCTGAACCATCATTTCCTGAGAAGTTCCAATAAATTTCTTTGACTTATCATAATCAAAACAGACCTCTGCATATTTTCGATTGGCAAGGAGTAATTCTAGAAAGACATCATCTCGTTTCTTGTCAGGTATATCACGAAGTGGATACACCTCAGTGTAGATTTGAATCCACTTAGACCCAGGTTTGACATAGACTGTATATTGGAACG
Source organism: Candidatus Thorarchaeota archaeon (assembly GCA_016840385.1). The sequence goes on along the minus strand of JAEOSL010000177.1, from coordinate 526 downwards.
TATTGGAATCATCAGGAGTTGCTGTCTTCTCATCCTTTCGCTCACTGAAGACCAACTCAAAGAATCGTTCTTTTGAATTCCATGTGTGGCTCATGTTTAGGAGATCCAGGTAATCTTCAATCTGATTCTTTATGTCGACCATATGCAGCACTAGACTAGAAGAAACTATAGCCTTGATTTAAGGATTTATGAAGAAGAATTGAACAAATTTACTTTCGGTTATCTCTCTCACCTATTCAATTATCTATTTGATAGTAAGTATATGTGTAAGAAGCAACTTAGCGCGGAGCGCTTTCTACTAGTCAGGTCCACCTTCACCCGGGGGTATGCTAAATGGCTCTCGATCACATTCAAACGACTCAGATGCAATTTGGACAACCAGTCGCAAATAGGCACCTCACTGCCTTTAGTCCACCTGGAGTCATAGTTGAGGCTGCCAAGTATCCAGTGTTAATGGCCGGTGTGTTAGCTTCCACTGAACCTTCAGAATTTCTTTCAATTTATGATCATCCGGAATCATGGGGTG